>DATGXO010000253.1:0-7456 GCA_035298965.1 Opitutaceae bacterium | reverse complement strand
GTGGTGGCGGATCGGCGCGTCCTTCGGCCTGCTGACGGCCGTGCTCGGCGAGTCGGTGTGGGAAGGTTACCCGAGCGCCGCCACCCGCGTGCTCCTGCCGATGACGCTCGCCTTCAACCTGCTCCTGCCGCGCGGCTGGCGCTGGTGGCCCGTATTTCTGCTGGGCAACCTCTCGATCCTCGGCACGCCCAACTTCCTCCGCCTGCCAGTCGGCACCGAACCGCCCGTGCTCGAAGCGCCCGCATCGCTCCTGCGCAATTCCTCCGGCGTCGGCCACTTCACCGTCGAGCTCGCCGGCCCGTGGCTTCCTTCGGAACAGTCAACCGGCGACCAATGGCGTTGGACCGGCGGCGATGTCGAAATTGTCGTCCACAATCCGCACGCGTTTCCCGTCGATGCCGCCCTGTCCTTCGGCCTCAACAGCCGCAATGAACGGCCGGTGTGCGCGGTCATCGCCGGCAGGGAACGTTGGCGCGGGATCTCGACGCCATCACGTCAAGAGGTCGCCATCTCGCCGCTCGTGCTCGCTCCGGGCGAGACGCGCATCGCGCTCCGCTCCGAGCGCCCGGCCGAAGCGGCGACCGAGGGCAACGACCGCCGCACCCTCGCGTTCCGCGTCCTCGAGCTGAAGCTCTCGCTCCGCGAACACGCTCCGTGAAGGCCCGCTCATGCTGCTGATCGACCTCACGCACACGAGCCACACGCCGGCCAACACCGGCATCCAACGCCTCGCCCGCAGTCTCTGCGCCGCGCTCGAGCGCCGCACTGCGGTCGCGCCCGTGTGCCTGGACCCCTTCGCCGATGCTTGGCGCCCGCTCGACGCACTCGAACTCCGCCTCGCCCGCGGCGAGGAGCCGGTCGGCCGGCATCGCGGCTCCCGCTGGACGCTCGGGCAGAAGGCCCGCGGCTGGACACTGCGGTTCCTGCGCAAAGTGCCACCCCTCCCTGCGGCAAGCGGCTTGGTTTGCCCGGAGTTGTTTTCTCCGGCAGTCGCCGTGCGTTTCGCCGAACTGGCGGCGAACGTCGCCGGACCGCGGATCGGTTTCTTCTTCGATGCCATCCCGCTCACGCACCCGGAGTACACGCCGCCGAAGACAGTCGCGCGTTTCCCGGGCTTCATGCAGGAGTTGCTCCAGTTCGACGGCGTGGCCGCGATCTCCCAGACCTCGGCAGACTACCTCAGCGGCTACTGGAGCTGGCTCGGTGTGACCAAGACTCCCGCCGTCACCGTCGTCCCACTCGGCGTGGATCTGCCGCAGACAGCACCTCGCACGGCGCGACCTCCCGCAACTTCAGCGCCACAGGTGCTCTGTGTGAGCTCGATCGAAGGTCGCAAAAACCACCTCGCCCTGCTCGCCGCCGCAGAGTCGCTCTGGGCCGCGGGTGTGCAGTTCGAACTGCGGCTTGTCGGCCTGCCGCGACCAGAGACCGCAGCGGCGGCGTTACGCGAGATCGAGCGCCTTCGCGCGGCCGGCCGGGCGTTGCGTTTCGACGGCGTGCTCGACGAGCCCGCGCTCGAACAGGCTTGGGCGGACTGCACGTTCTCCGTCTATCCGTCGATGATCGAGGGTTTCGGCCTGCCGGTGATCGAGAGCCTCGTGCGCGGGAAACCGTGCGTCTGCGCCGCGACAGGAGCGACCGGTGAGCTGATTCCGGGCGGCGGCTGCCTCGGCGTGACGACACCGGACGCCGACGGTTTCGCGGCGGCCTTACGGCGACTGCTTACCGAGCCGGAGTTGCTGCCGCGCCTGAGGGCCGAAGGGTGCGCGCGAAAGATCGCGACTTGGGACGATTCTGCGGCGCACCTACTCTCCTGGATGGCGGAGCTAGCCTCCCGGGAGTGACCGGAGCGCTCGCGCCTCACGGGCGCGGACCGCTCAATAGGCGGTCTTCGGCGGGAAGAGGACCTGCCGCGCGGTGCGCACGATAATCAGCACGTCGAGCACGGGGGACCAGGAGCGCACGTACTCGATATCGTGCTGCACGCGCTTAAAGAGCAGGCCCACGTGCGTGATCTCGCCGCGGTAGCCGTTGCACTGCGCCAGACCGGTGATGCCGGGTTTGACGAAGTGGCGCATGCGGTAATCGGCCACCATGCGGGCGAACTCGTCGTCGTGTTGCACGAGGTGCGGCCGCGGACCGGCGACGCTCATCTCGCCGAAGAGCACGTTCAGGAACTGCGGGATTTCGTCGAGGCTGGTCTTCCGGAGCAGGCGGCCGAGCGGGTAGATGCGCGCATCGCCCTGCTTCGCTTGGATCTTCTCGTTGGCCGCGTTTTGCGTGGCCACGTACATCGTGCGGAATTTGAAGATCAGGAAGGTCTTCCGGCCCTCGCCGTAGCGCACCTGGCGGAAGAACACCGGGCCGGGCGCCTGCCAACGCTGTACCAGCGCGACGAAGAGCGTGAGTGGCGGCAGCACGAAGAGCACGACGGGCAGCGAGATGGCGATGTCGAAGGCGCGCTTGATCCCGCGGTTCACCGGGTTCTCGAGCGGCTCGCCGCCATCGCCGATCACGTTGAGACCGTTGCCGGTGCGATCGATCGACAGAGAATGCTCGAGACCGTTGTCGAAGTTTTCGACAAGCCGCACGCGGCAACCGGCTTCGCGAGCCACGGCCATTACGTGCTTGGTATCAGCGGCCTCGAGGTAAAACAAAGGGAGCACGAGCTGGCTGGCCGGGTGGCGTTCCAGAAGCGCCGAGAGCTGGCCGATCTCGCCAAGCACCATCTCGGACCGCGCCGTCGCGTCGCCGCGTTTCACCACGCAGCCGAGCACGTCGACGCCGAGCTTTGCCTGTTCCTTCAACCACTCGGCGAAGCCAGGAATAGCCGCCGGCGAGCCGACGACGATCGTCGGAATCGAGTGGGACTTGAAAACGAACTTCGCGATCAGGCGCGGGAGGAAACGATTTGCCACCAGCAGCAGGAGTCCGCTGAGCGCGAGATAGGTGCCGAGGAAGACGCGGGAGACGCTCGTGTCCTTGATCGCAAATGCCACGCCGAAGAGCACGAGCGCGAGGCGGGCGATCTGTTGCATCGTCACGTACAACGCGTCGCCCCAACTCAGCCGCGAAAGTTTGTCCACCCAGCCGAGGTACACGCGGGCCGCCACGAGCATGCCGATGAAGGCGGCGAGGAAGTAGAGATTCCGGTTGAAACCGGGGGCGAGCCGCATCCAGCCGGTCGCCTGCGTGCCCAGTGTGAAGAGATAGAAGCCCGCCGTGGTCAGGATCGTGACCCAGATGCCGTGGAGCGAAACGAGGCCATCTTGGCGGTTGCGGAGCATGCGAGTGGAGCGGGTTCGGGTGGTTTCGTTTGGTACGCGACCAAGGTAACCGTACCCGCTCGCTAAAAGAATCGGGCCACGCCTAATCGTGCGGTAGTGGTTTGCCCGACCATTCCATCGAGCTTGGTCCGCCCGCCCTCCGGCACTTTGCCGTCCGGCCGCTCCACCACCGGAGCCATCCGCTCCGCTCCCGAAACAGCCGCGCTCATCCGGCCTTCAAACTCGCGCTGATCTGGAAGACGGCCGAGATGATGCCGAACGCCACCAGCGCCACGAAAGCCGCCGCGGTGAGCAGCGCGCCGATCGAGACGACGTTCACAAACACGCCCACCTGCTTCGCCATGCGTCGGCGGTAGTCGCGCGAGACTTCCTTGAGGCTTGGTACGATATCGCCCGTGCTCTCGCCCACCGAGATCACGTCGATCACCAACGGAGGGAAGAACTCGGTCCCGCCCAACGCCGTCGAGATGCCGGCGCCCTCCGCGATCTTGCCTCGCGCCTCCGCAAAGGCGGCGCGGAACACGCGGTTCTGAATCGTGCGCTCCGTCATAGCCAGCGCGGGAAGCGTGGTGATGCCGTTTTCCAGCAGAAGGCTCAGCGACTGGGTGAGCCGCACGATGTCGCTGGCGATCAGAAACGGGCCCACGCCGGTCACCTTCAACAGCCAACGGTCGGTCACCAGTCGACCCTCGGGTTTGCGGCGCCAAGTCCAGAAGATCGAGACACCCACGCCAGCCGCGAGCGCGAAGAACCAGCCGTAGCCCACGAGGAAGTTGGCGAAACCGATCAACAGCCGCGTCGCCAGCGGCAGGTTGCCCTGCAGCGAAGCGAGCAACGTCTCGATGCGCGGGAGCAGGAAAAACAGGAAGATCAGGATGACGATGACCGCCATGCCGAGGATCACCGCCGGGTACGCCATCGCACCCACGAGCCTCGAGCGGATCTCAGCGCGGTCCTCCATGTCGGCAACGAGGCGTTCGAGCACGCCGCCCAGTCGGCCGGTCGCCTCGCCCGCCTGCACGAGGTTGATCGTCGCTTCGTCAAACACCGGCGCGACCGCCGCCATCCCCTGCGAGAGCGAGCGGCCTTGGCTGAGCTGGTCCCACAATGCCGCCGCGAGTGCGCGCAGCGCGGGGTCGCTGAGCCGGCGGCTGAGCAGCTTCACGCCGTCCGCCACTTGGATACCGCCGGTGACCAGTCCCATCAATGCGCGCAGGAACGGCAGCGCCTGCTCACGCCGAAAACGCGTGCTCCGGCCGCCGATCGCGCCGAGCGAGAAGTTGCCACCAAGCGGCGGCGCCTCGGCCGCACCGCCCTCGTCGAGCCGCGAGGGCACCAGCTGCCGCGCCCGCAACTGCGCGAGCGCCTGCTTGCGCGACGCCGCCTCGAATTTGCCGCGGCTCTCGGCTCCGGCCGCATCGCGCGCGATGTAGTGGAAAATCGGCATCGCGGGGAAACTCAGAACGCGGAACTCGGAACGTGCGAACGATCCCGGGCGGCGCCCCGGCGGGCATCAAGCCCGCCCCGCCGCCGGACCGCGGCCGTCGGGCCAAAGAAAAGCCCGCTTTCGGTTCCGAAACCCGAAACCCAAAACCCGAAACCCGGAACCGTGAACGCGCCGGCGTTCATGCGCCCTTGCCCTCCGCCATGGAGAGCACGCGCACGATCTCCTCGAGCGTGGTGAGGCCGGCGCGCACCTGTTTCCAGCCGGCGAACTCGAGCGTCGACATCCCGCCTTCGACGGCGGTTTTACGAATGAGCCGCGCCGATTCGCGCTGCACAATCAGGTCGTGGAGCCGGTCCTCGACGCGGAGGATCTCGAACACGCCCACGCGGCCCTTGTAGCCGAGTCCCCGGCACGACTCGCAGCCGACTGCGGCGGGCAACTGGTGCACACCGTCGGCGAGTTCCGCCGGCAGGCCGAGCACCGCGAGCTGGTCGACGAGCTGGTGCCGCGCGACCGGTTCCGGCCGCGAACAATGCGGGCAGAGCCGGCGCACGAGACGCTGGGCGATCACGAGTTCCACACCGGAGGCGATGAGGAACGGCTCGATGCCCATATCCGTCAGGCGGGTGATCGCGCCGGGGGCGTCGTTGGTGTGGATCGTCGAGAAAACCAGGTGGCCGGTCAGCGAGGCGCGGATGGCGATGTCGGCCGTGTCGCGGTCGCGGATTTCGCCGACCATGATGACGTTCGGGTCTTGGCGGAGGATGTGGCGCAGGCCCTCGGCGAAACCGAGACCGATCTCGGGGCGCACCTGCATCTGGTTCGCGCCGGGCACCTCGTACTCGATCGGGTCCTCGATCGTGATGATGCGTTTGTCGGTGGAATTGATCCGGCGGATGAAGGCGTTGAGCGAGGTGCTCTTGCCGGAGCCGGTCGGGCCGGTAACGAGGATGATGCCGTGCGGCAGGCCGAGCACGGCGTCGATCTTCGCCTGGTCCTCGGCGCTCATACCGAGCTGCTCGAGGGTGAGCGCGTTGTTCTTCTTGTTGAGAAGACGCAGGCTCACGCTCTCGCCGTAGATCGTGGGGATCGTCGAGAGGCGGATGTCGAGCAGCGTCTCGCCGGCGCGGTAGCCTATGCGGCCGTCCTGCGGCAGGCGGCGCTCGGAGATGTTGAGCTTCGCCATGATCTTCAGGCGCGAGGTGATCGCGTCCTGGAAGCGTCGGAGATTTTCCGGCACAGGCACGGGCACGAGCAGGCCGTCGATGCGGTAGCGGATGCGCAGCGTTTCCTCCTGCGGCTCGAAATGGATGTCGGTCGCGCCGTCGGTCACCGCCTGCGCGAAGACTTTGTTCACGAATCGGATCACCGCGGCGTCCTCGTCCTCCTCCTCCTCGGCCACGACTTCGGCGACGGTCGTGTCGGCGTCGAGCGAATCGGAGCCTACGCCGAGGTGCTCGGTGAGGAACTTCGCGATCTTGTCGGGCGCGGCGAGCACCCACTCCGGCTCCCGGTCGCAGGCGGCGAACACCCAGTCGTCCATGCGGCCCTCGGGCGGCCAAGCAGTGGCGAGGCGCAGTACGGCGGGATCCTCGGTCGCGATCGGCACGCAGAAATACTCGTGCACGAGGCGCACGGGCATCAGCTGCAGCAACGGCAGGCTGAACTGCTCCGGCGCGGCGATCGCGAGTCCGGCCTCCTCCGCGAGCTGCACCAACGCCTGCTCGGGCGGGACACGCAGGGCGTGGGCGAGCTGCGCGAGTCGCTCGGCGCGCGACGACTCCAAGATGCGGGCACGCGCCTCCTCCGGCAGGAGCGCGAGCGAGGGAAGAGCGGTGGCGGAGGGGCGGGTCATTGGCGCGGCGGCGGGCTGTTCGGTTGCTGGTTGGCCTGGCGCATCGCGCGACGGCGGCGGAGTTCCTCGATGATCTTGTTCCGGCGTTCCTGGATCTCCTGCTCGTTGGCGGGCGGTGCGGGATTCACCGCGGCGCCGGGTTGCGCAGGGCCGCCGCCGGTCGTGGGCAACGAGACCGCCACGCTGACAATCTGCGCCTCCTTCATCGTGAGGCGCACCGACTGGCCCTCGAACTCGACCGTGACCGCCTCCGCGGAGGCGTCGTAGGCGGCGACGCGCAAGCCGCCATCGCTCTCGCCCACGGCGAGCCAGACCGCGCGGTTGGTGCTGGTGTCGAAGACCGTGAATCGCGGTTTCCCCTCGAGGGTGACGATGCCGCGCAGCTCGAGCCGGCCGTTCTGCGCGACCGTGACCGGGGCCGCGTTGCCGGACGGGAGAAACGGCGAGTTGCGTAGCAACGACTCGGGCACGGCGCGCGCCGGCACGACGCCGAGGAGGAATGCGACGGCCGCGACGAGCACTGGACTGGAGGTTCGGTGGAGCACGGGGAGCATCACTCGGCGGGCGGCGGTTCGGGCGGGAGAGTAACTTTCCGCTGCACGCGCTTCTCGACCATCTTCTTGCCGGCGGAGGTTTCCATCTGCTCGCGCGCGACGCGGTCGGCGTCGCCGGTGGTCCGGAGGATGCGCGGCTGGATGAAGAATAGGACCTCGTCGCGCGATTTCTCGGTCTTGTTGCTGCCGAAGAGCGCGCCAATCACGGGGATCTCACTCACGAGCGGGAATCCACCGCGGGTCTTGCCGTTGGTGTCCTTTTGCAGGCCGCCGAGCACGATGATCTCGCCGTCGGCGACGCTGATGAACGACT
>DATGXO010000252.1:0-39315 GCA_035298965.1 Opitutaceae bacterium | reverse complement strand
GTTCGCGTTGCGCTTGGCCTGCTCGATCGCGGTCTCGTCGAGATCGACCCCGGTCACCTCTTCCGCGCCGCCGTGGACCTTCGCGGCGATCGCGAAACCGCCGGTATAGCAGCAGAGATCGAGCACGCGCGCGCCTTTGGTGAACTCGGCGAAACGCCGGCGGTTGTCGCGCTGGTCACAGAAGAAGCCGGTCTTGTGACCCTCCTCGAAATCGACTTCGAACGTCACGCCGTGCTCGCGCACCTTCACGCGACGGGGCGCGTTCTCGTCGACGACCGGGTCGAGCATGGCCGGGCGGATACCCTCCCAGTGCGCGACTTCGTCGTCGACCTGCACGATGTGGTTCTTCGTGCCGAGCGCCTCGTGGAGAATCTTCAACCACTTCGGCAGGCGCTGCATCACGCCGAGCGAGCAGACATCGGCGAACAAGGTGTCGCCATGGCGGTCGACCGTGAGGCCGCTCAGTCCGTCGCCGTCGGAGTTGATCACGCGGTAGGTGTTCGTGACAGCGTCGAGTTTCAGCATCTCACGGCGAAAGGCGACGGCGCGGCGCAACGCCTCCTCGAAGTACCCTTCGGTCACGGGCTCGCTGCTGAAGCGCATGATGCGCAGCGGCACGTTGGCCTTCTTGTTCCAGAAACCGGTGCCGAGTCGTTTGCCGAGTTTGTCATAAACCGCAACGAAGTCGCCCGCGCGTGCGTCGGGCGACGCGCTGCGGATCATCTTCGGGTAGATCTGCGGCTGGAACGTGAAGAACTTCAGCTGCACCCACGGCGTCTGCCATTGCGAGCGGTCGATCGGCGCCGGTGGCGGTTGCGGAGCGAAACGATCGCCGCGGCGCGCGGCGGCTTCGGCTTCCACGGAAAACTCGTCGGGAAATTCGGGCGCGGGATTCAAGAGCGCCGATTGAGCGCAGCGCCCGGGCGAACGCGAGGCGGAAGACGCGGGAGCCCGCGCTCTCTCGCGTGGGCCCGGACCTTCAGCCGGGCCGGCCCACGTAAGCCACCGTGCGATAGCGCACCGTCACGCCGCCGTCGCGCTGGCAGCGGTCGAACACCTCGCGCACGAGACGCCCGACATCGCGCCCAGCCGCCGTGTCGCGATCCGGCATGTACGAACGCGAGAACACGAGGCTCGTCAGGCCGGCGAGATCGAGCCGGTGTTCGTGCGACCAGGCGTACTCCTCCGGCCGTGCCGGAGCGAAAAACTCCGCCACCGCCGCCTTTTCGGACGCGAGCGACTGCTTCGCTTTGCCGAACGATTCCAACACCGCCTCGAGTGCGCGTTGCAACGGGTCGTCGGCCACGCGGTCGTTCCAGATCAGCGCCACGAAACCGGCGGGCCGCAGCACGCGGAGGCACTCGGCGCGCGCCCGCGGCGGGTCGAACCAGTGGAAGGCCTGCGCCGCCGTCACGAGATCCGCCGAACGGTCCGCGAGTGGAATCCCCTCGGCAGTTCCGGCGCAGCTGCGGTAGCCCGGCGCGCCGCCGAGGCGTTGGTCGGCGGCGGCTCGCATGCCCGCATCGGGCTCGATGGCGACCACCTGAAATTGCAGGCGGAGGAGATCCCGCGTGAGCAGCCCCGTGCCGGCGCCGAGATCGGCGACAGCGGCGCCCGCGGGCAGACGTGCGCGGAGCAACGCGAACAACGCCTCCGGATAATCGGGACGCGACGCCTCGTAGTCGGCGACCTTGCGGGAAAAGAGAAGGCGAGGCGCACCACCAACCGCGGCGGCCTCCGGCACACACCGTCCTGCAGCGGGCTCGGGCTCGGATTTCAACACACGTCGATTGAGCCCGGAGCCCGCGTGAATGCGAGGTGGAAGCGAAGATGCGCGGGCGAAGGACGGTTGGCCAATCCGGTGGCATGGGCGTCCCGCCCATGTCCGCTCACACCGGCGAGACGCCCGTGCCACAGTCCACGGAGGACGGTGGCGAGAAAGCGGCGGACTATCCGCGCAGTGCATGCCACCACGTCGAGAACACGATCACGGTGAGCACGAGCCACACGACCGTGAAAATCGAGCCAACCACTGCCGCGATGCGCAGCTTCCGGCGGAGTTCGAAACGCAAAGTTTCCCCACTTCGGAGTGCCACCACGAGGCAGTACATCCCGTACCACGTGACGAACGGCACCGGAAACAAAGGCCCCAGAATCGTGCATCGGTACGCCCGCTCGACGCGTCGTTCGCGCGCGTTCCAGTCGGTCGCGTCGTAGCCGACATAGCGCGGCGCGCGCGGCTCAGGCTCTGCGGACCCGTCGGTGTCCGTCGCACGCTGCCAGTCGCGCAGGCAGCGCGCCCCCTCGGCCGCCGTCTCGTCGGGAAGCCGGAGTTCGAGTTCCGAAAGCGGGTTGCCAGCGCCAAGCACGGCGCTCTGCGCCGCGAGATTCGTGAGCTCGGTGACGAAACCTTGGGCGCGCAGGAACTCGCACGCCATCTCCGCCTCAATGGGGTTGGTGAAGAAGGCGATTGTTTTCATCGGCGGAGTCTGCGCGCAGCTTGGCCCCGTGCGCCCACGATGCCGGCTTCTCCGGAAAACTCGTCGGGACCTTTGGGCTCGGGATCCATGGTCCGCCGATTGAGCCCGGCGGCCGCGTGAATGCGAGGTGGAAGAGAAGATGCGCGGGCGAGGGACGGTTGGCCAATTCGGTGGCATGGGCGTCCCGCGCATGTCCGCTCACACGGGCGAGACGCCCGTGCCACAGTGCAAGCAAGCCGGCTGCAGTTCAGCTCTCGAGGCCGAAGACAGCTTTCACGTAGTTCTCGACGGTGTAGGGCTGGAGGTCTTCGGGTTGTTCGCCGAAGCCGAGGAAATAGACGGGCAACTTAAGCTGGCGGTAGATGCCGACGAGCGCGCCGCCGCGGGCGGTGCCGTCGAGCTTCGTCACAACGAGGCCGGTGAGCCCGAAGGCGCGGTGGAACTCCTTGGCCTGCTCGATGGCGTTGGAGCCGTGGCTGCCGTCGATCACGAGCCAACTGTGGTGCGGCGCGGAAGGGTCGTGTTTCTGGAGGACGCGGCGGACCTTCGCGAGCTCGTCCATGAGGTTCGATTTCGTGTGGAGCCGGCCAGCGGTGTCGAGAAGGACGTAGTTGCGGCCGCGGGCCTTGGCGGCGGCCATGGCATCGAAGGCGACCGCGGCAGAATCGGCACCGTGCTGGCTGGCGACGAGCTCGAGGTCGAGGCGTTCGCACCAGGTGCGGAGCTGCTCGTTGGCGGCGGCGCGGAAGGTGTCGCATGCGCCGACGGTGACGGTGGCGGCGTCCTGCTTGAGCTTCCAGGCGAGTTTCGCGCAGGTGGTGGTCTTGCCGGAGCCGTTGACGCCGATGAGCGCGATGACGGTAGGTTTGTCGCCCACCGGGCCGAGCGTGCCCTCGGAGCCGGCGAGCACACGGCGCAGCACGGCGGCGCCGATGGCGGCGGCGTCGCGGCCGTGGAGGTTCTTGTCTTTCTTATACGCGGCGCGGATCTCCTCGAGAATCTCGGCGGTGGTCTCGACGCCGAAGTCGGCGCCGTAGAGGGCCTCCTCGAGTTGGTCGAGCGTGGCTGCGTCGATGGGCTTCTGGCCGAACAGCCCGCCGACGCTGGCGACGAGCTTCTGCGCCGTCTTGGTGAGCCCGTCTTTGAATTTCTTGAAAAGGCCGAACATGAAAGGGGAAGCGAACGAGAACGATTCGGAATAGATAGATCGTTTATCGCTTCCTCACTCGTCCTGCGTCTTGCGGGCGTCGCGGCCGATCTGGTCTTTGAGGCGGTCGAGGATGCCGTTGATGAAGCGCTTGGCGTCGGCGTTGGAGAACTGCTTCGAGAGGTTGATCGCCTCGTTGATCGAGACCACCGGCGGGATGTCCTTGCGGTGGAGCATCTCGTAGATGCCCACGCGGAGGATCGTCAGGTCGATCTTCGCGATGCGCTCGAAATCCCAGTTCTG
This sequence comes from Opitutaceae bacterium, assembly GCA_035298965.1. Lineage (GTDB taxonomy): Bacteria > Verrucomicrobiota > Verrucomicrobiia > Opitutales > Opitutaceae > CAJCBL01. Next base: position 35,385 of record DATGXO010000252.1, on the reverse strand, counting down.
CGCGAGACCGCGGATGTGGCCGTCGATCTCCCCCATGTGCTCAATCGCGCCGTGGATGAGCTCCTCGCCGAAGGCGAAGTGGTCGCGCGGCTGTTCCTGCTCGGCGAAGAAAAGCTCGAGCGCCTGGGCGAGATCCTCGGGGCGGTTGAGCTCCCAGGAATAGAGAAACTGGACCGCGGCCATGCGGCCATCGCGGCGTTGTTGGATCGGACTGCTCATGCGGTGGGACGAAGTTTCCGGAAAAGGTCGGCCATCTCGAGCGCGGCGCGGGCGAACTCGGCACCGCGATCGGTGGCGCCGTGGCAACGTTCGCGCGCCTGGTCGTCGTTCTCGACGGTGAGCACGCCGTTGATCACCGGCACGCGGCTCGCGATCGCGACATCCTGCAACCCGTGCGTGGCGGAGTAGGCGATCACCTCGTAGTGAATCGTGTCGCCGCGGATGAGCACGCCGAGCGCGATGAGCGCATCGAACTCGCGGCGGTCAGCCAGCGCCTGGATCGCGACGGGGAGCTCGTTGGAGCCCGGCACGCGGACCACGGCCGGCTCGTTCGCACCGGCTGCCTTCAGAGCGGCCACGCAACGCTCGAGCAGGGCATCGACATAGCCGGCGTTGAACCGGGCGGCGGCGATGCCGAAACGCAGGCCGCGCGCGTCGATTGCGAGGGCGGTGGGTGCTTGAAGACTCATGGCGTGGGAAACAACGGTGGAAAAAAGGAGGGGTTCACGGTTCGCCTTCCGCCGGCACTGGCAATCCGAAAGGTGGCAGTTGCGCGGCCCAGTGCTTCAGGACGGGCGGCCTGGTTTGGCCGGTTTGATGGCAGGGGCGTCCCGCCCCTGTCCGGCTCACGGGCGGGACGCCCGTGCCACGCCTCACACCGCGACCGTCTCCACGATCTCGAGGCCGTAGCCCTCGAGGCCGACGACATGCCGCGCCGCCGAACCCGTCATCAGGCGGATCTTGCGCAGCCCGAGCGCAACGAGAACCTGCGCGCCGATGCCGTAGTCGCGCAGATCCATAGGCGGCGGTTGGCCGAGCGATTTGGCGGGATCGGCCGCGACATCGCCCAGCATGAAGCTGCGCTGCATGTAGAGGACCACGCCCTGCCGCGCGGCGGCGATCCGGCGCAACGCCTCGGTGAGCGAGTGGTAGCCCGTCAGGCCCGCGCCGCGGAAGACATCGCTGAGGACGTTCTCGGCGTGCACGCGCACGAGCGTGGGCTCGGCGCCGAGCGCGCCCATCGTGAACGCGAGATGTTCGCGGCGGTCGAGTTTGCTGCGGAAAACGTGGAGCTGGAAACGGCCGAACTCCGAATCGAAATCGCGCGTGGCGATCTTCTCGACGAGCGGTTCGCGCCGGTGGCGATACTCGATGAGCTGCGCGATCGAGACGAGCACGAGGCCATGGCGTTTCTTGAACTCGACCAACTGCGGCAGCCGCGCGCAGGAGCCGTCCTCGTTGAGGATTTCGCAGATGACCGCCGTGGGCTCCAAGCCGGCGAGGGAAACGAGGTCAACCGAGGCTTCGGTGTGTCCGGCGCGTTCGAGTACGCCGCCGGGGCGTGCCTGCAACGGGAAGATGTGGCCGGGGCGCACGAGCTCGTCGGGCCGCGTATCGGGATCGGCGAGGAGCTGGATCGTGCGGGCTCGATCGTAGGCGCTGATGCCGGTGGTGATGCCCTCGGCGGCGTCGACCGAGACGGTGAAGGCGGTGCGGAGCGTCTCCCGGTTTTCGCGCACCATCTGCTCGATGCCAAGGCGCTTGAGGCGCGGCCCGGTGGTCGGCACGCAGATGAGGCCGCCGGCGTGGCGGATCATCATGTTGACGGCCTCGACGGTCACCTTGCTCGCGGCGATGACGAGGTCGCCCTCGTTCTCACGATTCTCGTCGTCGGTGATGATCACGATGCGTCCGTCGGCGATCGCGCGGATCGCGTCCTCGACGGAGTCGAAATGCTGGTGAACCTCAGGTTGGCTCATACGCGGGAGGGCGAGCCTGCGCCCGCGGCGGGAGCTGTCAACCGCACCGCCGATCGCCGTTCTCGCGAACGGCGCCACACTCCTTGGGTTGTGGAGCTGCTCGCGAGAGCAGTCTCTCCGGATGCGCCGCGTCGCCTCCTCGGCCCACAGAGAAAACGGCGGCCTCGCCAAAGCGGGCCGCCGTGGAAACAGGCAGGAGTTTGCGGAGACGAACCGGGCTCAGTAGCGCTTGAACACCAGCGAGGCGTTCTGGCCGCCGAAACCGAGGTTGTTGCTCACCGCCACATCGACCTTGGCCGAGCGTTTGACGTTCGGCACGTAGTCGAGATCGCACTCCGGGTCCGGCGTCTCGTAGTTGATCGTCGGCGGGATTTCGCCCGTCTGGATCGCCTTCACGCAGACGGCGGCCTCGACCGCGCCGGCGGCGCCGAGGAGGTGGCCGGTCATCGACTTGGTCGAGCTCACCGGGACGGACTTCGCGAGATCGCCGAAGACCTTCTTGATGGCGATGGTCTCGAACTTGTCGTTGTACGGCGTGGAGGTGCCGTGGGCGTTGATGTAGTTGACCTGGGCCGGTTCGACACCGGCATCGGCCAGCGCGCGACGCATCGCGGAGGAGAGACCGCGCGCTTCGGGATCCGGCTGGGTGATGTGGAACGCATCCGCCGTACCGGCGTAACCGGCGAACTCGGCGTAGATGCGGGCGCCACGGGCCTTGGCGTGTTCCTCGGCTTCGAGCACGAAGATGCAGCCGCCCTCGCCCATGACGAAGCCGTCGCGGTTGGCGTCGAACGGGCGGGAGGACTTCTCCGGCGTGGCATTGAACGAGGTCGACATCGCCTTCATCGAGCAGAAGCCCGCGAAGGAGAGCGGCGTGACGGAGGCCTCGGAACCGCCGGCGAGCATGATGTCGGCGTCGCCGTACTGGATGGTGCGCAGCGCCTCGCCCAGCGAGTGGGTGGAGGTCGCGCAGGCGCTGATGACGGTGAAGCAGGGACCGGCGAAGTTGTATTCGATGGCCACAATGCCGGAGGCCATGTTGCTGATCATCGCCGGGATGAAAAACGGCGAGACCTTGCGCGGGCCTTTTTCGATGAGATTGCGGGCCTGCGCCTCGAAGGTCGCCATGCCGCCGATGCCGGAGCCGATGATCACGCCGGCGCGCTCACGGTCGACCTTCGTGTGGTCGAGACCGGCGTCCTGGATGGCGAGCTTGGCCGCGGCGACGGCGAGCTGCGTGTAGCGGTCGTTGCGGCGGGCCTCCTTCGGGTCCATGTACTTGCCCGGGTCGAAATCGCGGATCTCGCCGCCGACCTGGCAGGTAAAGTCGGTCGTGTCGAACGACGTCACCTTGCTGATACCGCTGCGACCAGCCAACAGGCTGGCCCAAAAATCATCGACGGTCTGGCCGAGCGCCGTGACGACGCCCATGCCGGTGACCACCACTTTTCTCCGAGGCTGGTTGTATGCCATAGATGCGGGCAGGAAAGCAAAAGTCCCGAACGGTTCGCGTCGGGACTTCAGATGGGGAAAATCGACCGTGGGAAGCGTTACTGCTTCTTCGCGGCGGCTTTGGCTTCGATGTAGGAAATCACCTCACCGACAGAGAGAAGCTTCTCGGCCTCGGCCTCGGGAATCTCGCCGCCGAGCTCTTCCTTGAACTCCTCCTCGAAGGCCATGATGAGCTCGACCGTGTCGAGGGAATCCGCGCCAAGATCGTCCAAGAAGGAGGCTTTCGGCGTGATCTGCTCCTCGTTAACGTTCAACTGGTTAACGATGATTTCTTTGACGCGCTGTTCGATGGTTTTATCGGCCATTGTCGTTTGGGTTTGGTGGGATTTGTTGGATGGGTTTCAGATAGCCATGCCGCCGTCAACGGGAAAAACCTGACCCGTGATGTAGCCAGATTCCTCGGAACAGAGGAACTCGACCATGGCGGCGATTTCGGTCGCTTCGCCGAACCGCTTGAGCGGCACGGCATCGAGAATTTTGGCGGAGATTTCGGCGTTGCCGGTGAACTCCGTGGTCATGTCGGTCTTGATGAAACCGGGGGCGACGGCGTTCACCGTGATGCTGCGGCTGGCGAACTCCTTCGCCATCGTCTTGGTGAAGCCGATCATGCCGGCCTTCGCGGCCGAGTAGTTGGCCTGGCCGGCGTTGCCCATCACGCCGCTCACGGAGGTGATGTTCACGATGCGCCCCCAGCGCTGGCGTGTCATCGGGCGCGCGAGGCCCTTGGTCCAGTAGAAGCAGCTCGAGAGGTTCGTCTCGACGACACTGTGCCAGTCGTCGTCGCTCATGCGTAGGATCAGGCCGTCCTTGGTGATGCCGGCGTTGTTCACGAGGATGTCGATCGTCGGAAACTCGGCGAGGATCTGCTCGCAGGCTTTGGCGACCGCCGCGCCGTCGGCCACGTCGACCGCGACCGCCTTGGCGGAACCGCCGGCCGCGCGGATCGCTTCGGCCACGGCGCCGCAGCTCGACTCACTCTTGCTCACGCAGATCACCGTCACACCGCGGCGCGCGAGCGCCTCGGCGATGGCCTTGCCGATGCCACGACCGGCGCCGGTCACGACGGCGGTCCGCTTATTGAAGGTGAAACTCATGGTGAGGGAAAACGACGGCGGAATTCAGAGACGAAGGCGCTGGATTCCGGCGGCTTCCCGCCGCTTGGCAAGGCCCAATGCGAGGCCTCAAAACAGCCTCAAGAGCCTGACACTCCGTCAGTCCCACGAGGCATTTCACCGCTTATGCCCATCGCCCCGCCGGCCCCGACAGGTCGCCCCACCGCTCCCTACGCTGCCGAGCGGCCCCGAGCCCCGCCTCCGCGGCAGACCGAACGCATCGTTGCGCGGAAGACGCAAAACCGTGTCCCGACCGCGACAGCGTTTTGCGTCCTCAGCCACGGCGTCGACGCGGCGCACTTCGTGGCTTGCGGCGCCCGCGGCACGGCGTTCCGCTCGCCGCTCCGTGCCCGACACCGCCCAACCGCCCGCCGCCGACGAACTCGCCCACCTGCTCAAGCAGGTCTTCGGTTACGACCGGTTCCGGCCCCTCCAACGCGACATCATCGCCACCGCCCTCGCCGACCGCGATGCGCTCGCCGTGCTCCCCACGGGCGCGGGCAAATCGCTCTGTTTCCAGCTGCCCGCCCTCGCCCGCCCCACGCCCGGCCTGACCGTCGTCGTCTCGCCGCTGATCGCGTTGATGAAGGACCAAGTCGACCAGCTCAGCGCCGCCGGCGTCGCGGCGACGTTCATGAACTCCACCCTCGGGGCCGAGGAGTCGAAACGTCGTTACCGCGGCCTCTACGCCGGCGAGTACCGTCTGCTGTACATCTCGCCCGAGCGCCTCGCCCTCGAGGGCTTCATCGACCGTCTGAAGGAGTGGCCCGTGCAACTGCTCGCCGTCGACGAAGCACATTGCATCTCCGAATGGGGCCACGACTTCCGCCCCGAATACCGCCAACTCGCCGCCCTCCGCGCCCAGCTCCCGACCGTGCCGGCCATGGCGCTCACCGCCACCGCCACCCCGCGCGTGCGCGACGACATCGTGCGCCACCTCGCGCTGCGCGATCCGGCGATCTTCGTCGCGTCCTTCAACCGCCCCAATCTCACCTACCGCGTCGAACCGAAGGACGAGCCGATCAAACAACTCCTCGCCTTCCTCAAAGAGCGTCCGCGCGACGCCGGCATCGTCTACTGCGCCAGCCGCAAACAGACCGAGAAGGTCGCCGATTCCCTCGCCGGCCGCGGCATCGCCGCCCGCGCCTACCACGCCGGCCTCGAAGCCGAGGAGCGCTCGCGCAACCAGGAGGCGTTTCTCCGCGACGAGGTCCGCGTCATCTGCGCGACGATCGCTTTCGGCATGGGCATCAACAAGCCCAACGTCCGCTTCGTCGTCCACTACGACCTCCCAAAGAACGTCGAGGGTTACTACCAGGAGACCGGCCGCGCCGGCCGCGACGGCCTCCCCGCCGAGTGCCTGCTCCTCTACTCCGCCGGCGACGCCGCCAAACAACGCCACTTCATCGACGAGATCACCGACGCCGATGAAGCCGCCCGCGCCCGCCGCCAACTCCGCCAGATGCTCGCCTATGCCGACGCCACCTCCTGCCGCCGCGTCGAGCTCATGGGCTATTTCGGCGAGCCGTTCCAAGCCTGCGACTGCGGCGCCTGCGACAACTGCCTCTCGCCCCTCGAGACCTACGACGCCACCGTCCCCGCCCAGAAACTCCTCTCGTGCGTCTACCGCATCCGCGCCGCCAGCGGCTTCGACATGGGCCTGAAGCACGCCGTCGACGTCCTCCGCGGCCACGCCAACGAGAAGACCGAGCGCCTCGGCCACGACAAACTCACGACGTGGGCCATCGGCGCCGACACCACCGAGCACGAGTGGATGCACCTCGGCCGCGAACTCCTCCGCCTCGGCTACCTCGAACTCGGCACTGAGATGCCCGTCGTGTCGCTAACCGACGCCGGCCGCGGACTCCTCCGCACCCGCACTGCCGTCACGCTCGCCAAGCCCCGCGCCGTCGTGAAACCGAAACGCGACCGCCAGGCTCGCGCCCGCCGCGGCGATTTCGACTACGACGAGATCCTCTTCGAACGCCTCCGCGAACACCGCCAGAAGCTCGCCGCCGAGCTCGAGGTGCCCGCGTACATTGTCTTCGGCGACACCACGCTGCGCGAGATGGCCCGTTTCTACCCGTCGACCCCCACCGAGCTGAGCGGCATCACCGGCGTGGGCGAGAAGAAGCTCGAGCGTTTCGGCGACGTCTTCCTCGCCGCCATCCGCGCCCACCTCGAAGTCCACGGCAAACAGACCTTCGCGGATTAGGAACGCACAACTGAAACCCTGTAATGTGAAATCAGGGAATCAGGAACGGAATCCCGTCCGTTGTGGCGCTGCTCGCGAGAGCAACGATCCGCCCTGTTGAGGAACTGGCCCCCGAATCTGGTGGCGCGCCGTTCAGCTCGCGCGGGGGTCGACCACGCGGCCCATAAACAACACCGCGCCGCTCTGGTGGTCGCAGACGAAGAACATAAACGGCCGGTCCACCGCGAACGGCGTCGGCACCGCGACGGGCGCGTCGTACGGCGCCTCGGAGACGGGAAGCGTAGCGGCGACAGCGGTCGCGCCTTTCTCGTCCACCGCGAACTTCGCGAGGTGGCTCACGGCCGAGAGATAGAGCGGCGCGCCGTCGGGGTTGCCGCCGAACACTCCGAAATCGGCGCGGCCTGCGCGGTCGAACGCCGTCTTCACGCCGAGCGCGCCGAGCGCCGACTCGAGGCCGGCGAGCGAGCGCTCGGCCTTGAAACGCGGCAGCCGCAGATCGAGCGGCGCCGGTTGGCTCGTGCGCACCGCGCGCAGGCACTCGCCGATCTTCGCCGCAGTGAGCTGCGCTTCGAATTGCGCGAGCGAACCCGCCTCATCGGGCACGAGCACCACGAGCGCGAGCTGGTCGTTGCGGTACGGAATCTCGACCAAGCGGCAGCCGGGCTGCACCGCGGTGCGCAACAACCCCATCCGGCGCATCGTGGACACCTCGACCGTGACGGGCTTCGCCGGCAGCTCCGGCACGGGAGCGGCAGCGGGTTGGCCGCCGGAGGGCGACGCAGCCTGTGTGGTCGGTTGCTGGTTGACCGGCGCGGCGGCGGGCATGGCAGCCGCTGTGTTCGCCACGGGCTCGGGCGGCGGCGGGAGCTGAAATGGCGCGGCCTCGGTTAGCGCGGGATCGAAGTCCTGTTGCCAAGCGGTGCGAAAGAAGACGCCGTTGGCGACCACGATGCAGGAGTCGGGCGCGTAGCTTTTCGCGTCGGCGATCGCGGTGATGCGATCCTCGGTGCGATCGGTGATCCAGCGGTTGATCCAGTGCACCGCGTACTCGGGGCGGGCGAAATCGATGACGCGCAGTTCGCTGCGGCAGTGTTGGCGGAGGAGGTCGACGTAGCCCGCGTTGATCGAGTTCCACTGCTGCACCCAGAGGGCGCGGGCGAAGGCGAGATTGGTCTCGTTGCCGGCGGCGCGCTGGAGCCGCCGCGTGAGGGCGCCAAAACCGTCGGCCGCCTCGGTCACGGGCAGCGAGAGGTGGAGCGCGCTGCGCAACTCGGCCGCAGCGGTGCCCTCGACGCCGGCGGCGACCGGTAGCAGCGCCTGCATGAGGCCGAGCGGCGCGAACACGAGGTTGCCGGGCTCGCTGCGGAGTTGGCCGTAGAGATCGGCGGCGAACGCGTTGCTCGATTCCACGACCGCCGCGATCAACGGATCTTCCGGCGCCGGAGCAGCAACCGGCGGCGGGGGTGTCACGGGCGCGGTGGCGGAGGGCTCCGCCGCCGATATCATTCCACCGGCCAGCCCGAGAGCGAGCAGGCAGAAGGCGCGGCGAAGTGACTGGGGCGACATGGCGGGTTTCGGTGGGGTCGAAAGCCGGTTAGCGTGCAAATCCCTCCAGCTCCGACGAGTCGAAAGTCGGTTACGCGCGAGTTCACCTGTTTTTGGCGACCGGACGCAAAAAAGCCGCGGTCCCACGAAAGGGACCGCGGCTTGGAAAGGAGACCGCGTTTCGCGGGCTACGGTTCAGTAGCGGTAATGCTCGGCCTTGTAGGGTCCGTCGACCGGGACGCCGAGGTACTGGGCCTGTTTCTCGGTGAGCTTCGTGAGCTTCACGCCGATCTGCGCGAGGTGCAAACGGGCGACCTCCTCGTCGAGCGCCTTGGGCAGCCGATAGACGCCGACCTTGTAGGTGTCGCGGTTCTTCCAGAGGTCGAGCTGGGCGAGCGTCTGGTTGGTGAAGCTGTTCGACATGACGAAGGACGGGTGCCCCTTGGCGCAGCCGAGGTTCACGAGGCGGCCTTCGGCGAGCACGAGGATCGAGCGACCGTGCGGGAAGGTGTAGCGGTCAAGCTGTGGCTTGATGTTGTCCTTCTTCACGCCGGGCGTGGCGGCGAGGCGGGCAATCTGGATCTCGTTATCGAAATGGCCGATGTTGCAGACGATCGCGTTGTCCTTCATCGCCTGCAGGTGCTCGAGGGTGAGCACGTCGCAGTTGCCGGTGGTGGTGACGTAGATGTCGCCCGTGCCGAGGGTGTCCTCGACGGTCTTCACCTCGAAACCTTCCATCGCGGCTTGGAGCGCGTTGATCGGATCGATCTCGGTCACGATGACGCGGGCGCCGAAGCCGCGCAGCGAATGCGCGGAGCCCTTGCCGACATCGCCGTAGCCGCAGACGACGGCGACCTTGCCGGCGATCATGACATCGGTGGCGCGCTTGATGCCGTCGGCCAGCGACTCGCGGCAGCCGTAGAGGTTGTCGAACTTGGACTTGGTGACGGAGTCGTTGACGTTGATCGCGGGGACCAGGAGTTTGCCGACTTCGTGCAACTGATACAGGCGGTGCACGCCGGTGGTGGTCTCTTCGGAGACGCCGCGCCACTCCTTCACGAGGGCGGTGAAGATCTTCGGCTGGGCGGCGTGGATCTTCTTGAGAAGGTTTTTGATGACCTGCTCCTCGTGGGAGCCCGAGGCGGTGTTCACCCAGTCGGAGCCCTGCTCCATCTCGTAGCCCTTGTGGAGGAGGAGCGTCACATCGCCGCCGTCGTCGACGACCAGCTGCGGGCCCTTGCCGTCGGGGCCAACGATGGCGTGCCACGTCAGGTCCCAGTACTCCTCGAGCGTCTCACCCTTCCAGGCGAACACGGGGATTCCGGCCTTGGCGATGGCAGCGGCGGCGCTGTCGACGGTGGAGAAGATGTTGCAGGAGGCCCAGCGCACGGTGGCGCCGAGGGCGACGAGCGTCTCGATGAGGACGGCCGTCTGGTTGGTCATGTGCAGCGAGCCGGTGATGCGGACGCCGGCGAGCGGCTTGGTCTGCGAATACTTTGCGCGGACGGACATGAGGCCGGGCATTTCGGCCTCGGCCATGGCGATCTCCTTGCGGCCGAGGTCGGCGAGCGCGAGATCACGGACTTTGAAATCTTGTGACATGGGCGGAAAGGGAATGAGGGAGTGAAGGAATGAGGGGGGCGGAAGCGGACACGGAAAAGGCCCGTCGACGCGGAGGACGACGGGCCCGGTTGATTCAGACCTTCTTGATCGCGGCCTTGAGCGCCTCGACCTTGTTGAGCTGTTCCCACGGGAGCTCGGCCTTGCCGAAGTGGCCGTAGTTGGTCGTCTGGCGGTAGATCGGGCGGAGCAGGTCGAGCTGCTTGACGATGTTCGCCGGCTTGAAGCTGAACACCTCTCGCACGGCGGCGGAGATCTTCTGTTCGTCGACCTTGGCGGTGCCCATGGCGTCGACCCAGATCGAAACGGGCTCCGGGTAACCGATCGCGTAAGCAACCTGGAGTTCGCAGATTTCGGCGAGACCGGCGGCGACGATGTTCTTCGCGACCCAGCGGCACATGTACGCGGCCGAGCGGTCGACCTTCGACGGGTCCTTGCCCGAGAACGCGCCGCCGCCGTGGCGGCCCCAGCCGCCGTAGGTGTCGACGATGATCTTGCGGCCGGTGAGGCCGGAGTCGCCCTGCGGCCCGCCGACGACGAAGCGGCCGGTCGGGTTGATCAGGAACTTGGTGTCGGCGTCGATCATGTTCGCCGGGATCACGCGGCGGATGACGTGCTCAATGAGGAACTCGCTGATCGCGGCGTGCGTGACTTCCGGCGTGTGCTGCGTGGAGATGACGACGTTCTCCACCTTCACCGGCTTGTCGTTCTCATAGCGGATCGAGACCTGCGACTTGGCGTCGGGGCGGAGCCAGGAGACGAGGCCGGCCTTGCGGATCTTCGTCAGCTCACGGCCGAGGCGGTGGGCGAACATGATCGCCGTGGGCATCATCTCCGGCGTCTCGTTGCAGGCGTAGCCGAACATCAGGCCCTGGTCGCCAGCGCCCTGCTCCGCAGTCTCCTTGCCGTCCGCGGCGCGGGCATCGACGCCCTGCGCGATGTCGGGCGACTGGCGCGTGAGGTAGTTGTTGATGAAGACCTGGTCGGCGTGGAAGACGTCGTCGTTGTGGACGTAACCCACGTCGCGGATGGCGTCGCGCACGACTTGCTCGTAGTTGATCTTCGCCTTCGTGGTGATCTCTCCGGCGAGGATGACCATGTTCGATTTCACCATCGTCTCGCAGGCGACGCGGCTGGTCGGGTCCTGGGCGAGGCAGGCGTCGAGCACGCTGTCGGAGATCAGATCGGCGACTTTGTCGGGGTGACCCTCACCCACGGATTCGGAAGAGAAGACGAAGGAATTGGACATAGAGCTTGGAGGTGTGGCCGCCGAAGGTTGGCGAAACACGGGCGGAGGCAAGGCGTTTATCAACGCATCCGGACAGCTTGATATGAGATAGTGGCGTGGCGGCGCCCGTGCTCATTGCCGGCGCACGGCTGCGGGCTGGCGCTGCGAGACGCGCGCTCATGGTGAGGCCGCGGTATTGCGTTCCGCCGCACCCGAGCACAACGTCGGGGCCCGCGACGTACGCCAGATGACCCACCCCGCCGCCAATTCCAACGGCCAGCCGCGCATCGATCTGTCCGGCCGCCGGATTCTCGTGGTCGAAGACGACCGCCTCAACGCCCGCATCATCGCGTCCATCCTGCGGCCCGAGGGTTACGTCACGCACGAGGTCGACTCCGGGGAATCGGCCCTTGCGGCCTTTGCCCCATTCCGCCCCGATCTCGTGCTGCTCGACGTGGTGATGGACGGCATCAACGGCTTCGAAACCTGTCGCCGGCTTAAAGAGGACCCCGCCGCGGCGAACGTCCCCGTGATCTTCATCACGGCGAAGAACCAGCCCGAGGACATCGTGGCCGGTCTCGAGGCGGGCGGCGTCGATTACGTGGTGAAGCCGTTTCAGCCGAAGGAAATGGTCGCCCGGATCCGCACGCATCTCCACCTGCGTGCGCTCGCCGAGCACCAGCAACACCTCATCGACGATCTCAGCAAGGCCAACGCCGCCAAGAACCACTTCCTCGGCATCGCCGCGCATGATCTGCGCAACCCGCTCACCTCGATCCGCGGCCTCTCCGAGTTCATGCTCGACGGCTCCTCCGGCGAACTCTCGGAAGACCAGCGCGCGATGCTCCGCAGCGTGCACAGCGCGACCCATGTCATGCTCGATCTGCTCAACGAGCTGCTCGACATCTCCATCATCGAAAGCGGCGAGATGCGTCTCGATCTCTCCCCCACGAATCTCGCGGATCTGGTGAGCGATGCGGCATTCCTCAACGGCCTCACCGCCGCGCGCAAACAGATGAAGATCGTCTGCCGGCCGTTCAAACCCTCGCGCGCGCTCCTCATCGACGCCCGCAAGATCCGGCAGGTCGTGGACAATCTTCTCAGCAACGCGATCAAGTTTTCGCCGCCCGGGACGACTATTACGGTGGAATTCTCCGAAGATGGCATCCACCAGACGATCTCCGTGCAGGATCAGGGCCCCGGAATCCCACCCGGCGAGATGAGCATGCTGTTCACCAGTTTCGGCAAGACATCCGTCAAGCCCACCGGCGGCGAGAAGAGCACCGGTCTCGGGCTGGCGATCTGCCGCAAGATCGTGGAAGCCCACCACGGCACCGTCTCCGCCGCGAATCGCGAAGGCGGCGGCGCCGATTTCCGCATCTCCCTGCCACCGCCCGCCACCGATCATGGAGTTTAACGGCACAGTGCTCGTCGTCGACGATGAGCCCCACATCCGCCGGTACATCGGCCTGATCCTGCTCAAGCTCGGCTCGCCCCGGATCATCGAGGCTGCCAACGGCGAGGAAGCCGTCGCTCTCTTCGCCCAGCACCAGCCGGACCTCGTGCTCATGGACGTGAACATGCCCATCATGGATGGCATCCACGCGCTCGAGAAGATCTGTGCCGCCAATCCCGATGCGCTCGTGGTGATGCTCACCTCGCTCGCGACCCGACACGTCGTCGAACGCTGCCTCGAATTGGGCGCCGTGAACTTCGTCCGCAAGGACACGCCCAAGGAGATGATGGCGAAGGTCCTGACCGAGACGATCAACGACAACTTCGGCGAAGCCGAAGCCTGAACCCCATGGCCTCCGAGGAACTCGACGACGCCGAAGACGTTGGGACCGTGCTGCGCGAGGTGCGTTACCCGCTGCCGCGACTGCTCCGCGAACTCCGCCTCGAGCGGACCGGCTCGCTCTTCGCGAAGGAGATCCTCGATCAGAAGGAGATCAGCCAGATCTTCACGACCCGCCGGAAAAAACATGCCAAGCGCGCCAAATAACGGGTTCATGGAGACGATCACCTCCGGCGTGCCGCCGCTGGTCGCCTCGGAGATCCTCGCCCCGCTCGTGAAGGAGCACGGCCGCGGCACGCTCGCGCTGCTGCAGGCGCTCATCGCCGGGAAACACCTGCCCAAGGACCAGGCCTGCACGCTGTGGGGCAATTCCATCGGCAAGGCCTACGTCGATCCCATCAGCTCGCTCATCTCCGACGAGGCGCTCACGAAACTTCCGCACGAGATCGCCCTCAAAACCCAGAGCATCCCGATCTACGTGCTCGACGGCGTGACGACCGTCGCGATGGCCGAGCCGAACGACCCCGATCTCGTCCGCCGCATCGGCCACATCGTCCTCGGTCCCGTCAGCCCCGTCTTCAGCCTCCCCTGCGAGATCGCCGATGCGATCGCCGTTCACTACTCCACCGACAAGGGCATCGAGGACTGCCTCAACGAGTTCGCAAAACACAACTCGCTCCCCCTCGGCGATCTCTCCGCCGAAGCGCTCCAGAACCTCGGCTCGTCGACCGGCGTCATCCGGATCGTTGACACGCTGATCCACTTCGCCCTCCGCGAACGCGCGACCGACATACACATCGAGCCGCTCGAGGAGCAGACCCGCATCCGTTTCCGCGTCGACGGTTTCCTGCGCGAAGTCCTCACCTTCGCCAAGGTCCTCCACAACGCCATCGTCTGCCGCATCAAGATCCTCGCCGATCTCGACATCTCCGAAGCCCGCCTCCCGCAAGACGGCCGCATCGTCCTCCCGCTCGGCACCAACAAGGCGAACTTCCGCATCTCCACGATCCCCTCGCAATTCGGCGAGAAGGTCGTCGTCCGCGTCCTCAACGTCACCGGCAAGAAGGACGCACTCACCCTCGACAAGCTGATGATGTCGCAGACGATGCTCCGCCCCTTCCGGCGGCTCATCCAAAGCCCCAACGGCATCATCTTCGTCACAGGCCCCACCGGCTCCGGCAAGACGACCACGCTCTACGCCGTCCTCCAGGAACTGAACAACACCGGGCTCAACATCTCGACCATCGAGGACCCGATCGAGATCCAGCTCGCCGGCGTCAACCAGACCCAGGTCAAGTCCGAGATCGGCCTCGATTTCGCCTCCATGCTCCGCGCGCTCCTGCGCCAGGACCCCGATATCATCCTGCTCGGCGAGATCCGCGATGCGGAGACAGCAAAGATCGCCACCGAAGCCGCCCTCACCGGCCACCTCGTCCTCGCGACCCTCCACACCAACTCCGCGCCTCAAGCCGTGCTCCGCCTCATGGAGATGGGCGTGGCGCCGTACATGGTCGCGCCGTCCGTCATCGGCGTGCTCGCGCAGCGCCTCGTCGCCCGCATCTGCGAGAAGTGCAAGGAAGCGTACTTCCCGCCGCGCGAAGTACTCCGCCGCTACTTCGACGACGACGGCCTGAGCGACGTGCCGTTCTACCGCGGTCGCGGGTGCCCGTACTGCCGCGGCACCGGTTATCGAGGGCGCGTGGCGTTTCACGAACTCGTCCTCATCACCGACGAGATCCGCTCGCACATCGCCAAAGGCGGGAACGTGCAGGACATCGTCGCCGCCGCCCGCAAGGTCGGTTACCAGCCGCTCCGCTACGATGCACTGAAGAAGGTGCTACTCGGCCTCACCACCATCGAACAACTCGAGGAAAACGCCGCCTTCGAATGGGAAACGTAGGCTCCCGGCCCCCTCGCCGCCCGCCGCAGTCCTCCGCCGCGCTCCGGCGTGTGCGCCAAAGCCGCTTCACAAAACGCGTTTCTGACCGATAACCGACTTGGCGACGGCGGCCCCCTGCCGCCACTTGTCGTCCGCCACATCCCCATGTCGGACATCCTAACCACCCCGGCCATCGAACCGGCTGCCATCGCAAATCTGCGCGCGATCGGCGGCGGCGACGCGGGATTCATCAGCGAGATCGTCCAGATGTTCCGCGAAGACACACCGCCGAGCCTCGACGAACTCGCGTCGTGCGCCGCCCGCAGCGACGCCGAACGTCTCGCCAAACTCGCGCACGGCCTGAAAGGCAGCGCGGCCAATTTCGGCGCCCGTCATTTCCGCGTCCTCGCCGAGCGGATCGAAGCGATCGCGAAGTCCGGCGACCTTGCCGCCGCGCCCGCCGCCGTCGCGGAACTCCGCGCCGAGTACGCACGCGTCCTCGCCGCGCTCGAAGCGCTGCCGCCTGCCTGAACCGACCCGCGCCCGGCGGTCGCTCGTGTTGCCGGAAACGCTGCCGCGCGTCCGTCCTCTTCCGCCTCGTCACCCTCGGAGGTGCCGCCCAAGCTCGCGCGCCGTGAAAGCTTCCGACTTCTTCACCCTTCCGCCCTCGCTCGCCGCGTTTGAGCCCTTTTTCGCCGCCGATGCCCGCCCCTGGGAATGGCTGAAACAGATCGGGCCCGCTCTCACCGCCGCCGATTTCACCGGCGGGCAGACGATCCCGCCCGGCGTGCACGCCCAAGGGCCGGTCTTCGTCCATCCCACAGCCCAGCTTCCCGCCTACGCCACGTTGATCGGTCCGATCTGGATCGGGCCGGAAACGAAGCTCCTCCCCGGCTGTTATCTGCGCGGCAACGTCATCGTCGGCGCGCGCTGCACCGTCGGCCACAACGCCGAGCTGAAGAACGCGCTGCTCATGGACCGCGTGCAAGTTCCCCACCGGCCGTACGTCGGCGACTCGATCCTCGGCAACGCCGCGCATCTCGGCGCCGGCGCGGTGCTCTCCAATCTCCGCCTCGACCAGCAGCCAATCACCGTGCGGCTGCCCGGCGGGAGTTTTGAAACCGGCCTGCGCAAGTTCGGCGCGATCCTTGGCGACGCCGCCGAAGTCGGCTGCAACGCCGTCCTCCAACCCGGCACCCTGCTCGGCCCGCGCGCGCTGGTGATGCCGACGATGGCGTTCGGTGGCTACCTGCCGGCGGCGACGATCGCCCGCGTGCGTGCGCAGGTTTCCACGTTTCCCCGCCGCGACTGAGCGCGCCTCCGAATTCCGGCGACGACAGGCGGCATCAAGGCAGCTTGAGCTGCATGCCGATCTTCAGCGGCGTGTTGCGGTCCTGAAGCAGGCCGCGATTTGCCGCGACGATGTCGTTCACGCGCGAGCCGTTGCCGTAGTACTGCCGGCTGATGCTGAACAGCGAGTCGCCCTTTTGCACCGTGTGCACACGGCCGGTCGGCGCCGGCGATTGGCTCGCAACGGTGGCGGGAGTCGCAGTGTTGCCGGCACCGGCAGATTGTTGCGTGACTGAAGCGGCTGCGGCCGGCCGTGTCGCCGGCGTCGGTACCGGAATCATCGGAGCCGGCTCGGGCTCCTCCTCCCCGGCGGCCGAAACGGAGTTCTCCTCCGACTCCGAAGACGCATCCGGGGTGGTCGTCGTCGAAGCCAGCGGGCGCGAGCTCGGCGGCAACCCACGCAGCTGCGCGATCTGCTCCTTGAGCTGGTAGTTTTCCTTCTGCAGTCGCTCGACCGTCTCCATCAAATCCAGCCGCTCGACCTGCCCCTCGAATGGTTTCGCGGGCAACGTGCGCGCAAACTCCTTCATTGCCGTCTCGATCAGCTCCCGCGCGCGCGGCGCCTGCGGGCTGGTGGGCCGCAGTGCGAGGTACTTGCGGAAGTGGTAGATCGCGGCGACCGGGTCCTTGATGTGCTGGAGGTAGAGGATCCCGCACTCGAGGTGCGATTCCGGCGCGTCGCCGGCACGTTTCTCAATCACCTTCAGGAACGCTTCAAGCGCCTCCTGCGAGCGTCCGCCGCGGAGCAGCTGTGTGCCGCGCCGATAGTGCGGCTCGTCCACCTCGGAGGCGAACGGCAGATTCTCATCGGGCTGACAACCCGTCAGCCCCACCCAGCCGGTGACAACCAGCAGGGAAAGTAGGGCGGCGGCGAAGACAGAACGCATGGTGCGCAGTGGCAAAATGGTTTTGATGGACGAAGCCGAAACCGTAGGGTGGCCGCCGAGTCCTGCGACTCAAATCTTGATGAGCCTCGAACCCGCCACCGTCCTCGCGAAAGCGCGCACCTGTCTCGCCACCGAAACGGCGGCTCTCGCCGCCACGAGCGCCGCGCTCGACGAGCGTTTCGTCGCCGCCTTTCGCGCGGTTGAGTCCACCGTCGCCGCCGGCGCGAAGCTGATCTTCTCGGGCGTCGGCAAGTCGGCGCACATCGCGCAGAAACTCGTCGGCACGCTCAACAGCATCGGCGCGCCGGCGTTGTTTCTCGACGCCACGCAGGCGCTCCACGGCGATCTCGGGCTCTGTTCCGAGGGAGACCTCGCGGTGCTCATCAGCAACAGCGGCCAGACCGAGGAGCTCGTGCGACTGTGCCCGTTGCTCCGGCGTTTCGGAGTGCGCCTGATCGCGCTCACCGCGCAGGAAAAATCGCCGCTGGCGCAGGCCTGCGAGTTTCACCTGCTGTACCAGGTCCCCGCCGAGGCCTGCCCGCTCAAGCTCGCGCCCACCGCGAGCACCACCGCCGCCCTCGCACTCGGCGACGCTCTCGCGATGGTGCTCCTCGAGGCCCGCGGCCTCACGCGCGAGGATTTCGCGCGGTTCCACCCAGCCGGAAATCTGGGCATGGTGCTGCTCCTCAAGGTCGACGACATCATGCGCACCGGCGAGCGCCTCCCGCTCCTGCCGGAGACGGCGAGCACGCAGGAGGCTATCCTCGCGATGACGCGCGCCAAGGCCGGCAGCCTCGCCGTCGTCTCCGCCGATCAGCGCCTTTCCGGCATTTTCACGGACGGCGATTTCCGCCGCAGCGCGCTCACCGGTCCCGATTTCCTTCAAAAACCCGTGGCGGGCTTCATGACACGTTCGCCGAAGACGATTGCCTCCGGCTCGCTCGCGATCGAGGCGCTCAAGGTTTTCGAGAAGTTCAAAATCGACGACCTGCTCGTGGTCGATGCCGACCAGCGCCCGATCGGCCTGGTGGATAACCAGGATCTGCCAAAGCTGAAGTTCTACTGAGCGGCACTTCGCGCGCCCGACGCAGGCTCGGCACTGTTTCGACCCTGCCGTCGGATCATTCGCCGAGCACCGTCACGACCACGCTGCGCTGATGCGGGCTCGTGCGGTGTTCCCAAAGGAAGACGCCCTGCCACGTGCCGAGCATCAGCCGCCCGTCGGCGACCGGAATCGTCTCCGAGGTTCGCGTGAGCGCCATCTTGATGTGGCTCGGCATGTCGTCGCGCCCCTCGGCAGTGTGGGTGAAATGCGGATCGTCGGCGGGCACCACGCGATTGATCCAAGCCTCGAGATCGGCGCGGGCCGAAGGATCCGCATTCTCAAATATCACGAGGCTGCAACTCGTGTGGCGGCAGAAGACCGTCACGATGCCGTTGCGGCAGCCGGAGCGACGCACCTCGGCGTACACGCGGTCGGTGATCTCGTAGGTGCCCGCCCCTTCGGTCGGGACGGTGAGCAGGGCGTGATGGACAGGCATCGGCGCAGTGAAGCTGCGACGAAAGCACCACGTTCTCCGCCAAACGCCAGCCCCAAGCTTCAGCTCAGAACTTGATCGAGAGGCTCGAGCCCGTGACGCCGAACCGCGATTCCAAATCGCGGAAATCTCGCTCCGAGCGTTGGCGGGACGCAGTGCCCGTCGGCGCCAAGGCGGCGGTGGCGGAATCCAGCGCCGGTTGGCCCGTGCTCGGCAGATCGAGCGAAGCGAGCTGCAACATCCGCTCCGAGGCCTGCTGCGCGCTCATTTCACGAGTGATCTCGTTGAATCGCGAGGTCCACGAACTGCGCGAACGCCGCGGTTCAGGTGCAGCGGAAACGGAGGCCAATGTCACCGCGCCCATGCGGAAACTCGAACCGGACGACAAGCTCGCGGCGGACCAAGGCAGCGTGCGCTCCGTCTCGGTCGGCACAACCGAGGCGACCTCAGTCGCCGTCGATGGCGCAACTTCGGCGATGGCAGCCGTGGCGGGCTTTTCGTCCCCGTGCGGCCGGCTCGCCACCGCAACGGTCGTCAGCGAGGGAGCATGCGCGAGCGGAATCGTCGGGCTCGTCTGGTCCACGGCAGAGCGGCTCGCGACCTCAACCGGCACCGGGCGGGATGCGGTCGAAAAAGGAATCTGCACGACAACCAACGCCACGGCCGCCGCCGCAGTGGCCGGCACAGCCCAGCGCAGGCTGCGCCCGAGCACCGGCGACCAACGTGCCCAGCCCTTCGGTCGCTTCATCAGCGCCGCGAGTTGTTTCTGCCGCAGGCCTCGGTCAAACTCCGCCCAGAATTCCGGCGACGGCCGCTCGGCTCGCTTGAAGCGGAGCAGATCCTCGAGAGTCGGGCGCGGCGGTTGTGGCTGGGGCATGGAGCTCATCGTCTCAACGTTTCAGAAGGTCCTGCAAATCGGCCTGAAGCTGCGTTTTCGCATAGTGCAGCCGCGAACGCACGGTGCCTTCGGAGCACTCCATGATTTCGGCGATCTCGGCATGACTGAGTCCATCGATCTCAAACAAGGTGATGACGGTACGATGCTTGATAGACAGTTTTTGGAACGCTTCGTTCAATCTTTGCTGGAGGTCACGCGCGAAGATCTCCTTTTCCGCTCCCGCTTCGACCGCGAGCTGACCGAGCCACTCGGGCGTCTTCTCCTCCTCCGACGCCTGCTCGATGCTGAAGAACGTCCGCAGCCGATTCTTCCGCAGGTGCGTGTGCGCGCCGTTCACCGCGATCCGGTAGAGCCAGGTGAAAAACGAAGACTGCCCGCCGAACCGGTTGATCGACTGGAACGCCTTGATGAATGCGTCCTGCGTGAGGTCGGCGGCATCCTCGCGATTCGAGGTGAGATTGTAGATGATCGAGTAGATCCGCTCGCGGTACTTGAGCACGAGCTGGTCGAACGCCGCCACATCGCCCGCGCGCACCTGCTGCACCACAGCGGAGTCGACGTCGGCCTCCGCCTGCCGTTCAGGCGAGGCGACCAGCATGCGGCTGACTGCTTTGATCAACTCCATCGTCAAGTCGGGGTGGCGCGGCCGCAGAACCTAGTTTCCCGCGCCCGGCTGGCAAGTGCGGGTGGCGGGAGAATTGTCATGACACGGCTAAAAGTTTCGCCAACTGACCCTCGAGGTAGCTCGCGAGTTCCCCCAACATCGGCGCGGCCGGCCGCCCAGCCCACTCCGCAAGCTCGGCACGGGCGGCGGCGATCTCGGCTCGAGCTTCGTCTGCGACCTGCGCAAACACCCCGAGCTGGCGCATCCGCGTGAGGATTTCCGGCCACACGCTCGCTTCGCCGGTGCGCAACTGCCGCAGGATCTGCTCGGCCTCCGCCGGCGCGCTGCGCTCAAGCAGGCAGAGCATCGGCAACGTCAGTTTCCCGCTCGCCCAATCAGTGCCGAGCGTCTTGCCGGCGCCCTCCGCCGTGCCGACGAAATCCGTGAGGTCGTCGTAGATCTGGTAGGCGATGCCAAGCCGACGGCCGAAACGCCCCGCCGCGGCGACAAACTCGTCGCTGCCTCCGCC
The DNA here is from genome assembly GCA_035298965.1 of Opitutaceae bacterium. Lineage (GTDB taxonomy): Bacteria > Verrucomicrobiota > Verrucomicrobiia > Opitutales > Opitutaceae > CAJCBL01. The sequence goes on along the minus strand of DATGXO010000252.1, from coordinate 14,694 downwards.
GAGCCGCGCGCCAAGCCGGCACGACACGTGGAAGAGCTCCGCCGTCTTCAAGTCGATGATCCGCCGATACCGCTCACGCGACGGCGCAGCGGTCGCGCCGCCGAGCGTCTGCACGATTTCGCCGGTGCAAACCTGGCGCGTCGCCACCGACACGCTACGGCAGACCTCGGTCGTCGGAAATTGGGTCGAGAGCCAGACCGACTGCGCGAACAACGCATCCCCGAGCAGCACCGCGACCGCCGGGCCGTCCTTCGCCGACACCGTCGCGCGCCCGCGCCGGAGCATCGCGTGGTCCATGATGTCGTCGTGCACGAGCGTCGCGAGGTGCGTCATCTCGACGACCGCCGCGGCGCGCACGAGCAGCGGATCCGGTTCACCGCCACCACTCCAGCCGGCGAGAAAAACCAGAAGCGGCCGCAGGCGTTTGCCCGTCGATTCCAGGCAGTAGGCGGCGAGTTCCCGCACCTCGGGCTCGAAATGCGCCACCTGCTCGCGCAGCACCACATCCAACGCGCGCATGCCCGGCTGCAGCAGTTGCAGCACCGCGGTGAAGTCGCGGTCACGAAGCGGGATTTGGCTCGACGGTTCCAAGGCCGACATGCTCGCTACCATGAGACCGGCGTCCGAAATGGCTAACCAATATCTCAGCCCGACTCACCGATGAGCGAGAACCCCCTTCTGTTGGTCGTGATGATCGTGGTTTCCGCGGCGCTGTTCCATCTCTGGTGGAGCGATCTGCGCGCCGCCCGAGCCGGCCGCCCGAATCCCCGCGCATTCCCGGGCGCCGTGCCCTGCGAACGACGCCTGCTCGTTATCGCCGTGCTCGGCTCCGCGGCGTTGCTCGCCATCGAGATCCTCGGCGAAAACGCGCTCGGGCTGACCGCGCAGCAGAAGACCGTCACCGTGCTCTGGAGCCTGTACACGTTTGCCGCCTCGTTCACCGAGGAACTCGCCTTCCGCGGTTTCCTCGTCGTCACGAACCGCGGCCGCGCCGCCCTCTGGGGCAGCATCGTGGGCTTCTCGGTCGTGTTCGCGCTGGCGCACCCGTTTCTGTGGAGCTGGACGGACGGGAAGCTCGAATTCACGTTCACCATCAAAGCCTGGTTCAGCACCGCGATGATCTTCGTCGGCTCGCTCTGGTTCTACGCGCTGCGCTTCGCCGCGTTCAACCCCGCGCGCTCGCTCCTGCCCTGCATCGTCGCGCATCTCACGAAAAACCTCGGTGTGTTCGCCGCCAAGGCCGCCGCGGGTTTCATCGCCGGCTGGTATTGAGCGCCCGCCGGCGCACCGCCGGATGGCGGCGGCCGGATCGGCGCCGCACGATGCATTGACCAAACGTGGACCCCGCGGACGCCGCCGCCGGCGCGTTGACATCGCGTCGCGGCGCCGGGTTCATCGCGGCCGCCTGAATGCCTCGCGTTCGGCCACGCGCGCTCGATCGGCGAGCGTCGCGACTACCCTTTCCAGAGGTTCCATATCCCCTATGCGAGACCTTGCGGCCGTCATGGACTCCCGTGACGGCCGAGCTGTTTTCAGGTGTCGCCAGCCGGTGCGGGGAAACGCGTTGCCTCCGCAGACGTTTGCGGCCGCAGTACTCGCACGCGAGTGAAACCCGCGACATCCCCGACCGCAGCCCCCCTTCGGCCGCGCCTGACCATGCGGCAGGCGCTCTGGATCGCGTTTGCGTTTCTGCTGCTCGCCGTCACCGCCACGCTGCTGATCGCCTCGTACGCCGGCACCCGCGTACTCGCCCAAAAACAGGCCGACCTGCTCATGCGCAGCGTGCAACGCGAGACCGACAGCCGGCTGCACCGGATCTTCGACCCGATCCGGCAGAAGGTCACCGAGGATTACGCCTCGATCCGCATCGGCCGCTACTCCACGCGTGATCCCGAGCACCTGAAGGATCGACTCTACACGAACCTCTTCTCGCTCCAGCACGTCGACTCGCTGATGGTCGGCGATCTCTCCGGTAGCCAGTTCCTGGTGATGCGCTACACGCCCGCTGTCCGCAACTCCCCCGTGCTGGCGCCGATCGCCTCCTCGCTGCCTCCGGCGCCGGAAGGGCGCGCGCTGCAGTTCTTCACCCGCGATTTCCGTCCCGCCGAATGGGGCGAGACCAGCCGCTGGACGCTATGGGACGAGATCGGCCGCACACCTCTGATGTCCTGGGAACTTCCGTTGCCCGGCTACGACGGCCGCCTGCGGCCTTGGCACCGCGCAGCGCTGGCGCGTTTCGCCGACATGCCGCTCGACGAGGCCCATCTGGCGGGCGCCGATCTGATCGCCTGGACGGAGGTGTATCCGCTCTTCACCACCCGCAAACCGGGCATCTCGGCCTCCGTCGCCGCGCGCGATCCCGGCGGCCGCCTGCTCATCGTCGCCTACGATCTCCTGCTCGACGAAATCGCCTCGTTCACCCGTTCCGCCCGCCCCACCGCGCGCGGGCAACTGCTCATCCTCACCGAGGACGATCTCCTGCTCGGCCCGCCCCGGGAAGCGGCCCCCGCGGACGCCGCGCGCGCCACCGCCACGATCATGCAGCCGCTCGCCGAGGCCGGCTTCCCGTTGGTAACGCACACCGCCGCGGTCTGGCGCGAAGCCCACGCACACACCACGAGTCAGTTCCAGGTCCGGTTTGAAGGCGAAACCTGGTGGGCGGGTTTCGTGCCGTTCAACATCGGTTCTGGTCGCCTCCTCTGGATCGCGGTGCTGTTACCCGAATCCGACCTCGTACCTGCGGCGCAAGCCCATCAGCGGATGATCCTGATGGTCGGGGCGATCGCCTTGCTCATCGCCACCGGGGCCGCCGTGTTGCTCGCGCGGCGACTCTCGACCCCGCTTGCCACGCTCGCCGAGCAGGCCCGCCGCATCGCTGCGCTCGATCTTGAACCCGCCCCGCCCGTGGTCGCTCCGGTCGCCGAGCTCGCGCTGCTCTCCGAGACCGTTGTGGAGACGCGCAATTCTCTCCGCGAAGGCATCGCCGCCCGCGAGAAGGCGATCCGCGCCCTCGCTGAGGGCGAACAGCAGTTGCGCACCCTCGCCGAGAATACACTCGACGTGATCGTGCGCCTCGATTGCGCCGGCCGCTATCTCTTCGCCAACCCGGCGCACGAACGCGCCACCGGCCTTCCGTCTGCCGCGGTGCTCGGCCGCACGCTGGAGGAGGTCGGTCATCCGCCCGAGCGGGTGGAAGTCTGGAGGAGATTCATCGCCGAAGCCGTCGCGACCCGGAAACCCGTCACGTTCGAGTTCTCGTACGCCACTCCGGCGGGCCCGCGCAATTTCGAGGCGCGCCTTCTCCTCGAGCCCGCCGCCGGCGAACGCGGCGATACGATCCTCGGCGTCTTCCACGACGTGACCGAGCGCACGCAGGCCGCCGCCGCCCTCGCCCGCAGCCAGATGCGCTATCGCACGCTCGTCGAATCCGCGCTGGTCGGGATCATCGTCCACCAGGACGGCGTCATCCGTTTCGCCAACCCCGCCGCCCACCTCCTGCTCGGCCATGGAAGGGACGAGCCGCTTGTCGACCGCTCCGTGTGGGAAAACTTCATCGCGCCCGCCTATCGCGAGGAGTTGAAGACGCGCAGCCTCGCGGCGCTCCGCGGCGAACACCCTCCCCTGCATCCCGGCTGGCAGCTCGTGCGCCGCGACGGGTCGTGCCGGTGGGTGCAGTCGAACGTCACCTCCATCGAGTGGGACGGCCGGCCCGCGCTCCTCTCGTTCATCCGCGATGTCACCGATCTGCGCGCCGCCAATGAGCGCCAGGCCTCGCTCGAGGAGCAGCTCCGCCATGCGCAGAAGCTCGAGGCCGTGGGCTTGCTCGCCGGCGGCATCGCGCATGATTTCAACAACCTCCTCCAGGTCATCGGCGGCAACGCCCAGCTCGCCGGGACGGAAGGCGTGTCGCCGCACGAACAACACGAGTGCCTCCGCGAGATCGCCAGATCCGTCCAGCGCGCCTCCCAGATGACGCGCCAGCTGTTGGCCTTCAGTCGCCGGCAGGCGCTCGCCCGCGAGCACACCGACCTGAACACCTTCGTGGCCGACCACATCAGGATGCTCCGCCGCGTGCTGCCGGAAAACATCCGGATCGAGATCAAGCCTGCCGCCCGCCCGCTCATCGTGTTGGCCGATCGCGGGCAACTCGAGCAGGTGCTGCTCAACCTCTGCCTCAATGCCCGCGACGCCATGCCGCGCGGCGGCGATCTCGCGCTCAGCCTCGCGACGGTCGTCGATTCAATCAGGGCCGGCAAACTCGGCCGCCCCACCGAAGACCCGCTCGCTGAGCTCCGTATCTCGGATACCGGACACGGCATGGACGAAGCCACGCGCGACCGGATCTTCGAGCCGTTCTTCACCACCAAACCACGCGACAAAGGCACCGGCCTCGGCCTCGCGGTCGTCTACGGCATCGTGCACCAGCACGGCGGCTCCATCGAGGTCTCCAGCCGCCCCGGCGAGGGCGCCACGTTCACGATTCACCTGCCGTTGCAGACCGAATCTCCGCCCGCACCCACCGCCGCCGAGACCGCCCCGCGAGCCGCCGCGCCGCTCGGCGGCACGATCCTCCTCGCCGAGGATAACGCGCCGATCCGCCGCGTGGCCGTCGCAGCGTTGAAACACGCCGGCTACTCCGTGCATCCCGTCGGCGACGGCCTGGAGGCGGTGGAGCACTTCGAACGCAATCCCGGGAGCATCGATCTGTTGTTCTTCGACGTCATGATGCCGCGCTTGAGCGGTTTCGAGGCGGCCGAGCGCTGCCGCGCAGTGCGTCCCGATGTGCCGGTGATTTTCGCCAGCGGCTACGCGGCGGATTCCGTCGAGCAGCACGAAAACATTCCCGCGGGCGCCCATGTTCTCCCGAAGCCATACCGCACCGAGAATCTGCTCGAGCTCATCGCCAAGCTGCTCGCCGCACGACGCAACTGATCGGTGACGCCCGCGGCGCGAAGCTTCGGACGCAAAAAAGCCCGCAGAGCAAAGTCCGCGGGCCGAGGAAAAATCGGATCGTGCGCCGAGATTACTTCACGCCGGCCGCCTTGACCGCTTCCACGAACTGCGCCGCGCGGGCCGTGATCGCCGCCCAGTTCTTCTCTTTGAGCATCTTCTGGTCGACGAGCGCCGAACCGGCCGCGGTCGCCATCGCACCAGCCTTCAGGAACGCGCCGATCGTCTCGGGCGTCACGCCGCCGGTGGGAACGAACTCGATCTGCGGAAACGGCGCCTTCACGGATTTGATATAGTTCGGTCCGAAGAACTCCGCCGGGAAAACCTTCACCGCATCCGCGCCGGCTTCCCACGCCGTGATGATCTCCGTGGGCGTGAGCGCACCGGGGAACACCGGAATCGAGTAGCGGTGGCAGCACGTGATCACCTCGGGCCGGAGCGCTGGGGTGACGACGAACTTCGCGCCGGCGAGGATGCCCATCCGCGCCGTCTCCGCGTCGAGCACCGTGCCCAGGCCGAAGAGAAACTCCGGCATTTCCGCGCTCGCGCGCTCGAGCATCCGGATCGCGCCAGGCGTCGTCATCGTGAGCTCGATGGCGGTCAGGCCGCCGGCAGCGAGCGCTTTGGCGCAATCGAGCAGGCCATCGGCGCTGTCGGTGCGGATGATCGCGACGACCTTCTCGGTCTTCAGTTTGGCGAGGACGGCTTCTTTCTTCATGGGATATCCGGCACTCTTGTCGATCGCCGCGCGCGGAGACAATCGCCGATCAGGTCGACGGAGACCGGACAGTGCGACCCATCAGTGGCCCGCGCCACACCGCCGCACACGCGAAACGCGAAGCTCAGTTTCCGCCGCGCGGGCTTTCGACCGGTCCAAGATAACTGGGACGCACGCCCGGCGCTTTTGCTGGGCCGGTGTCGATCACGATCCGCTCGAGCACCACGCCCGGCGTGACCGCCCACACTTTCAGCGTGTGCCGGCCGGCGCGACCCAGCTGGTGCAACGAACTCACCCGCCGCACGCCCTCGCCCACCGCGGTGCCCCACGGTTCCCAGGTATTCGGATCCGTGGCGATCCGGAGGACCTGCGGTTTCTCGTCGTCGAACGACACCCCGATCCGCAACGAGCGCTCGGGATGAAAGTCGAGCGAAGGCGCGACGTGGAACTCCACTTTCGCCGCACCTGCCGAGAAGAAATGGAGATCGTACTCGAGCCGCGCTGAGTTGCCGCCGGGGACGCGCTCCGTCGCGAGAACCGGGAATATGGTTACGCCGCCGAGCGTGCGGCCGAAATCCGGCAACACCCGCCACTCGACATCCCGATCACCGATGGCGCGCGAGAAATGCGGCGCCTCGATCGCGAGGTGCTGGTCGATCTCGATAAACCCCGCAGACGCGCCTGGCCGCAGCTCCGCCGGGTTCACGATCGGCACCGCTACAGTGAAGGTCTCCCCGCCCGTCGTCTGGAGCGCGATCTTGGCTGTCGTGTTGCCCACCGGCACGGTGGCCCAATCGACGCTGACCACCAGGCGCGTGGTATCCTTCACGTCGCCTGCGGCCGGCTCCACTTTCAGCCACGGCTGGTCGGGCGTGGCGGTGAACGAGTACGCCGCGTCGCCGCGGTTGAAGAGCTCGATCCAGCGCGACGGCCGGCCGTAGGCATCGATTGACGGCAGCATCGGCCGCGGCGCGCCCCAGACCGGCCAACCTGTCTCGGAGCCTTCGATCGCGAGCCCCGCCACCGCGCCCTTGTTCGGACGCAGCAGCGAGATCGCCGGCATCACCTCCGCGGGCGGCTGTTGCCAGGTAGTGTATCCGAACTTCACCTGATCCATCTGGTGGTTCCAATTCCCGCCGTTGAGCGTGTGGAAACGATTCACCAGCGCGGCGTCGGCATCGAAGAGCTGACGCACGCATTTCGCCTCGGAGTTCGCGTTCACGCGCCCTTGCAGTGCGTAGAGCCGGTTGCGGCCGGCGGCGACGTAGAGCTCCTGCAAGTTGGCCGAGGCCTTGACCGGGTAGAGCACGAGCTGGAAGAACGCGTCGCGCGCGGCCTCGGGCAGCGCCGCCTCGATCTCCTCCGCGCGCGCCACGAGGTCCGCCCACTCGGCGAGCACGCGCTCGGCTTCGCCGTAGTTCACGAGGCTAAGCGTGTCGGGCGTGATCATCTCCGGCTTCCGGCGGGAGTTGCGCTTTGTGTAACCGTTTACCAACGCCGCGATTTCCGCCGCGTGCTCCGAACCGAACTCGCGCGCGGCCCAGCGTTCGGAAAACTCGCCGAGTCGCTCGTAGGGCAGTTTTGCCGGGTCCCACGCGTAGGTGAGGAAGAACTCGATGGGGAACTCCATCGGCTTGAGGTCGCCGACGTTCACGATCCAGATCCGCGTCGCCTCGTGCTGCCAGGCGAGGTGCATCTGCTCCCAGACTTTCGTGAGCGGGACGGTGTTCAGCCACTTGTAGCTCCGCGGGCCGCCGACGTAGTCGAAGTGGTAGTAGACGCCCGCACCGCCACTGCGCTTGCGCTCGGCCGCGGTGGGGAGGCGGCGGATGTTGCCCCAGTTGTCGTCGCACCAGAGGAGCGTCACGTCGTCCGGCACGCGCATGCCGCGCTCGTAGTATTCCTGCACCTCCTTGTAGAGCGCCCAGAGCTGCGGGATCTGCGTCACGTCCGGGTTGACCTCCTTGGCGAGAATCGCGCGTTGGTCGGCGACGATCTTCTCGAGCAACGCCACGTTGGCGTCTTCCGACATCGGCTCGTCGCCGTCGCCGCGCATCGCGAGCGTGACGATGCTCTCGTAGTCGCGGTTCCGGCGCACGCCGTCGGCCCAGAACTCGCGCAGCACTCTGCCGTTCTTCGCGTAATCCCACGGCCCCGAGCCGTGGCGCGCCCACTCCTGCTGCGCGCGCAACATCGGCTCATGGTGCGAAGTGCCCATCACGATCCCGTACTCGTCGGCGAGCCGCGGGCTCTCGGGATCGTCCTCGTTGAAGGCGTTGTTCCACATCGCCGGCCAGAGGTAGTTGCCGCGCAGCCGGAGGATCAACTCGAAGACGTGCGCGTACAGCTTGCTGTTGATCCCGCCGAATTTTCCTTGAGCCCAGCCGGAGAGCGCAGGCGCCTCGTCGTTGAGGAAGATGCCGCGGTACTTCACCACCGGACCCGCATCCACGCGGCTGACCGACGGCACGTACACCGCGTCGCGATGGACGACCGGCACATCCGCCCACCAGTACCACGGCGACACGCCGATCTGCTCCGAGAGTTCGTAGATGCCGTAGATCGTGCCGCGCTTGTCGCTGCCCGCGATCACGAGCGCGCGCTCTACGCCCGGCAACGGCTGCTCGACGGTCTGCAGCAGAAACGCCTCCCAACGGCCGGCGATCGGCGCCACGTCGAGTTTGCCCGCCTTTACCAGTCCATCAATCAACGCACTTCGTCCCACCGTGCCGACAATCACCGCAAACGGCCGCGTTGTCGTCGCGTCGGGATTCATCGCGGGCGCGATACCGGACACGCGCGCCACATCCGCCTGCAGATCGCGCGCCGCGCGTTGCACGCCCGACCAATCCGCGGAGTCGACGAGCAAGGGCGCCGCACCACCCTCCACCACCAGCGGCGCGGCGCCAGTCGCCGGAGCGAAACTCACAAACCGTTCGCCTCCGAGCGCCGCAGCAATCGCGGGCAGCACGCCGAGCATGGCGGCGAGAGACAAACGCAGGACGAAACAACGAATTCGCAAGAACGTGGTGCGATCAGCGGTCATGGAATTGGCAAAGGGGATGTGGAGCAAGAGAGGCAACGGAAAGGCGGCGAGGCCACCGCCACGTTGCAAGGAACGGGTTCACGCGCGGCGCCGGCGCCCAGCGGGACGACGCTCGGGAAGCGACGCGAAGGAAGCATGCCCCGCGAACGAGACGAGCGCGACCGCCGTCCAACGATTGACCGAATCTCGCACTGGACCGAAGCGATGGATCACGGCCCAGACCGCTTCGGGTTTGCCAGCGCCCCGCCGGTTTTCATTCTCCCCGAGTGTCCCCGCGGGGGTAGCTCAGCTGGATAGAGCAACGGTTTTCTAATTTTTCTGGATACATTTGCAGTAGTTCTCAGGATACACCAAGACTCATCCCAAGAGAGAAAACCGAGAAGGCCGTGAGTCCTGACAACTGTTGAGTTCCCGCGAAAACTCCGAAATACGGCCACCGGGTTACTCGCCGGGTTACTTTCCGGGCTTCCCGATTTCCCCCGATAGAGCGACACCGCATGAAACCGTTGACCGGGGCCAGCGGCCCAAAGTGTAACCTACGGAGTAACCTAGAACCAACTCGCAGCCCTTACCGCCTTGGCAAAGGCAGGTTTCATCAGCACCAGCCATTCTTTGTTTGAAAGGGTCTTGGGGCGGACGAGCTCGGCGAGCAGAGAAAGGTTCTCCTCTTTCTCCCCAAGTTCCTTGGCGATGCGTTTCCCAAGCAAGCCGTACTGGAGATTCATGCCGCGCCAACTCTCGTAGCCGGCGGCCTTCGCAAGGTTGCGGGCATCTGAGACTTGGTTGGGCGCAGCTGCATGGGTGCGCAGAAGCGTCTGCATCTTGGGTGAAGGCGGAGGCAGTGCGTTGAGGGCACGGATAAAAGCGGCAGTAGTTGGCATTGGGAGCGAGGTTGGATTTCGCGAATTGGGCAGGTCAGCTCCTCTCACGTGTTCTTGGAGTCTCCCGCAGTATGTCCGAGTCGTTGGTGAGCGTGTCGCCGTGGTAAATTTCGAACTCGGTGTCCTTCACCCCGTGCAGCAGCATGTTCATGCGTGCGAGAATCTCAGGTTGGCGAGGTCGGGGTGGGCTGGGAACCGGCAGCGTCCTCTTCTCTTTCAGCAAAGAATTCCGAAAGCCGTTCCTCATATGCCGAGAGGACACCCTCAACGACACCGCTCTCATCGCATTCGGAAATGTATTCTCCCTCGTCTCGCGAGCAGCTCGCGTAGAACGCGGAACTCGCCACGTCTTCGAGATAGCTAACCAGTTCGTCACGACTGGAAACCAACTTGTCTCTACGTGGTTCGTCGCGGTCGTGTAGCGTGATGGTTTGGGTTTCGTCGTCCCAATCGGCGGATGCCATCGCTTGTTCAACGGCTTCCCGGGTTGCCGTGTCCCAAGGCCATTCGCCAACATCAAGAGAGTCCCGCCAGTCGGCTGAGAGATTAGCAAGGTAACCTTCGAGTGCCTGATTTACGAGGGGGAGCGCGTTGAGATAGGCTTCGTTTGTCTTTTTTGAGGGCCGACGGTTGTGGGCTACGGCGTTGCGCATTTTTTCGACGGCATCCATGCGCTCGCGCAGGCTGGCGAGGAAAACGGCGTCGTCCTCATGCTCCACGGGCTGGCGGGCGAGTTCATCGCGCAGGGCATCGTAGGTGGCGCGGTCGCGAATCAGGGTGATGAGGTCCTTGTCCTTGAAGGGCGGGCGCTGGTTCAGGCCCACGTATTGGCCGAAGGTGAGATGGAAAAACTGGTTTTCTGCCGCCGCCTTCATCTGCTCCATCTGCGGCTTCGCGCTTGCCATTGGCTGCACGGTTTCCTCGCGCAGCAGCTCGTAGGGGTCGGTGTCCGGGTAGGCATGCAGGTAGATGATGCTCAGCACGCGGCGGAGCTTCATTTCTAGGGTGAAGAGTTCTTCGGCGCGGGTCGCCAGTTCGGTACGCAAGAGCGGGTCTTCGCACTTCACGGCGTGCTGGATGGGATCGGCCATCAGCGCATCGGCGAACTCGTCCACCACGTCTCGCAGGGACGCGGTTTCGCCCGGCAAGTCGAGGGAAAAGCCTAGCACGGCGCGGCGGATGCCATCGCCGGCATCGGGTTGCGGGCGCTCAAAGGTGGTGCGCACCATACGGGCAAGGGCTTCGTCCTCCACGTCATTGAGGTTGGCCTCCAGCACCTCGCGCAAGCGCCGCCGCAGGATATCATGGATGGGGTCATCCTCCTGCGGCTGGTGAGTGATGATGAACTCGAAGGTCATGGCTGGGCGGGGCCGAGGAGTTGTTCTTCAAACCAACGCTTCGCCGCCTGCCAGCCTGCTTCGGCTTCCGCTCGAAGGCGGCGGGCTTCCTCGCGGCGGCGGCGGGCTTCGGCGGCGATGGTTTCTTGGACCGCAGGCGGCGGTGCGGGCAAACGGAGCGGCTTCAGGGTATCGAGGTTGATGCCAGCCTGGTTGTTGAACTTCGTTGCCAGAAGGCTGAAGTAGCCGAACCGACGGAACATATTGAAGACTGCCGCCAGATAAAACGGGTTGACGCCGGGCACGGTGCGTAAGCGGGTCATGTGGTTCGAGCAAGCGCACGGCTCGCTTAGTTCAAAGACATCGCTCTTGCCGACCATTTCCGCCGAGTTGGTGTTGTTGAAAAGCACCTCGTTCTTCTCGCAATAGTCATTCGGCCCAACAGCGCTTTTGGGGACGAACTTCGTATTCTCCAAACTTAACTCGCCCTCCGCGCTGAGATTGAGGGGACGAAGGTGCGGCACGCCGCAATCGTAGTCGAAGGCTTGGTCTTGTTTGCCTGCTGCAAAACCAGATTCAAATCGGCTGCACAGTACAGCGAGCGGCTGTGCGGCGAATTTCCCTTTTTCGATTCCTTCCCGTATGGTGCGGAAACGCGGTGAGTGAAAGTCGGCGTCTGCACGCCCGCGCACGGCCCCAAGCGTGGCGGCGAAGACTTTGCGGTTGTCTTTGGGGGGCGGGGTGAGGCCGAGGGTGGCGAGGAGGAAGTCGTCGAGTCCGGCGAGCAGTGCGTCGGCCTTCGCTAGCTTCGCCCGTCGCTCCGCCCGCGCCGCATCCATCGCGGCGACGAGTTCCTTTTGTTTCTTTGGCGGCGGCAAGACGACCTCGATTGCTCGCACTTCGTCCGTGTTCAACTCAGGCCGGGTGGATTTGTTGCCCCAACGGTAGATTTGCTGAATCCCAATCGGGCTCGTCAAAAACTCGGACAAGTATCGGGACTCAACTCCTTCGACCGGCCGAATCGAAGCTAGATGAGAAGTGATGTTTCCCTTCTTCAGCTCTTTTGGAAACACGGCAGAGTAACCCAAGATTGCTCCGGCTTTTGTGAGCAGAACGTCTCCGGGGAGCACTTCACTCCGTATTAGCTCTTCATGTTTCGCCTCGCCGATGAAAACGAGTTCGTCGTCCACCTGAATCTGCCCCGTTCGGCAATTTGAGACGCGGAGCAGTGGCACACCCTCCGGGACATACTCATTCACTTTCAAATCGGAGCCGAAAGGGCCGTCCACAACCTGTGATGAAATCTCGCGACTTCCGACCCGATGGACGGGAAAACCGCAGGCGTGCATTCGCACCTCAAGTTCACGGTGTTTCGGAAGGTAGAAAGGCACGTCTAACCTTCCTTCGTATTCGCCCCGTGTGATGCCGAAACGCTGCGCGGTTGCAGCGGCACCAGGCACGGGGCTTAGGCGAAAAAAGGTGCCGAGTTTTTCTCAAACTCGCGCCATTGGGCGACGAGGCCGGTGTCGGGTATGATTTCGCGGTGGCGCTCGCTCCACTGCGGTTTCTTCGGGTTGGCCGTGCTCCACTCGTAGAAGACGCGGAAGTCGAAGAGGTCGCAGCTTTGCCGCTCAATGCGGGGCTGGCCGTCGGTCTTTTCCTCGCCGGGCTGCTCGACGGTGATGGCGAAGGTTTTCCGCCCGGTGGCGTCGTAGCCGATGTTTTCGGCGAGGGCCATGAAGATGGGGGCGGTGTCCCGCACGGCCTCGCCGTCAGCCAAGCGACGGAGGAAAACGAGGCTGGCTTTCACCCCGGCGTCGTAGTGAGCAAAGGCGAACTGCGGGAGGGAGACGACGGCGAGAAGCTGGAAGTGGGCGAGCAGCCAGTCGCGCACGCCTTGCAGTGAGGAATTGGTGAGGATGCCATCGGGCAGGACGATGGCGGTGCGCCCGGCGCCGGGCTTGAGGAAGGAATGAACGCGCTCAAGGAAGAGGATCTCGGTCTTGATGCTGCTGCGGTCTTTCACGGCCTTCGCGCCGCGCTTGGCGTCCTTTTCGCTTTTCTCAGATTCGTCGCTGTCGGTGCCGGTGGTGCTTTTTCCGATGTAGTTCCTCAGGTCGAACTGCTCCAGGTAGCCCTCGCCTTTCTCGGTGCGCTTCACCACGGAGCCGAAGGGGGGATTGGTGAGGATGAGGTCGAACTTGTCGGCGCGGAGCTTGTCGTTTCGGTCGTATAGGTAGGGGCGATTTTCGCCCTTGGGTTTGCCGTCCGCGTCCTTGGGCCGCACAAAGAAGTCGAGGCCATCGTGGCCGACGATGTTGGTGTGGCCGTCGTCGTGGATGATCATGTTCATCTTGGCGACGCGGGCCAGCTCCTCGTTGATTTCGATGCCGAAGAGGTTTTTCTCGGCAAAATCGTGCCAGAAGGTCCAGTGGTCTTTGGCCTGCTTGGCGTCTGTGTTGTGTTTCGGGAAACGGCGGTCGGCCTCGCGGCGGACGTGGTCGAGCGCGTAGTGAGGTGGACCCCGAACGTGAGACAGCGGGGACGGGTTGGTTAGTTATGGTTCGAACAGGAAAAGTAAATACTTAGGGATGGGGTCCGAGGGGAAGGTCCGCCTTCCCCTCCCCGGATTCAGCAGAGGGGTGGACGGGGAGGCGCAGCTTCCCCGCCGGTCAAGCGGCCTTGCGCTGGAGGAGGTCACGGTAGACGTGGGCCGGTGGGCGTCGGCCGAGTTGGGAGTGCGGGCGTTGCTCGTTGTAGAAGGTGAAGTAGGCGTCGAGCTGGGCGTGGGCCTCGATGAGCGAGGTGTAGCTCTTGAGGTAGATCTCCTCGTATTTGACGGTGCGCCAGAGCCGCTCGACGAAGACGTTGTCCAGGCAGCGGCCCTTGCCGTCCATCGAGAGTTTCACGCCGGCGGCCAACAGCGGCTGGGTGAACTCGGCCGAAGTGAACTGGCAGCCTTGGTCGGTGTTGAAGATCTCCGGCGTACCGAACTCGGCCATCGCCCGACGTACGGCCTGCACGCAGAACGTGGCGTCGAGCGTGTTGGACAGGTCCCAGGCGAGCACACGGCGGGTGTGCCAGTCGATGACGGCACACAGGTACGCGAAGCCGCCTTGGATCGGCACATAGGTGATGTCGGTGGCCCAGACTTGGTTGGGCCGGTCGATGACCAGCTTCTTCAAGAGGTACGGATAGACCCGGTGCTCGGGATGTGGCGCGGAGGTGTTGGGCTTGCGGTAGATCGCCTCCAGTCCGAGCTGCCGCATCAGCCGTTGCACGCGCTTGCGGTTGACCCGATAGCCCTGCAGCCGCAGCCAGTCGCGCATCTGCCGCGAACCGAAAAAGGGATGCGCCAGATACGTCTCGTCGATGACGCGCATCAACTCGAGGTTCTCGTCGTTCTCCGGCTCGGGCTTCCGGTAATAGCTGGCCCGCGGCAGTTCCAGCAGCTCGCACTGCCGGACCACCGAGAGCGTGGGATGCTTGGGCTCGATCATGCCGCGACGGGCTTCAGTCCCCAAACGGGCCAACTTTTTTTTTGAGCCACTCCAGCTCCATCTTCAGCCGTCCGATCTCCTCGAACAGCTCCTTCTCCCGCAGGATCGCCTCGGCGGCATCGCGGTCGGCCTTCTGCCCAAATACCTCGGGCAGGCGCTCCGACACTTCTTTCTTCCACTGACTCACCTGCACCGGATGCACCTTGTGCCGGGCGGCAATCGTGTGGACCGGCTCGACGCCCTTGAGGGCCTCAAGCCCGAC
>DATGXO010000251.1:0-9106 GCA_035298965.1 Opitutaceae bacterium | reverse complement strand
GCAGACAGGCCTCACCATCAACCTGCGGCAGTCGTTGCTCCTGGTTTTCGCGGCGGTGGGATGCGTGCTGTTGATCGTGTGCGCCAACATCGCGAACCTGCTGCTCGCGCGCGCCACGGTTCGCCGCAAGGAGATCGCCGTCCGCCTCGCTCTCGGCGCCAGCGCCGGTCGGGTGCTCCGGCAACTGCTCGTCGAGAGCCTGCTGCTGTCGCTCCTCGGCGGCGCGCTCGGCAGTTTCCTCGCGCTCTTCGCGGTCGACGGCATGCGGGCGGCCTCGGCCAGCCTGCTGCCCGAGATGCTCTGGCCGAAGGTCGACCTCCGCGTGCTCGGCTTCACCGCGTCTGTGGCGACAATCGTAGGCCTCGCGTTCGGCCTGCTGCCGGCGCTCCAGGCCAGTCGCGTGGATCTCAACAGCGCCCTCCTCGCCACCGGGCGCGGTCTCACCTCCGCCGGCCGTTCCGCCGCGCAGTCGCTGCTCGTGATCGCCGAGGTCGCGGTCACCGTGGTGCTGCTGGTCGGCGCGGGCCTGCTGGTGCGAAGCGCCCTGCGCGCCCACCGGGCCGATCTGAACTTCGACCCGCGGCAAACGCTCGCGTGCCAGATCTCGCTCTCACGGCGCGCCCTGCCGAGAGAAGAGCAACTCACCCGGGTGCTCGACGAGTACCTGCAACGCGTCCGCCAGTTGCCCGGCGTCGATGCTGCGTCGATCGCGACCACCGCACCGATGGGCTCGAACAACTGGGCCGTGCGCGTCGGCCGGCCCGAACAGGCCGCCGGGGACTATCTCGACACCACCATCGATTTCATCGGCACCGACTATCTTCCCACGCTGGGGCTGCGACTGCTCGCGGGTCGCACCCTGGGGGCGCACGACCTCCAGCCGGACGCGCCGCGGGTGGCCTTGGTCTCCGACACGCTCGCGACGCGGCTCTTTCCCGGACTGGATCCGCTCGGTCGCGAGATCCGGTTCCGCGACGAGAACTGGCAGATTGTCGGCATCGTGCCGCAAGTCCGCGCCGCCTCGCCGGACGACGCGTATTTTCCGCATGTCTATGCGCCGCACTCCCACATGCCCTCGACGGCGAGTCTTCTAGTGCGCACTAACATCGCTCCACGGACACTGGTCCGTCCCTTGCAGCAGACGTTGGCCGGCTTCGGTCCTGTCCACGCGCTCTCGGACTTCCGCACACTCGAGGAATCGGTGGCGCACGCCCTCCGCGGCCGCCACGTGACGCTCGGGCTGATCACGGCCTTCGCCGTCTCCGCACTTCTCCTTTCGGTGATCGGGATCTACGGCGTGCTGGCCTACTCGGTACGCCAACGCGAACGGGAACTCTCGATCCGCCTCGCGCTGGGCGCCAATCCCCGCCGCGTGCTCCACTTCGTGCTGCGCGACGGCCTCCGGTTGGGGGCGGTCGGTCTGGCGGTCGGCTTGATCGGCGCGGTCGTGGGCGCACGGTTGATCGGCGGTCAGCTGTATGAAGTGGCCGCGCTCGATCCCATCGCCTTCGGGTTGGCCGCGCTGGTAGCCCTGCTCGCGGTGTTGGCGGGCACCTACCTGCCGGCGCGCCGCGCGACGAGCATCGATCCCATCGTGGCCCTGCGGGCGGACTGAGGGAACGAAGTACTGGCCACCTGTCACTTTCCCCTTTTTTTCCCGATGTTCCAGGACCTCCGCTACGCGTTCCGCCAGCTCGTCAAAACTCCCGGCTTCACGATTGTCGCCGTGCTCACCCTCGCACTGGGCATCGCCGGCAGCACGATCTTCTACGGTGCGCTGCGTGCGCTCGTGCTCGATCCGCTGCCCTATCCCGACGCCGATCGCCTCGTGCAGCTCTGGTCCGGCCCGCAGTGGCCGCTCTCGGTCCCGGACTACTTCGACATCGCCGATTCCGTCACGGCCTTCGAGGAGCTCGGCGCCTACTCGCCCCAGCGGGCGAACCTCGGCGGCGAGCGTCCGCAAAGCATCCCGGCCGCCCAGTGCACCGCCGGCGTGTTGCGTGCGTTCGGCGTCGGTCCGCTGCTCGGCCGTCTGCTGGAGCCCGCCGACGAGCAACCCGGCGCCACACCGGTCGCCGTCATCAGTCACTCGCTCTGGCTCAGCGCCTTCAACGCCGATCCGTCCGTCGTTGGCCGCACCGTTCCGCTCAACGGTGCCACGGTGACGATCGTCGGCGTGATGCCCCGCCATTTCGAGTTCGCCGCACCCTGGATGCGCGGCAACGACTGCCAGCTCTGGAAACCGCTGCCCTTGGCGCGCTCCTGGGGCAACCGCGGCAGCCACTGGATGTGCGCCGTGGGGCGGCTGAAACCCGGTGTCACGCGCGGCGCCGCCGAAGCCGAGATCAAGGCCGTCGGCGTCCGCCTCACCGCCGCGTATCCCGATAGCAACACCGGCAAGCCCTTCCTCCTGCGCACGCTGCACGACGAGATGACGGAGAACGAGAAAACCGGCGCCTGGATGATGTTCGGCGCCGTTCTCTTGGTGCTCCTCATCGCGTGCAGCAACGTCGCCAGCATGCTGCTGGCGCGCGGCGCCCTGCGCCAGGCCGAGCTCGGCCTGCGCACCGCCGTCGGAGCTTCGCGGGGGCAACTCTTCCGCCTCGTGCTCTGCGAAAGCCTTCTCGTCGCCCTCGCCGGCACAGCGCTCGGTTTGCTCCTTGCCGATCTGGGCAGCGGACCGCTCGCCGGCTTCCTGCCGATCGGCGAGAACCGCCGGGCCGCCGCCGCGCCCGGTTCCCACGCCGTGCTGTTCGCCGCCGGCCTGGCCGTGATCTCGACACTGCTCGCCGGCATCCCCGCCGCCTGGGCGGGCACTCGCGCCGGCATCGCCGACCTCCTCCGCAGCGGCACGCGCAGCGCCTCCGGCTCACATGTGCGCCACCGCCTCCTGCGCGGGTTGGTCGTCGGCCAGATCGTCGTCGCGTTCATGCTCGTCAACGGCGCCGCGCTCTTCACCACCAGCTATCTCAAGATCCGCGCGGCCAACCGCGACCTCGCCTCCGAACAGGTCCTGGTGGTCGAGCTGTCCCCACGCGGATCGCGCTACGACGACAACCAGCTGCGCGCCGCCTTCTGCGAACGCCTCGTCGAAACCGTCGCCGCCATCCCCGGTATCAGCGTAGCGGCGACCACCAACAAGCTGCCCCTCGAGGGCGGCAGCAACGGCAATGTTCTCGTCGACGACCAGGTTTACGAGGTCGGCACCGAGCGCCCGCTCACGGAATTCTCCGGCGTGACCCCGGAGTATTTCGCGGCCGCCGGACTCCGCCTGCTGCGCGGTCGCACCCTGCGCGCCGAGGACTACGCCGACAGCCATCTCGGCGCGGTCGTGAACCGCGCGTTCGCCGATCGCTTCTGGCCCGGCCTCGACCCGGTCGGCCGCACCGTTCGCGCCAACGACCCGACTCCGGCATGGACCACGACCGTCGTCGGCGTTGTTGAAAACGTCCGCCAATGGGGTCCCACCCAGGATGCCCAGCCCGAGATCTACTGGGGCCCCGCCCGAGGCGGACGCGACAACGTCTTCCTCGTCGTCCGCACCGCGCAACCGGCCCTCCAGCTCGCGGAGCCGCTGCGCCGCGCTGTCGCCAGTCTCGATCCCGATCTGCCGTTCGCGCGCGTGCGCACCTTGGAAGGCCTCGTGGATGACGCCACCCGCAGCCAACGCCTGCTCGCCTGGCTCGTCGGCGTATTCATGGGACTCGCGCTGCTGCTCGTCGCGATCGGCCTGTTCGGCACGTTGAGCTATCTCGTCCAGCAACGCACTCGCGAGATCGGTATCCGCCTCGCGCTCGGTGCGGCACCGGCCGGCATCGGCCGACTCGTCATCGGCCAAGGCCTGCGTTGGGTGCTGCTCGGGGCCGCGCTCGGGATCGTCGGCGCGTACACCAGCGCGACAGTCCTTCGTTCGATGCTCTGGGGCATCACGCCCTTCCATCCGGCCACGCTCGCTCTCGGCTTCGTCGTCATCACCACCGTGGGCCTGCTGGCGTGCTGGCTGCCGACCCGTCGCGCCACACGCGTCGACCCGCTCATCGCCCTGCGGGCGGAGTGAGGAAACGAAGTTCCAAGTAACAAGACTCCATCCCGCCGCCGCCTTCCGCCTCCGCCACCTGCTACTTGCTACCTGTCACTTTTCCCTTTCCGCCATGCTCCAGCACCTCCGCTTCGCCCTCCGCCAACTCCGGGAAACGCCGGGCTTCACCGCCGTGGCGGTCCTCACCCTTGCGCTCGGCATCGGCGTGAACACGGCGGTCTTCTCACTGGTCAACGCCATCGCGTTCAGCCGGATCGACGCCGTCCGCCCGCAGGAACTCGTCAGCCTCTACACCGCGCGCCAGGCGGCCCAACGCGACTACCGGCCGTTTTCGTATGCCGAGTTCACGGCGCTGCGCGAGCCGAGTCCGATCTTCACCGACATAGCGGCGATGCACTTCATGCTCGCCGGCGTCGGCCGAGACGACGACCTGCGCCGCTCCGCCGTCTTCTTCGCCTCGGAGAACATCTTCCCGCTCTTCGGCGTGCAGCCCGCGCTCGGCCGTTTCTTCTCGGCAACTGAAGCGCGCCCTGATGCCGGTATGCCGGTTGCGGTGGCGAGCCACTCGCTCTGGCGACGCCACGGCGGCCGTCCCGATTTCGTTGGCAGCACGGTGCTGGTCAACGGCCGCTCCGTCACCGTCGTGGGCGTCGCGCCGGCCGGCTTCACCGGGATCAACGCCATCGTCTCGCCCGATCTCTGGCTGCCGCTCGGCATGATCGGGCAGTTCGCCGATCCGTTCGCGGACCGCCCGCGCGGCATCGAGCTCGCCCGCGCCGACACCTTCGTCCTCAGTCTCATCGCACGCCTGCAGCCGGGTCTCACGCCAAAGACCGTGGCCGGCCAGCTCGGCGTGCTCGATCAACGACTCGAGGCGCTCCGTGGCGCGGCGAGTGCGCCCGACGAAAAACGCGCGCTCCAGGTCGCGCCGCCGTCCCGCCTGAGCATCAGCCCCAGCCCCGCCGACGACAGCGGCGTACGCGTGTTTGCCGTTCTGGTACTCGGCATGGCTTCGGTGGTGCTCGTCATCGCGAGCCTCAATCTCGCCAACATGCTTCTCGCGCGGAACACGGCGCGCCACCGGGAGTTCGCCATCCGGCTCTCGCTCGGCGCGACCCGCTGGCAGGTCGTCCGCCAGCTGCTCGTCGAAGGCCTGCTCCTGGCGTTCGTGGCCGGCGTCGCAGGTTTCCTCGCGGCGAACTGGGCCAACGAGTTGCTCGCTCACACCTTCAACGCTCGCGCCCAGGCGATGAACTTCCCGCTGACGCTCGCGCTCCAGCCGGACGCCCGCGTGCTCGCCGCCACGTTGCTCTACGTCGTCGTCGCCACGTTGTTCTTCAGCCTCCTCCCGGCGCTCCGTTGCGTGCGGCCCGACATCGCCGCGGCCATGCGGCTGTCGGCCGCCGGCACCGGCTCGACTGATCGCTGGAACCGTTTCTTCAGCCTGCGGCACTGCCTGGTCATGGGGCAACTCGCCCTCTCGCTCGCGCTGCTCTTCACCGGTGGGCTTTTCCTCCGCGGCGCCCTCAACGCCGCGCAGCTCGACCGCGGTTTCAGCACCACCGGGCGCGTCGCGGTCGAGATGGATTTCGCGATGACACGCGACGACGAGGCCACCATGCGCCGCCGCAGCCAAGCGCTCCTACAGCACGCCCTCAGCGCCCCGGGCGTGCGCCAAGCCGCGCTCACCACCACCCTGCCGTACACCGACATCGAGACCACGCGGCGACTCGCTCCCGCCGAGACCGCTCCCGCCGCGCCGAACGAGCCGCAACCGGGCAGCGACGGACTCTTCGCCGGCGTCTCCTCTAGCTACTTCGAAGTTCTCGGCGTCCCCGTTGTGCGCGGCCGTGCGTTCACCGAGGCCGATCTCGCGGGCACAGCGCGCGTCGCCATCGTCGACACCCGCCTCGCCGAAACGATCTTCCCCGGCGCCGATCCGCTCGGCCGCCGGCTCCGGTGTGTGAATTCCGATGACAGCGCCGCGCCCACGGAACTCGAGATCGTCGGCGTCGTGGCGGCGCATCGGCACGGCCCGCAGAAGGAGGATTATCCCGGTCATTTCTTCGTGCCGCTCGCCCATGCGCCGGCCGCGCAGGTGTTTCTCCTCACGCGGACCGACAAGGTCGCGCGCGAGTCGGAAATCGCCGCCGCCGAGGCGCTGCGGTCGGAACTGCGCGCCTTCGATCCTGCGCTGCCGCTCCTGCGCGTGGTGCCGTTCGGCACGATCGTCGAGCGGAACATGAACCTCTGGCTTTTCCAGCTCGGCGGCGCGATCTTCACTGTGCTCGGTGCGACCGCGCTGCTGTTGGCGGTGCTCGGCGTCTACGGAATCAGCGCGTACGCCGTGCTGCGCCGCACGCGCGAGATCGGCATTCGGATCGCAGTCGGTGCTCAGCCGCAAGAAGTCGTCCGCCTCGTGCTCCGCCAGGGTTTGAAACAGGCGCTGTTTGCCCTGGCCATCGGCGCGGGGCTCGCACTGCTCGCCGGCAAGCTCCTCGCCAGCGCGTTGTACGATGTGAGCCCGGCCGATCCCGCGATCCTCGGGCTCGCCGCCGCCATCCTCGCCGCCGCCTCGCTTCTCGCCAACTGGCTGCCTGCGCGCCGCGCCACACGCGTCGACCCGCTCGTCGCGCTGCGGGCGGAGTGAGGAAACGAAGCTCCAAATACCAAGTTCCAAGTAACAAGACCCACACGCCGCCGCCTCCCGCCCTCCGCCCCTGCCACTTGTTCCCTGTTACTTCTGCCTTCTTCCCCACATGCTCCAGGATCTCCGTTACGCCGTCCGTCAGCTGTTCAAAGCGCCGGGCTTCGCCGCCGTCGCCATCCTCACGCTCGCGCTCGGCATCGGCGCCAACACCGCGATCTTCAGCGTCGTCCAGGCCCTGCTGCTCTCGCCCCTGCCGTACCCGGATTCGGGACGCATCGCGATCGTCTTCCACTCACCCACGCCGAACTCCCGCAACATCGCCGACGGCGGCACGTTCCTCGACTGGAAAGAACACGCCACCTCGTTCGAATCCCTGGCCGCGCAGCACAACGCCGACCTCAACCTCTCCGGCGTCGCCGAGCCCGCGCAACTGACCGGTTACGCCGTCTCCGCCGACTACCTCCGCGTCTTCCGCATCCAACCGGCACTCGGGCGCGATTTCACGGCCGAGGAGGATGCCGCCGGTGGCGACAATAACGTCGTCATCCTCACCCACGAGATGTGGCAACGCCGCCTCTCCGCCGATCCCGAGATCCTTGGAAAGACCATCCGGCTCGATGGTCGCGGCTTCACCGTCATCGGTGTGCTCGCGCCCAACGCGCTGAACACGCCCAACATCGAGTTTCTCATCCCCGCCGCGATCGGCGCCGCCGAGTGGAAGCAGCAACGCAACTACAACTACGTCTGCCTCGTCTTCGGCCGCCTCAAGCCCGGCGCCACCTTCGCGCAGGCGCAGGCCGAGCTCGTCGCCGCCAACGACTCCCTGCGCTCGCTCTACCCTCCGAATAAGGCCGACTGGACGGTCACCGTCGATCCGTTCCAGGAAACGGTCGCCAGCGGACCGCGCCCCTACGTGCTGATGCTCATGGCCACCGTCGCGCTCGTGCTGCTCATCGCCTGCGCCAACGTCGCCAACCTCCTGCTCGCCCGCGCCGCCACCCGGCAGACCGAGATCGCCGTGCGCGTCGCGCTCGGCGCGAGCGTGAGCCACATCGTGCGCCTGCTCCTTGTGGAGAGCTCGCTGCTCTCGCTGCTCGGCGGTGCCGCCGGCCTGCTCGTCGCTTCGTACGCCATCGGGCCGCTGATCACGTTCGCGTCGGCGGCCATCGCGCCCGGACTCGCGATCTCGCTCAACCCCGTCGTGCTGTTGTTCACCCTCGCCGTCTCGCTGGCGACCGGCGTGCTCTTCGGCCTCGCCCCGGCCCTCCGCATCGCCCGGCCCAACCTCACAAACGACCTCAAGGAAAGCTCGCGCGGCACCGCCGGCGGCGCGCGGCACCGGCTCCAACGCGCGTTCATCGTCACCGAGACCGGCCTCACGGTGGTGCTCCTCTTCACCGCCGGCCTGTTGCTGCGCAGCTTCATGGCGACGCTCGGCACCGACGCCGGCTTCAGCCGCGATCAGATCCTGCTCTTCGACCTCAACCAGAGCAGCGTCGCCGCGCCCACGCCCGCCCATCGCGTGCGCTTCGTCGCGTCCGTTCTACGCGAACTCTCCGCCCAGCCGGCCATCGCCGCCGCGGGCATGATTTCCTCGGCGCCGTTCAACAACCAACGTTTCTACGGCGACACCATTCGCCGCTCCGAGGAGAGCGATGCGCGCGCCGATATCCGAGTCGGCTTCGATTCTGTCGGCGGCGATCTATTCCAGGCGCTCGGCGTGCCGCTCCAGCGGGGACGTTTCCTGACCGACGCCGACAATCTCGCCGGCGCCCGTAAGGTGCTCCTCGTCAACCAAGCGCTCGCGCGCCAGCTCTTCGAGAGCGAGGACGCGCTCGGCCGCCACGTGCGGTTCAAGGACACCGATTGGGAGATTGTCGGCATCGTCGGCAACATGAGCCGCGCGCAACTCGACGCGCCGCCGCCGCCGATGGTCTATCTGCCGGTCTCCGAATTCCCGTGGACGATCTCCATCGTCGTCCGCACGCACGGCTCGCCGCTCACGGTGGCCGACACGGTGCGCCGCGCAGTCGCCGCGGTCGATCCCGACCAGCCGATCGCCAACCTCCTCACGATGCAGCAGGCAATCGACAATTCGTTCTCCGTGCGGATCCGGCGCGCGATGCTGATCCTCGTCGGCGTGTTCGCCGCCATCGCCCTCCTGCTCGCCTGCGTGGGACTCTACGGCGTAATGGCCTACACGGTCACGCAACGCACCCGCGAGATCGGCGTGCGTATCGCGCTCGGTGCGGATTCCTCGGACGTGCTCCGCGAGGTCGTCCGCGGCGGAATCCTCCTGGTGCTCGGCGGCATCGCGCTCGGCGCGCTGGGCAGCATCGGGGCCGGCTACGGCGTGGCGAGCCAGCTCTACGGCATGCAACTCACCGATCGCGGCCTCGTTTTCCTCGTCGTCGCCG
>DATGXO010000250.1:0-10549 GCA_035298965.1 Opitutaceae bacterium | reverse complement strand
GGTCTCTCCGGCGCCTTTGGCGCCTCCGCCCGCGGCGCCCCGCCCAGCGGCGCCGCAACCGCTGGCACCGCCTCCGCTCGCCGTGCCGCCGAAGCCCGGCCCGGTGGCTGCGCCGGTTCCGCCGCCGATCCCGACCGCAGCACCTGCGGCCAGCTCGGCGACCGTCACGGTTTCCGGCGACATCAAGATTCTCCACGTCAAGCCGCCGATTATCGTGCGCGATTTCGCGATCGCGATCGGAGTGAAGCCGTTCCGCCTCATCTCCGAGCTCATGGAGATGGGCATCTTCGGCTCGCTCAATCAGGCCATCGAAGAGTCGGTCGCGATGAAAGTCGCGGAGAAGCACGGCTTCCTGCTCGAGGTGAAACACCGCGGCGATGCCGCTCCGGTGGCTCCCGCGAAAGAGAAGGCCAAGCCGGTCGAGGAGGACGAGTCGAAGTTCCTCGAGCCGCGCCCGCCGGTCGTCTGCATCCTCGGTCACGTCGACCACGGCAAGACCACGCTGCTCGACACGATCCGCAAGGCCAACGTCGCCGCGGGCGAAGCCGGCGGCATCACGCAGCACATCGGCGCCTACCAGATCGAGCACAACGGCCGCAAGATCACCTTCCTCGATACGCCCGGCCACTCCGCGTTCAACAAGATGCGCGCCCGCGGCGCCAACACGACGGACATCGCCATCCTCGTCGTGGCGGCCGACGACGGCTTCATGCCGCAGACAGACGAGGCCCTTAAGTACATCAAGGCCGCGAAGGTCTCCACCATCGTGGCTGTCAACAAGTCCGATGTGAAGGGCGCCAACTTCGACCGCGTGAAGCTCCAGATGCAGGAACGCGGTATCGCCCCTGAAGATTGGGGCGGTGAGACGATCGCCGTGAAAGTCTCCGGCCTGAAAGGCGACGGCGTGCCGGATCTCCTCGAATACATTCTGCTCCAGGCCGACGTCATGGAGCTGAAGGCCAATCCGAAGGCTCCCGCCAGCGGCTCCATCATCGAGGCGCAGGTCGAGGTCGGCCGCGGCAGCACCGCGACTGTCATCGTGCAACGCGGCACGCTCCGCGTCGGCGACTCGGTCGTCTGCGGGCCGGCGTACACCAAGATCAAGGCGCTCTTCAACGACAAGGGCGAGCAGGTGAAACAAGCCGGGCCTTCGATGCCGGTGAAGATCATCGGTTGGTCCGCCACACCCGAAGCCGGCATGCAGTTCAAGGTCGTGAAGAACGACCGCGAGGCCAAGGCCATGGCCGAGGAGGCCGAGGAGGCGCTGCGCAAGCAGGCTGTCGTCGCCGCTTCCGCGCCCAAGGACACCTCCGTCGAGAAGCTCTTCGCCGAGATCGCCGCTACCCAGAAGCCGACGCTCAAGGTTGTCGTCAAATCCGACGTCTTCGGCTCGGCCGAAGCGGTGCGCAACATTCTCGAGAACATCAAGAGCGACAAGGTCGCGCTCGAGGTCATCGCCTCCGAGGTGGGCCTCGTCACCAAGAACGATGTCCTCATGGCCAGTGCGGCCGGCGCGATCATCATCGGTTTCAACACTCGCCTCGAGAACGGCGTCACGCCTCTCGCCAAACACCACAACGTCGCCATCCAGGAGTACGACATCATCTACGAACTCGCCGACAAGGTGAAGGAGTCGATGGCCGATCTGCTCCCGCCGGATCTCAAGGAGGTCAAGCTCGGTGGCGCCGAGGTGCGCGCGACATTCCCCGTTGCGAAGGGCGTCGTCGCCGGCTGCCTCGTCACCGACGGCAAGATCACCCGCAACGCCAAGGCCCGCGTCCGCCGTGGTCGCGAGATCGTGCACGAGAGCACGGTCGACACGCTGCGCCGCTTCAAGGACGACGCCAACGAAGTCCGCGCCGGCCTCGAGTGCGGTATCGGTCTGGCCGGCTACTTCGACTACAAGCCGGGCGACGTCATCGAGTGCTTCGAGGTCCAGAAGATCCGCGCGAGCCTCTGAGAATTTGCGATTTTTGATTGCCGATTTTCGATTGGGGCCGCCGCTTGAGGTGCCGGCCTAGCCAATCGGAAATCGAAAATTCGGAATCGAAAATTGCCCATGTCCAATCGCACCGTCCGCATCAACGAACTGCTGCAGCGTGAGATCAGCCACGTCCTGCACACCAAGTGCGGACAGGACGCGGTGCTCTACACCATCACCGGCGTCGACATCGCCTCCGATCTGCGCACCGCGAAGGTGTTCTTCTCGATGCTCAGGAAAGACGCCGATCCGGGCGCCGGCGCGCGCTGGCTGCGGAGCAAAGTCGGCCTGATCAGCGAGCATTTGCGCCGCTACGTGCAGCTCCGTTATCTGCCGAAACTCGAGTTCGTGCACGACGAGTCGCCCGACCGCGCGGAGCGGGTTTTGCGGTTGCTCGACGAGATCGTTCCGCCGGCCGCCCCGGGCTCTGCATCGACTCCGCCGCCCGCCCCCCCGCAGGGCTGAACCGCGCCATGCACCGTTTTTTCCCCGAGCTCGCGAAACGCTTCGCGCAGGCCATCGCCCGGCTCGAAGGCCGCCGCGTGGTCGTGATCGGCCACGCCCGGCCGGACGGCGACTGCATCGGTTCGCAAGTCGCCGTCGCGCGCATCCTCGCGCAGCACGGGATCGAAGCCCTCTGCGCCAACGGAGACCCCGTGCCGCGCCGCCTCGCGTACCTCGCCGCACAACACCCGTTCTACACCGCCGACACGCTGCCGGCCGGCGATTACGCCGCGGTGCTCGTCGACTGCGCCGATCTCGCGCGCATCGGGGGGAAACTTGCCGCGCGTTTCCCGCAGCCGGTGCTCAACATCGACCACCACCTCGGCGCGAATCACGGCGCGGAGGAGAACCTCGTCGAGACCGGCGCCGCCGCCACCGCCGAGATCATCGCGGGCATGGCCTTCGATCTCGAGCTGCCCCTCGATGCGATCGCCGCCAAGGCGCTCTACGCCGGCATCATCACCGACACCGGCCAGTTCCGCCACGCGTCCACCACCGCCCGCGTATTCGAACTTGTCGGCCGCCTGATCGCCTGCGGCGCCGAGCCCGTCGAAGCCGGTTTCCACATTTACGAACGCGAGTCGTTCGGCCGGATGAAGCTCCTGCAGCATTTTCTCTCCTCGTTGCGGCTCGAGGCCGACGGCCGCATCTGCGTCGGTATCCTGCCGCTCGGGATCTTCGAGCAGACCGGGACGACGGCTGAGGACACCGAAGGGCTCGTCGATTACGCGCGAGCCATCGACGGCGTGGAGGTTGGCGTGTTGCTCGAGGAACGCGCGGGCATGACCAAGGGCAGCCTGCGCTGCAAGGATCCCGCCCTGCGCCTCGACCGCGTCGCCGCGCAGTTCGGTGGCGGCGGTCACGCCTGTGCCGCCGGCCTCAACCCGAAGGAGCCGCTGGCCGATGTGCAGCCCCGTCTCCTGGCCGCGCTGCGCGAAGCGCTCGCGCGCGTCGACGCTCTCAAGTCCCAATGAGTCTCGTCCCGCAGAAGGAGTTCGACGGCGTCCTGCTGATCGACAAACCCACCGAGCACACGTCGCACGACGTGGTGGCGCGTGTCCGCCACAAGCTCCAGCAGAAGCGCGTCGGCCATGCCGGCACGCTCGATCCGATGGCCACCGGCCTCCTGTTGGTCCTGGTCGGCAAGTCCACGCGCCTCTCGCAGTACTTGATGAGCGGCGACAAGGAATACGAGGGCGAGATGACGCTCGGCGTCGTCACCAACTCCCAGGATGCCGAGGGCGAGGTCGTCGAGACGCGCCCCGTACCAGCGGACCTCGATCGCGCGAAGATCGAGGCCGTGATGCAGACGTTCCGCGGCGACCAGTACCAGACGCCGCCGATGTTCTCGGCGATCAAGGTCGACGGCGTGCCGCTCTACAAGATGGCGCGCAAGGGCGAGGAGATCGACCGCGAGCCGCGGTTCATCCGGATCATGTCGATCGAGGTGCTCGACGTGGAGCTGCCGAAGGTGCGTTTCCGCGTGCGGTGCTCGAAAGGCACCTACGTACGCACGATCGCGCACGATGTCGGCCAGAAGCTCGGCTGCGGTGCGCACCTGAGCGCGTTGCGGCGCACGGGCAGCGGCGAATTGCGTGTCGAGAAGGCGATCAAGCTCGAGGATTTCCTTGCGTTGCCCAACGGCGAACTGGCGAAACAGCTTCTCGCGCCCCATCAAGTGGCGCCGACGCACGCGCTCTGATCCGACCCGGGCGCGGAATGCCATGAACCCCGCTCCGCAGCTCTTCCATTCGCTTTCGGCGGTGCGGCTTCCCGCCCAGCCGCTGCACCTCGCGATCGGGATGTTCGACGGCGTGCACCTCGGGCATCAGGCCGTGATCGAGTCGGCGCAGCATTCGGCGCGACGCGAGGGAGGCTTGGCGGGCGTGCTGACCTTCGATCCGCATCCGAGTCGGCTGTTCCGACCGGAAAACCCGGTGCGACTGCTCATGCCCGTGGAGCTGAAGACGCGGTTTCTTCGGGAGCGCCTCGGGATCGACTTCGTCGTGCAGGAGCCGTTCACGCGAGAATTCGCCGCGATCGAGGCGGAGGATTTTCTGCCTTACCTGCGTCGCGCACTGCCAAATTTGCATGCGCTCTACGTGGGCGAGAATTGGCGTTATGGTGCGCGTCGGCGCGGCGACGCCGCGAGTCTCGTGCGTGCGGGCCGCGAAACCGGGGTGCGCGTCTTCAGCGCGCCGCGGATCAATCTCGACGGTGAGCCGATCAGCAGCACCCGCATCCGTGCCCATGTGGCGGCCGGTGAGATCGCGGCGGCGAATGCACTGCTCGGGTACGCGTATTTCGCCGTGGGTCGGGCGCGGCCGGGCCGCCGGCTCGGGCGCACCCTCGGTTTTCCGACGTTGAACCTGCCGTGGGAGCCGGAATGCGCTCCGGCCGCCGGGGTGTACGCGATGCGCGTCCGCGGTCTGGCGGACGGCCCGGAGCGCGCGCGGCCCGGCGTGGCGAACTATGGCGTGCGGCCCACGGTGGAGGCTGGCGCCGTGCGGCCGTTGCTGGAAGTGCACGTGCTCGGAGATTGTCCGTGGAGCGAGGGGGACGAGCTGCACGTCGAGTGGCTCGAGTTTCTTCGCGCGGAGCGAAAGTTCGACAACTTGGAGGCGCTGCGCGGGCAGATCGCGCGCGACCGTGAGGCGGCCGAAACGTTCCTCCGTAGTGCGATTTGAGGAGAAACGTGCAGAGTGGAGCGGGGTGTTTTTCCAGTTAACTTTCGGGTCTGGAACCCGATGAACAATCAGTTCCCTTTCAGCGAACTCAGCCCAAGATCCGTGCAATGAGCACCAATGCGATCCATATCCTCGTAGCCGACGACGACGACCAAGTCCGCATGCTGCTCAAGCGGGTGCTGGCGAAGGCCGGGTACGAGGTGTCGGAGGCGCGCAACGGCAACGAAGCGGTGCGCCTCTTCAAGCTGAAGCCGGCCGCGCTGCTCATCACGGATCTGATCATGCCTGACAAAGAGGGCATCGAGACGATCCAGGAGTTTCGCCGCAACCAGACGCCGGTGAAGATCATCGCGATGTCCGGTGGCGGTCGCCTCGACCAGAACATGTACCTCTCGATGGCGAAGAAGATCGGCGCGGACCGGGTGCTCTCGAAGCCCTTCTTGCCGCAGGAACTGCTGAAGGTCGTGCAGGAGTTGACCGGTTCTGCGCCGGCGACACCGCCCGCTGCCTGAACACGCTCCCGCCGAAAGTGGCGCAGGGGACGGGACTCGAACCCGTGACCGACGGTTTAGAAAACCGTTGCTCTATCCAGCTGAGCTACCCCCGCAACCTATTGGAAATTAGTGCCTTGCGACGCTAGAAAATTGCGGTTTTGACGGCGGGAGTAACCCGGTTTAGTAACCCGGGCGAAATCCCATGAGCGCAACCCCCACCGAGAACGAGCAAACGCAAGCGGAGCAGAGCTCGAATGAGGCTCTGTTTCAGAAAGTCGGCGAATGCCTGTACCGGCGCCAATCATCGAAGGTCTATTACGCCCTCGTGAAGCGTGCCGGCAAGCAGCATCGAAAGTCGCTCAAGACCACGGACCGGAAGCTGGCGGAACGCATGCTTGCCGATTTCCGCCGCGAGATCGGTGCAGCGAAGCCGGCGGTGGGCGGGGGGAGCGTTACCTTGGGCGAAGTCGCCAAGCGGTGGCTTGAGGCCAAGAAGCCCTTCCTGAAGCCGATGTCATTCAAGCGTTGTGAGACGAGCGTGGGCCAACTCTGCCGTCTGTTGGGCATGGTCGTGGTTCGGAAGATCTCGCCGACGATGCTTGAGGACTGGGCGAGCAAGCGGATCAAGGAAGGGCGCAGCCCGAAGGGCCTCAGCGCTTCGACCTACAATAACGAGCGCGACACCCTCATCGCCATTCTCGACCAGGCGAAGCGGGACGGCCACTTGCTCGATAACGTCGCCGAGGCGCTCCCGCGCCGAAAGGGAGAGAAGAAAGCGAAGGTCATCCCGTCCAAGGAGGACTTCGCGAAGCTGGTCCAAGTGTTGCGGGCGTGCGACCATCGCTCGCAGGCCGCGGCCGATTTGGTTGAGCTGGCGGCCTACACCGGCGCGCGGCTTGGTGAAGTGACGACGATTCGCTGGCGCGACATCTTCTTTGAGAAAGACCGCTTCGTCATCACGGGAGGGGAGCGGGGGACAAAGAATAGCGAGGCGCGGGAGAGGCCCTTGTTTCCGGCTGCCCGCGCTCTGCTGGAGCGCATGCGCGACCGGGAGAAGCCCCAGCCCGACGATCTCATCATCGGCATCACCTCCGCGAAGCGCGCCCTGACCTCTGCCTGCAAGAAGGCCGGAATTCCGCGCCTTACCCATCACGTGATGCGCCATTTCTTTGTCAGTAACGCCATTGAGGCCGGCGTGGACTTCAAAACCATTGCGGATTGGGTAGGGCACAAGGACGGCGGCGTTCTTGTCGCCAAGACCTACGGACACCTGCGCGATGCGCACTCTTTCGAGATGGCAAAGAAGATGACGTTCTCGGCATAGATGCCGCGGTGAAACCGACCAAGTCCGTGCCTGCCGGAGCCACTAGACTGCCGCCCTTGGACTACCTCCCGCTGCGACTGGCAGAAGCCGCGGCATTCTATGCAGGTGACGCGGATGAGAGGCGCTACCCCCGATGGATTCGCCGATTGGGACAGGAGTTGGCGCATGCTGCGTTACCTCGTGATTGGTGCCAATCAGGGGACGCGGCCCCGAAAGAGTTTTTCGGCGGGCTGGTCGCTGGTCTTTCCCTCCGCGTGTCTTCGCAAGGAATTCGGAGCGTGCTTCCGGATGGCGTCGAAAATCTCCCCATTGAACGGCTCATGCATGACTCTCAGAATACAGGGATCCAAGGTGCAGACGTGCGGGCTATTGTGGACGAGATTGAGGCGGGCAAGCATCTGGATGACATCAGGAATTCAGTGACCAATGCGCTGACCCTTGCTCCGCCGAATCGGCACGCGTTCTTCCATGGCTTTCTTCTGGGGCAAGACATGGACCGTGCTATTGCCATAGGCACGGCCGAGATGGCGAAGAGAAGCCGAGGCAAGAAGGTGTTCAACTACGTCAAACTTTACCTCTGGCTGTGCTGGCCCCAGGTCGAAGCCATCGGCAGTATGCCGGCGTTATACGACTGGTGTTATCGGGCGTTTCAAAGCACCGAGAATCCCGACGTTTTGAGCTCCGACGACTCCCTACGGAAGTACTGCAATCGGATTGGCCTGTCCTTCCGGTCTCCAGATAGCGGATGTCAATAGGACAAATCTGATCGCTGGATTTGTCCCGTCCTCAATCGCCCGCGAATCGTCGATTCGTTGAGGCGTCATGAGTAACCAAGACAACTCTCTCTCCATCCCGGGCAAACTTGCCCTCTCACGCGCCGAAGCCGCCCAGCGGCTCAGCATCAGCATCCCGAGCCTGGACCGGGCGGTCGTACGGGGACTTCTCAAGCCCTCCCGCATCGGCCGGCGCTTGGTCTTCACAGTCGCGGAGCTTCAACGCTTCCTCGATGAAAGCCGGCAGGAGGTCGCGCAATGAACCTGCTGCCGATGTTCTCCACCGTGTCCGGAGTGAATCCCGGCAAACTCGCGCTCAATCGCGCTGAGGCGGCCGAAGTTCTTGGCGTTACACTGGAGCGCCTCGATCAGTTCGTTTTCCGCGGGTTGCTCCACCCCTCGCGGGCGTTTCGCCGACCGCTCTTCCCCGTTTGGGAGCTAGAGCGTTTCCGTTGCGCCATGGACCAACAAATCGCGTCGTGAACCCGTTTCCCATGGAATCACCCACGCATTTCGAGAATCGCCCTGCGGATTGCGAAACCGCCCCGGATCAACCACCCGGGGCGGGAAACGCCGCTTTCGGTTGCAAACCCAATTCGAAACCACCCGGTTTCGGTAAACCGGGCGAAATCGCTTCCGCTATGGCGTTTCCGCCCCGTATTCCAGCTAGTCCCGAAACGGGCGGTTTCGCCCGGCCCAAACGGGTCGGGCGCAATCGTATCGAGTTCCCGCGCCAGTGCGTTTCCGCCCCCTGTCTTTACTCCCGCCACGTAGCTAAACGGCCGTTTCAGGTTTTGGTCGCGATGCTGGCGATTGCGAATCAAACGCCGCCCTGCATTTCGTCCGCCCCGTTTCTGGCCGCTCTTTCCGGCGTTATCGCCAATCACCTGAAACGCGGGAAAACGGCCGTTTCGCTGCGATCGTATGCGGCGTTTGGCGCGATGACGAAAGGCCCCTGCCAATGATACCCACGCCTTATGCCCATGCGCCGGCAAACGCCCAGCAGAGCGTCGGCCCAGTGGAAACGCCCCCGCCTATTGCGTTCTTCACCCCGTCTGAACTGACCGCCTATGAACCGCCTGAGGGTGGGTGTTTGGTTGGCCACAATCACATCACCAAGGGCGCAACGGCCGTTATCGCCGGTGCGGCCGGCATCGGGAAAAGCCGCGTGGCCGTTGCCCTTGCGGTCGCTGGCGCCCGTGGTGTCGATTGGATGGGGCTGACCGTTCACCGGCGTTTCCGCTCCCTCATCATCCAGAGCGAAAACGGACCGTTGCGTTTGAGGGACGAGTTCTCGGCCATCGGGACAAACGACCTCGACGGGCATATCCGCGTTTCGCCCCCGCCGCCGTTTGGCTTCGAATTCGGAAACGCCCATTTCGTGGCGGCCATCAAAGCGACGCTGGCCGATTTCCAGCCCGACGTCGTTATCCTCGATCCCTGGACTGCCACGGTTACCGACGACAAGGGGAAGGACTACCGGGAAACGCTCCAGCTTTTGAAACGGGTGTTTGGCTGCGGAGACGAAAGCCCAGCATTGGTCATCGTTGCCCATACCCGGAAGCCTGGAAACGGCGACCGGGTGCCCCGTGGCCGAAGTCTCATGCATGAGGTTGCCGGGTCCTACGTACTCACCTCGCACGCCCGATGCGTTTTCAATATGCTGCCCGCGTCGGACGATACGTCCGACGACCGGGTCGTTTTCGAGAACTCGAAGAATAACGACGGCAAACAGGTGAAGCCGTCCGCCTGGCACCGACAAAACGGCTTGTTTCTGCCGTGCCCCGATTTCGACTGGAACGCCTACAACGGCAAACAGGAGCGGGGACGCAGCAAAATCGGCCGTGGCGATCTCCGGGAGGTGTTTGAGCAGGCCGGTGGTTCGATGACCCGGCAAGAAGCTGCGAAGGCTCTGATGGCATCCGTTGGTTGCTCCAAAAGCGTCGCCTACGACGCCCTCAAGAACGATGGCCCGTTTGCCGAATACCTTGCAGCCGAGGGCGCCATGATCCGTTGGAGCGAACCGGAGACGGAGGTTTCCGAGTCCGACCATGCCTAGGGAAACCCGGACTCGGAAAGTTGGTTGTGAAAACCTTGCGGTCCTGCGGATTCCGGTACCGGATTAGCCCGCCCGGAAACCATCGGGGCAGCCCGTTCCCAGCCAGATCAGCCTCCCGTTTCTCCATGAACGAATCTTCGTTAACCCCAGCCAAAGTCGTCAGCATCGCCCTTCATGTCTTCGGTGCATGCTTCGCGCTGGCGCACCTCATTGCGATGCTGTTGTCGGCTGCGACACTCGCAGCACTGTTCCAGAAGGCGCCCGGAGGCGGCGGGGCGTCATGGGCACTCCCTGTGCTGATAGGCCTTTTCAGTGCCGTTGGCATTCAACTGACGTTCAGCGCCCTCGCGATCCTGGTGCGCAACAGCGCGCGGACGGCCGACGCCACCGAGAGGTTGGCGGAGACCGTTCAGCGCTTGGACCTTTCGCAAACCACGGACGGCGGGCTGTACTACCGGATTCGCTGATCGCGGTGTGAGGTGGCCCCCGAAAAGTGGACAGGGGGGATCGTTAAGAGCAGAACCGTCAACGAACCCGCGTCATGTCCAAGAAACGTCGTACCTTCAGTCCCGAGTTCAAAGCCCAAGTCGGGCTTGAGGCCCTCAAGGGCGTCGAGCCGGTCCACACGATTGCCGCCCGGCACAAGGTGCATCCGGTGCAGGTGAGTCAGTGGAAGAAAGAAGTGTCGGAGCGCCTGCCCGAGGTATTTGGGCAGAAGGCCGACCGC
>DATGXO010000249.1:0-13152 GCA_035298965.1 Opitutaceae bacterium | reverse complement strand
ATAGGCAGTGGCAGCAGTTTCAATCCGCGCCCCGCTCGGGTGAGCGGGGCGACGGCGCATGGCTGCAAGCGATCGCGGATCGATCTGGTTTCAATCCGCGCCCCGCTCGGGTGAGCGGGGCGACTCGGCGCTCTCCGGCTCCGCCGGCACGTCCAGTGGGTTTCAATCCGCGCCCCGCTCGGGTGAGCGGGGCGACATCAAGGCGATGGAGCTGGATGCCAAGCTCGATGGGTTTCAATCCGCGCCCCGCTCGGGTGAGCGGGGCGACGGCGCACAGGCGGGATGCTTGTGCACCAAGCGGTTGGTGCAGTGGTTCTGCGAAACTGTCAAAGAACGAGAATCGGGGCCGGGCGTGTCGGGGAACGCAGGCATGGCAGGTCCTTGGACGGATGGGAGTTGCAGCGCAGCGCGAACGGGGCCGGGGGCGGACGAGGCGATCGGTCCGCGGGCGTCTACAAGGCGAGAGTGTCTTCGACCACGTTGGTCGGCTTGGAGACACCGTGGTGTTCGATGCGGCTCCTGCTCGTCTGGTCGATGAAATAGACGCGTAGCGAGTCCTCGTCAGGCTTGATCTCTTGCAGTAGGCGGGCGCGGAGCTCGACCCATTCCTTCTGGCCGAGCTGCATCTCGAAAACCGATTTCTGGACGCGTGTCCCGTAAGAGACGCAGGCCTTGGCGACCCGGCGGAGGCGGCGGGCGCCGGCGTGTTCATCGCGGGTGCTGACATCGTAGGTGACGACGAGGAACATCAGGATTTTCGATTTGGGATTTCCGATTGCCGATTTGGGCAGCCGGACGGTCGGGCTGCGTTTCGCTCAGGCGAAGAGGTGGGGTGCGTAATCGCCGGCTTCGCGGAGGGTGCGGGCGAGCAGGCGGGCTTGGATGAAGGGGAGCTGGCCGTGGCGGACTTTTTCTTGGAACAACGGATGGCTGATTTCCTCGAGCTTGCGTTGTTGGTAGGCGGCGACGGCGGTTTTGCGGGATTTGTCGGTGAGCTCGACGGCGCCACCGTCGCGGGCCGCGAAGTCGTCGGGCTTGAGTTCTCCACGGTTCAGTAGGGTGAGCGCGAGCCGCTCCACCCAGGGTCGGAACTCCTCCATCAGGTCGAGCGCTAGGGACTCGCGGCCGGAGCGGTGGGCGTGCAGGTATCCGACGAAGGGATCGAGGCCGACGGCGGTGAGGGCGGAGACGCAGTCGTGGCGGAGCAGCGCGTAGAGAAACGACAGCAGGCAGTTTATGGCATCGCGGGGAGGGCGGCGGTTGCGGCCATCCATTGGGAAGCGGTCGCGGAGGGCGGGCCGGAGGTGACGGGTGAACTCGGCGAAATGGAGCGCGGCGGCTTGGCCTTCGATACCACGGAGGTCGTCGGTGGCATCGACCAGCGGCAGTTGGCGGAGAGCGGCGGCGAGATCGTCGGTGAGTTTGCCGAGTTGGGCGCGATCTTCCTCCGAGTCGGTGTCGCGGGCGGTGCGGGCAGCGAGCCAGCGGGTGTTATGGATCTTGCCGGCGATGAAGGCGCGGGCGAGGGCGGCGGTGCGGGCAGCATCGGCGGCAGCGGCGTGCTGGGCAGCGCGGAGGAAGACGGAGCCCTGCGGCACGCCTTCGACGCGGGCCTCCAGGCGGCCCCAATCGGTGAAGAAACAGACAGCGGCTCCGTGCTCCCAGCACAGGCGCATCGCCGAGGGGGAGACGTAGATGTCGGCGCCGAAGGCGAACACGGACTCGCAGTTGTGGATGGGCAGCGAGAGCTTGAGCTGGCGGTCGTGCTCGATGCGCAGGGCGAGGCCGTCGCGGTGGACGGAGAGCTTGGGCGTGAGCAGGTAGAGGGTGTTCTGGAGGAGTTGGGCCATGCTTGTTTCAGACGTAGGCGCGGGGCTCGAACAATCGGGGCGCGCGGCTGTGGGCGGCCTCGGGCAGGCAGATGCCGTGCAACGAGCAGCCTTCGCACTGGGGCTTCAGCTCCGCGAGGGGTGGCGCGGTTTGGGCAAGCAGCGTGCGCAAGCCGGCCAGCGCGTTGAGCGTTTGTTGACGGAGTGTAAGACCGAAGGCGACCTCGTGGCGCTGTTGTGACTGGGCGTGGAAGATCGCGCCGGCGGCGATGGCGATGCCGAACATCTCCTCCAGACAGAGCGCCTGGGCGCAGAGCTGGACCTCGTCGTTGCCGAAGCGGCGCTTGGGGCCTTTCTTGTATTCGACTGGTCGGGCCTCGGCGATGTGGTCGCCGACGGTGTAGCGTACTTCGACCAAGTCGGCTTTTCCGGAGAGGCCGAGCTTGTCGGAGAAAAGCGGTAACGCGCGCAGGAGCGTCCAGCCGGCGCGCTGTTCGTAGCCGGGAAAATCGACGTGTTCGTGGGCGAGATGACCTTGGACGGTGTGCTCGTTGTCGACGAAAACGCCCTCGGCGTGGATGAGGTACGCACGCCGAGGGCAGTAGAGATAGTGGTTGAGCGCCGAGAGGGGGATGGGCTCGGGGGCGGCGGAAGGCGCGCGCTCAACCGGAAGGTTTCCGCTCATGGGATCAAAGCAGGTCGAGAACCTCGACGTTGGCTGGGATTCCGGAGCGATCGAGAGTGACCTCGTAGTCAGTGAAGGAGCGGGGAATCTCGACGCCTACTTTGCGCGCCACTTTCAGCGATTCGAAGAGCTTGTGCGCGGGGGCATTGCCGAGCGCGCTCTGGTGTTTGAAAACGACGAGCTTGCGTGGAGCCATCAGACCACGGGATGCGGAGCGGTCGTGATCGAACATGCCTTTGAGCGCGTCCCAGAGGAGTCCAAGGTCGGCATCGGTGAAACCCGTGCCGGCTGCTTCGTGCGCGGAAACGAAGCCGTGGGCGAGGTAGAGGCCGAAAGGGACGATGGATTTGCGGCCCATGGTGCCGGTGAGGTTGCCGTCTTTTTTGATCTGGGCCTCGGCGTCGTCCTGGGTGGTGACGGATTTGCGCGTGATGGTGATTTCCTGCTGGAAGATGCGGTCGATGGAGCGGGCGAACGTGAGTTGCACGGGACCGCGTACTTGGCCGCAGTTGTTCTCCTTCATCGACATGACGGCACCGAAGGTGCGCACGTCCCAGAAGTGGGCGCACATCCATTGGCGGGCCTTCACTTGGTCGGCGTACTTTTTGTCGGCGGACTTGGCGCCGATGGCGGAGTATGCCTGCTCGTGGAGTGTGTTGAGGACGCGTTTCTCGGGGCCGCCCTTGGTCTGGAAGTAGATTTCGAAGCCCGCTTCGGCGGACTCGGGTGTGGCGGCTTTCGCGAGGAGGACGTAGTCGCGAATCTTCCGCTTGAGGGCGCCATCGGTGACGAGGCCGCGATAGGTCTCGGGGTCAACGCGAGGCAGGTTGCCGGCATCGGGGTCGCCGTTCGGATTACCGTCCTGAACGTCGAAGAGATAGAGGAAGTCGTAGCGGTTGGTGATGGGTTGGCTCATGGTGATTGGTGTGGTTGGAAGATGGGATGAATGGGTGGCGGGGTTATTCGGTGACGTCGGTGTCATCGTCGGCTTCGGGCTTCTGCTTCCGGGCGAGGAGACGCTGGTAATAGAAGCCGAGGGCGAACTCGCCCTGCTCGGCGGGGTCGTGAGTGGCTTTGAATCCGCCTTGTTCGACGATGCCGCCGACAATCTCGGTGAGCTGTTCGTCGAACCAGTGGGCAAGACCGGGCGTGTCCTTCCGGATTTTGGAGAGATGCGGCTGCGCCTTGGCGACGAGGCCTCCGAGTACGGAGGCCGGGGTGGCGGAGGCGGAGCTGTAGAACTTGTCGATGACGGAGGCGTTACGGTCGCCGAGGGCCTTGGACTGAATGCCTTGGAGGACGCGTAGGAGACGCCCGCAGCGGAAGGCGCGTGAGTCTTGGATGCTTTGGTCGATGGCTGACATGGTGGTGAGTTGGAGTTCGAGTTGTTGGAAATAGCGGCGGCGGAGAAGGAATTGGATGAGGGCGGCGCGGTGCGGTGGGCAGTCGCCGGTGGTGCCGATGCGCCGGGTGGCGACGGCGAGGAGTTCGAGTGGGACAGGCTCGGTGCGGCCCAGCAGCGCGCAGGCGAAGAGCTGGGTGCGGTAGCGTGCGAGTTCCGGGCTGGAATCACCTTTGCCTTCGAGCGCGGCGACGAGCCTCCAGAGCGGCCAGCGCGAGCTGAGATCGCCGGTGTCGGCGAGGCGCCGCCGCTTCTTGGGGTCCTTGCTCTTGTCGTTGGGATCGAAAGTCGGTCGATCGAGGGGAATTGTGAGATCTTCGAACCAATCTTTGACGTGGCGGACGGCGTCTGGGAGCGGTTGATCGATCCAGCCCCGAATCACGCCGCGCGCCGAGCTGCCGCTGAGCGCGAGGCAGAAGAAACGCGCGGCCGCGGCATCGGCTCCCACGGAGAGCATTCCGGCCTCGGGGCTGCCAAACGTCCTCTTTGCGGCCTGCGGGGAATCGGAAAGTGGGGCGACCGGAGCTGCCTGGGCGATGGCGGTGGAAAGCCAATCGGCGTCGTCACCGTCCTCGATGGCTTTGGCGGGATTGGCCCCGAGGTCCTGTTGGTCGCACCAGAAGAGGTAGATGGTGTCGGCGGTGCGGTAGTGGTGATCGGGGTGCGCCTTGTCTCCGAGGTAGTTGATCGCGCGGA
Source organism: Opitutaceae bacterium (assembly GCA_035298965.1). Classification (GTDB taxonomy): domain Bacteria; phylum Verrucomicrobiota; class Verrucomicrobiia; order Opitutales; family Opitutaceae; genus CAJCBL01. Next base: position 8,540 of record DATGXO010000249.1, on the reverse strand, counting down.
TATAGCTCTCGACCGCGGCTTCCGACATGGGGCTGACCAGCGACTTTTCGAAACCGTATGATCCGAAGGCAGGTTTGTCGCTGGAGACGAGAGCGACGCCACCGGGTAGCCCACCCGGGGCAACCTTGATGCGAGTGCCGTGGGTGCGCACCGGATCGCAGAGTTCACCGGTGACCATGCAGGGAATCAGAGGTTCGGTGGATGCGGCGGTCTTCGCTGCGCGCTCTGCGAAGCAGCGATCTCGCCACCACGTTTTCAGCGAGGACCACTCGACGAGGTATCCATTGTGACCTTCGACGCTGAAGGTGACCCAGTCCGAGACTTTGAGCTTGGCGGCGACGAACGCCGTTTTGATGGAGCCAACGGCGGCTTCGTCGTTGGTCAGTTTGCTCAGAAAAGCGATGACGGCGGCGATGCCCGGGTGAGCGGTTGCGGTATGGACAGTGCGCAGCTGTTCGAAGAACAGAGTCTGTGTTTCTACCGCGAGGCGGTTGGCGTCGGGGTCGAGGCCAGGGATCACTCGGTTGGCGGTGTCCGCGCCGAGGCAGGCGATGGCGGCGGAGTTGCGGGCGCCGATGCGGGAGATGGCCTTCTTGACCGGATCCTTCTTGTCCCCGACGGGGAAGACGCCGACCAGCGTACCGTCGGCGCGGAGGTCGATGCGGGCGTGGATCGTCTGTTCGGTGAAGTCGAGATCGTCGAGGAGGCCGCGCGAGAGCGCGAAGCGATGAAGGGCAGGAAAGATCATGGCTCAGGCGCGGCGGTAGAGGTTGCGACGCATGGCAGCCACATCGAGGACGCCACGTTCGAGTTTGGCTGGGGCAAAGAGGGCGCACTCCGGGGGGCGGGCGCTCACGGGGCCATCGGTGGGGAAGTCGAGGTCGTAGAGCATGACGCCGAGGTCGCGGGATTCGTCGGCGGGCGTCTCGGCGCCATCGGGCAAGGCGAAGAACGCGGCGAACTCGCGGATCCCGAGGCACGGCTGGCGCACGCACTGGCCCTGGGCGGCGCGGCGATTGAACATCTCGCGGTATTTGGCGGGCGGGTCCGCCGGGGTGGGGTTCTTCACGATGAGGTGGCCTTCGAGCAGGTAGGCCACGTCGCGCAGGAGGACGCTGTTTCGTTGGGTGCGATTCTCGCCCTGCACGTCGTCGCGCCCGGCGGAGTCCACGAGGTAGGGTTCGAAGCCGGAGGGATCCTTCATCCAGGCGTTAACCCCGGCGGAGCCTTTGACGGCCACCGTGCCCTGAATCTCGTTGCGGCGGATCGAGGTGAAGCGGATGGGCCTGAGGACGACGATGCGGTCGAGCTCGTAGCGAATTTGCGGTTTCCAGAAGATCGCTTCGAGGATGCCGCGTGCGGCGGAGGGAGTGATGACCGGGTAGGACAGGCGCTCGACGCGGGCTTCGGGCGTGGTGAAGCAGGCGAGGTCGCCCCAGACTTTGAGGGAGATTGGGATGGCGGCGGGCATGGTGGCGGAATCGGGTTGGTTGGTCAGAAGATGGTGTGTTCGCCGGAGAGGACGCCCGCGGGGTTGTAGCCGAACCGGGCATCGTAGCCGCGTTGGGTGACGTAGAGGCCGCAGTGGAGCTTGCGGATGATGCCGGCGCGCTCGCCGCGCTGGACGTCGGAAGCGCGGAGATTGATGGAGAGTCGAGCGATGGCTCGGCGCTGTTGGCGGGAGGGCGGCTGGTAGTCTTGTGACTCAAGGATCCCGATCCAGGCGCGGGATGCGTTGTCGAACTCGGTGAGCACGGATTCGGTCGGCAGGTCCTCCTCGATCCAGCGGTATTTGAGTCCGATCTGGCGGTGCAGGCGCTGGGCGCGGAGATGGGCGATGTGATGTTTGTCGCGCTCCGTGTCGTGGTAGAGTTCGCGGAAGTAGGCGCGGATCGATGCGGGCGAGATTTCGCCGCCATCGCCGGAGGGGAGGAACTTGGCCGCGAGCGCGGTTGCGCGCCCATAGATGCCTGGGGGAAGGTGTGCGTCGGCGAGCGTAACAACATCAACTTCGCCGGGAACGAGTTGACCGGCGGCATCGGTGAGGCGCCCTTCGCGATTGCAGCGGCCGGCGGCCTGAAGAATGGCGTCGAGTGGGCCGAGGACGCGAAACACCTTCGGAAAATCGAGATCGACGCCGGCCTCGATCAACTGCGTCGCGATGACGAGGCAAGGTGTGCTGGGTGACGCGAGGAGTATGCGGATCGCGTCGAACACCTCCTGCCGATGTGCCGGGCACATGAAAGTGGAGAGGTGATAGACGTGGGCCCCGGGTGTGATCGCCTGCACAGCATCGAAGAGTTCCCGGGCGGTGCGGCGAGTATTGACGATTGCCAGCGCACGATTGCAGGCGGCGAGGCGTTGCGCGAAGTCGGTCAGCGAAATCGGTGTGGGGTTGTGATGGATGCGCGTGCGACGGAATTCCGTGCGTTCGTGAAGACGCCAGTCAGGCGTCGCGGGTATGATTTCGGTAATGGCAGGGAATCCGGAGGGGAAGAACTCGCGGCGTTCGAAGGCCGGCTGAGTCGCTGTGCAGAAGACAATGGAAGTTTTCCCGTAGGCTTGAAGTGCTTGCAGCGTGGCCAGCGAGGGATCGAGGAGTTCCGGTGGAAACGTCTGGCACTCATCGAACAGAACGACAGCGCCGAGCAGGCGGTGCAGCTTGCGAACGGCGGAAGGGCGATGGCTGTGCAGACTCTCGAAGAACTGGACGTTGGTCGTGACGATGAACGGGGCATCCCAATTTTCCGCCGCGAGTCTGGCGCGGGCGGCAGGACCGTCGGGATCGTTCTCCGTCTCCGCAGCGGTCTGCCAGTCCGCGAGGCTGTGGTGCTCAAGGACGTTTTCGGGGCCGAAGATCGAGGCGAAGACGCGGGCGTTTTGCTCGATGATCGAGGTGTAGGGAATGACGTAGATGACGCGGGAGAAGTCGCGCGCGGCAGCGTGGTGGAGCGCAAAGGCCGCGGAGGCGAGAGTCTTACCGCCGCCGGTGGGCACGGTGAGCGAAAAGGTTCCCGGGGCGGAAGTGCGGCCAACCTTGGCGCAGCGGGCGGCGATGCGGGTGCGGAGTTGGTTGAGTGAAGATGGATCGGGACGTGCGGCGAATCCGGCCAGATGCGCATCGAGTGCAGCGAGCAGTTTCGAGACCGAAGCATGCGCCTGAGCTGGCCGAGTCTTGTTGGCGGCGCGGAGGAAGTGAGCCTCGGTGTCGAGGTAGTCGGCGTCGCACAGCGCAGAGAGCAGGAGGCGAAGTCGGAGGTCTTCGGCGGCGTCACCGTGGGGTGGTATCGGTGTAGCCGCGGGCTTTGAGGGATTCGGCAAACCGTCCGCGCGATAGGCTGCGAGTAGCGACTGGAGCAGCGCTTTGCCGTGACTCGTGGCGGTCAGGCTATTGAGTGCCGAGGTGAAGTCGTCGCTTTCGTCGTGCAGCCCGGCGTGGTGGCTGGCGATCAAGTTGGCAAGATGGCGGAACACGCTGAGCATGGCGGCTCCGTGGATCGCGTGGGGTGTGCGGGGCCGTCCATGTATGAGGTAATGCTGGAAAGCGTCTTGGTACTTTCCCAGATCGTGCAGCAGGCCGGCGAGGCGGGCTTCATCGGCGGCGCCGAAGGGGGCGGCAAAAACGGCGGCGAGTTCGGCTACGTTGCGCAGGTGGTCGGCGAGGAGTTGCCACCGCGACTGATCACGGTCGGGTTTCCATGCGGTGTCGTCGGCGGTGTGAGCGTAGTAGGTCATGCGCGAGAGAGCGGCGTTTCGCGCATGATGGTAACGGACGGGGTGGGACAATGACGGACCGAGGGGCGCGACCCGGCTCGCGCGTCATGAAGGGGATCCACCGATGCAGTGCTGGGCTGGGGGGCACGCATGGGACACAGGGAGCCAGCGGACTCGACAGTTGGCAACGGAGAATCAGATACGGATGTAACTTCCGGCAGGACCGCAGGTACGCATCCGCCGCGGCACAGGCACGTGCGGCGCGATGCGTGGAACGGGATCGGTCGGACCGGCTTCGGCGAAGCCGGCTACAGGCGGGGGCGCGCCGCGGGTGTCAGCGTGCGGGCGTGCGGACGAGCCAGAAACGGCAGTTGTCGGAGAAATCCTTCACGGCGTGCGATTCGCGGGCGAGATCGGCGCGCATGGCGTCGTATTCATGAATCCAACCCGTAGCGCCGAGTTCGCGGAGCATCTCGTCCCGGGTGGGCAGGTGCATGAAGGTGCGGCCGTGTTCGTGTTCGAAGTAGCGATCGCCGTATTCGTGAAGGCGCGGGTCCTGTTTGCCGGCCGCCCAGCGCTTGGCCTCGGCGCGCCAGAGGTGCAGCTCGTCGGGCTCGTCGCGGTCGTGCGTGGTGAAGAGGAATGGCGCGCCGGGGGCGAGCACGGCGGCGAGGTTGCGCAGCGCGGCGCGGCGGGCGCGGCGCGTGGGGATCTGCATCAGGCCGTTGAAGAGGAAGAGGGCGCCGGAGAAACCGGAGACCGGTGACCGGAGATCGGAAACCGGATGGGCGAGGGCGCAGCGGAGGGCGCGCCGGGTGGCGTCGGCGTGGAGGAAACGGATGCCGGTAGCGCCGCGTTGGGCGGCGAGGTCGCGGGCCTGTTCGACGAGTTCCTCGGCGAAGTCGAAGGCGGTGAGATTGGTGTAGCCGAGTTCCCACAACCCGAGCGTGGCGCGGCCGGCGCCGCAGCCGGCCTCGAGGAGCGGCGCGGCTTTGTCGGGGAAGAAACGCTCGATGAGCTGGCGCTCGGATTGCCACAGCCCGAGCCGGTGAGCGGCGCGGGTGTAGTGGAGGACGGCTTCGACGGCGTTGAAGTCGGCGCGCACGATGGCGCCGGAGATGGGCTCTACTTTCGCTGCCATGCCGCGATGAACATGCCGTTGGCCTGAAGATCCTGGGGCCAGAGGAGGAGACCAGAGGCGAGAGGCGAAAGGGGAGAGGCGAGAGTTGAGATGCCTGAGACCAGAGCGGAGGGAGCGGAGGCGGTCACGGGGACGGCCGTGAGCTCGGGGTGCGCGGCGGAGAAGGCGGCGGCGACGGCGGTGGTCTCGCGGCGGGTGAGCGTGCAGACGGCGTAGACGAGGCGGCCACCGGGTTTGAGCGAGCTGGCGACCTTTTCGAGCAGCCCGAGCTGCACGGCGGCGAGTTCCTCGACATCGCGCGCGGTGGTGGTCCAGCGGGCATCGGGGTTGCGCGCCCAGGTGCCGACGCCGGAGCAGGGGGCGTCGACGAGGATGCCGTCGAACTTCGTCTTGGTCGGGAGGTGATCGGGCGTCTCCCAGGGGGCGAGGCGGTAGTTGAAAAGTTGGGCGCGGTTGAAGCGGCGCTTGAGGGTGTCGAGGCGGCGCTTGGAGCGGTCGCTGCACCAGAGGGTGCCTTTGTTGGCCATCTGGTCGGCGAGGTGGAGCGACTTGCCGCCTTCGCCGGCGCAGACATCCCACCAGGTCTCGCCGGGCTGGGGCGCGCAGAGGGCGCCGACGAGCTGCGAGGCGAGGTCCTGGATCTCGAACGCGCCGGCGTTGAAGGGCGTCGAAACGTAGAGGTCGCCGGAGCCGGTGTAGCGGAGGGCGTCGGCCGCGAGCGGGTGATCGGCGGGAGCGCAGTGGCCGAGTTTCTTCGCAAGGGCGGCGGCCTGGCCGGGGCGGGCGCGGAGCCAGAGCGGGGGCGTGGTCTGGAGCGAGCGCAGCCAAGCGTGTTTGCGGGCGGTGGCGGCGGGCTCGTCGGCGCCGAAATTGAGTTCGGCGAGCACCCAATCCGGCACGGCGAGGGCGGCGAGCGTCTGATCTTTCACGCTGCGTGGGTCGCGCTGGAAACGTTCCTGCAGGGCGACGGCAGCCTCGAGTTGCACGGGGAGGCGGTCCTGGGGCGAGAGCCAGCGCAGCCAGCGAAAATAGGCGAAGACGGCGCGGGTGAGTTTCTCGCGGCCGGCTTGGGGGAAACGCGGGTGCCGGCGCATGAAGTCGCGCAGGGCGGCGTCGGCGTTGAGTCCGTCGCGCCAGGCGCGGATGGCTTCGGTGGCGTAATTGAAAATCGAGGCGGGTGCGGACATGCGGAGGGTTCGCAGCGTGGGCGAGGTGGAATGAAAGGCGAGAGGCAAGAGGCGAGAGGCAAGAGGCGAGAGGCGAAAGGCGAGAGAGCGGACGGAGGAGAGGTGATGGGGAATAGGTGATGGGTTATGGGGGAGAGGGGATCGGTCGAGGCTCGGTGCTGAAAATGAGCCGGCCGCAGCGCGTAGGGCTGCGGCCGGAGGGGCGGGGAAAAAGGTGGATCAGCGTTTTTCCGGCGGCGGAGGAGGTGGTGCGTCGGCGAGCTCGCCGGTAGCGACGAGGTGGATGAGTTGTTTCTCGGTCTGACCGGCGCGACGTACGGCGAGGGTGAGGTCGAGCCATTCGAGGTTGCCGCCGGCATCGCCGCTGACCGGCTCGAGTGCGGCGGTGGCGCCGGGGGCGAGGGTGAGTTTCCCGGGTTGCGGGACGAAGTTGCCGATCGCGCTGTTGAGTTCGGCGATGGTGAACGTGAGCGCGGCGGTGGAACGATTCGTGAAGGTCACACGCAGCATCTGGCGCGGGAGCGCGGCGAAACCGGTACGGCCGCGGGCGGAAGGGGCGATGTCGCCGCTGCGGCGATCGCCTCCTCCGGGCGGGCCGCCCATACCGCCGCCTCCTCCGTGGCGTGGACTCATGCCACCGCCGGCACCGGGCGGAGGAGGGCGATGTCCGCCGCCGTGGCCGCGGAGTTCGTCGTCGCCGCTGTCCGGCCGGATGGGTCGCAAGGTGGAGCGGAAACTGGCGACGCGAGCCTCGGCGACGAGGGCGCCGGTGAGGAACTCGGCGCGGCCGGCGAGCGGCGGTTGGGGCGCTTCGTAGTGGGCGTGCGCCGGCGGGCGAGGGGAACTGCAACCGGCGAGCGAGAGCAGGCCGGCTGTGATCATGGCGAAGGTCGAGCGGCGAAGCCACGGTGTCGCCGAGGGGAGGAGTGCGGGTGTTTGCATGAAGGAGCCGCGGAGGGCTCCGCGGCGCAGCACGAGGAAGGACGGCGTGGCCCGCGGCGCGGTTTCACCGAACACGCCGACGGCGCGCGACCGCGGAGCCGGCGGGGTGCGGTGCGGGCGGGCGCCGAAAATGAAGGATGCGCCGGGCCGCCAGCTAGGCGGGCGACCCGACGCATCCACGATCCCCCTTGCGAGCGGCGACCACCTTCCTTTGGCCGCCGCGCAAGATGTGGAGCGCTGGCGGGGTTACCAGGACTCGATCTGGCGGATGTGGACGCCGATCTCGTCGATCCACGGGTTGCCCGTGGGCGCGTGGGAATGGGAGCCGGGCGCGGGGAGAGAATTGATGATGTCCTGCGCGAGCGTGCGGGCCTCGGCGAGGAGCAGGGCCATCGCGCGGTGACGCGGGGCGCGGCCGGGGTTGAATTGGAACTCGATCGGCTCGACGACCTCCTCGGAGACGTTCCAACTGCGGAGGATGAAGGCCGCGACGGAGGCCTGGCTCATGCCGGTGAGCTCGATCTCCTGCTGGTCGAGGCTGCGGTTGCCGTGGACCTGGGTGAGCGGACCGCTGGTGACGCGGAGGTGGTGATCGATGAAGACCATGCCCATCGCGTGGAGAAGGCCGATGGTGTAGGCGACGCGGTCGTCGAGGTTGGCGGCGGGCGCGAGGTCGACCATGGCGAGCGCGCAGGCGACGGACTGGCGCCAGAAGGCGTGCGGATCGACGCCGTAGACCTGCAGCGGTGTATTGAGAAACTGGCTCATTGCGACGGTGGCGGTGAGGCGATAGGCCTCGTGGGCACCGAGGCGGAAGAGAGCTTCGTCGAGGCTGCGGACGGGTTCGCCGCGGGCGCAGGCGGCGCTGCCGGCGGCATGGATGAGACGGGCGGCGAGGCCGGGGTCGATGCGGACGAGTTCGAGGACCTCGTTGGTCTCGAAGCTGTCGCTGAGGAGGAGCGATTGCAGCCGGGGAAGGACGGCTGGGGCGACGGGCATCTCGCCGAGGTAGGAGGTGAGGAGGGCGGGACTGAGACGGGCGGCGCGGACGGGTTTGCCGACGAGGGAGGCGGTGACGCTGGAGGAGGAGGTCATGGCTGCGATTGCTTCGTTACGATTGGGGAGCGCGGGCGATGGGGATCGAGCACTCGGGGATCACGGACGCGGCGGACCATATTCTGCGGATACGTCGCGCGCGGCCGGTGGCTCTCCTCAAGCCGGGTGCGTAGTATCCCCTACGTGCACCGGCGGAAGCATCACGCCGCGGCTTGAGAGCTTGAATGCGCGCAGTGCCGAGCAAGTGGCGACGAGAGCGGCTGTGCGTGAAGTGCGGCCCCCCGGCGAGCGACGAGGTGGCGCGGTGGCGCGACGCCAGCGCCGGGCGCGAGCGAGGGAGAAGCGACCGCGGCAGGCGATGTCCCGGGCAGGCGAAGGCGTGCGGACGGAAGCCGCGTTTCTCGAGTGGCTCCCGAACGATGTCTCGGGAAGGCGAGGGCGTGTGCGTGAGTCGGTGCGGGGGGGGCGGAGCGCGGCTGCACGTGAAGTGCGGGCCTACG
>DATGXO010000248.1:0-1786 GCA_035298965.1 Opitutaceae bacterium | reverse complement strand
AGGGCGTTGCCGCCGTACATCTGCGTGCGGTAGAGGCGGTCGATCTGCTCGATGCAGCCCTCGTGGAGGCCGCGGTCCTTCATGATCCGGTAGAGGATCGAGATGTAGAGCGGCACGACGGGGATCGCGGAGCTGGCCTGGGTGACGAGGGCCTTGTTGACGGAGACGAAGGCGCGGCCGTAGCCGTTGAGGCGCATCGTGGCGTTGAGCCGCTTGGCGGTGGCGTCGAGGTCGTTCTTGGCCATGCCGATAGTGCCGTTCTTGTACACGGCCCAAGTGACTTCGGGCCCGATGTACGAATACGCCATCGTCGACGCGCCGGGGGCGATGAGCTTGGCCTCGTCGAGGGCGTTGATCCACATCTCCCAGTCCTCGCCGCCCATCACGGCGACGGTGTCGGCGATCTCGGTCTCGGTCGCGGGTTCGATCGTGATTTCGGAAACGGTGCCCGACTCGGTGTCGACGGTCTTGTTCGTGTAAGCGGCGCCGATCGGTTTGAGACAGGACTTGTGCACGGCTCCGGTGCGCGGGTGCGTGCGGCGCGGCGAGGCCAGCGAGTAGACGATAAGGTCGACCGGCCCGAGATCGCGTTTCAACGCCTCGATGGTCTGGCGCTTGATGTCATCGGAGAAGGCGTCGCCGTTGATGCTCTTGGCGTAGAGACCGGCTTTGTGGGCGGCGGTGTGAAACGCGGTGGTGTTGTACCAGCCGGCGGTGGCGGTGCGGTCCTCCTCCGACGGGCGGTCGAAGAACACCCCGAAGGTGGCGGCGCCGGAACCGAAGGCCGCGGCGATGCGCGACGCGAGCCCGTAGCCCGTGGACGCACCGATCACCAGGACCTTCTTGGGGCCGCCGGCGATCGGCCCGCGCCGCACGACCGTGTCGATCTGCTCCTGCACGTGCGCGGCGCAACCTTGCGGGTGGGCCGTGATGCAGACGAAACCGCGAGTCTTCGGACGGATGATCATCGTAGAGGCGGGGGAGGTTCGGTCCGCCGGGGCGGCTGGCAAGAGGTAAACCGAGCCTTGCCGACAGGTATTCCGGCCCCGTTGAGGACCCGTCCGCGCGCGCAATCTCGCCTAATGGCCGCAAGGCAGCCGGCGTGATGGACTCGCTCAGACCAACCAGAGCCCGAGCGTGCCGAGCACCAACAGCGCGGCGAGAATCAGCAGGATCTTCTGCTCTTGGCGGGTGACGCGAAACGGCATCGGGAAATCTCCGGGCCTGAAGCTGGGAGGAAGTTGCGGAACTGGCGACGCCGAATTCTGTCCGCGCGCTTTGCCATCTGTCCCTACCCGGACCACCGCTCCAACCACCGCCTCGTTCTGCCATGAATCCACTCCGCATGCTCCTCGCGACGACCGTCGCCGCTACGCTCACGTTCTCCTCGTTGGCCGCCGAGCGGCCCGAAGTTGGTCAACCCGCGCCTGATTTCACGCTCACCGATGCGCGGGGCCAGTCGCACACACTCTCCTCGTACAAGGGCAAGGTGGTCGTACTCGAGTGGGTAAACCACGGCTGCCCCTTCGTGCAGAAGCACTATGACTCCGGCAACATGCAGAAGACCCAGGCGGCCGCGCTCGCCGACGGAGCGGTTTGGCTTTCGGTCTGCTCCTCCGCGGACGGGCAGCAGGGCAGCATGAAACCCGACGAATGGGTGACGACCACCACCAAGAAGAACGCCGCGCCGACCGCCGTCTTGCTCGATGTCGACGGGAAGGTCGGGCATCTCTACCACGCCACCAACACGCCGCAGCTCTTCGTGATCGATGCCGCGGGCAAGGTC
>DATGXO010000247.1:0-5158 GCA_035298965.1 Opitutaceae bacterium | reverse complement strand
CCTGGTGCACACGATCCGGTCGGTCGGCTACACCATCCGGGCGAACTGATGTCTCGACCACGAATGAACACGCCTAAGTCACACGAATCGCAAAAGGCATCCGGTCCGGCGGGCCTGCGCATCCCTTCGTGTCCCTTCGTGGTTGGGCTCTTCCTTTCCGCCGTGTTGGCCACCGGTGCGACCGCCGCAACCATCGAGGGTCGTGTCGCCTTGCCCGACGCCCCGCCCGCGATGGTGGTCAACAAACGCTACGAGATCGTCTCCAAGGGCGGCGTGGTGGCGACGAATCCACCGCTGGCGGTGGTCTATCTCGAGGGCAAGTTCGCGTTGCCTACCGAGGCGCCGGTGGTGCGCGTCGAGCAGAAGGACCTGATGTTCGTGCCTCAGTTGCTGGCCGTGCCGGTCGGCGCCCGCGTGGAGTTCCCCAATCTAGACGACACGTTCCACAACATCTTCTCGTATTCACCGACCAAGCGCTTCGACCTCGGCCGCTATCGCGCGGGCGAGACGCCGGTGCCGGCGGTGACCTTTGACGAGCCCGGCCTCGTGGTCCTGCGCTGCGACATCCATGAGCATATGCGCGGCGTCATCCTCGTGCTGGCGACCCCGTACTTCGCGGTGACCGACGAGGCCGGCCGCTTCCGGCTCACCGGTCTTCCGGCCGGTACCTACCAACTCAAGGCCTGGCTCAACAGTCGCACCACCCTCGAGCGTACGGTGGAACTGACGGGCGAGTCCACGCTCCGGGTGGATTTGCCGTGAGACTTCCTTTCGCCACCGGTTTCACCGAGGAGGCCGCCCGGTTCCAGTGGCGGTTGCTTGCGGTGTTGGCCCTGGTGGTGCTGGCCACTTCGGCGGCTGTGCTGGCGCTGGCGCGGCGAAGCATCGCGCGGGAGGAGGAGCACCGGCGCGAAACGGAATTCCAAGTGAGCCTCGCCCTGCTGCGCAGCGAACAGCGGAGCCGGCACGCGCTGCTGGTGGCTCGTTGCCGCGCGCTCGCCACGAAAGCGCGTATCCAGGCCGCGCTGGAAGACGGGGCCGAGGACCTGCTCTATCTGAGCGCGCGCGACGAGCTGCGCGATCTGCTCGCCGACCCCGTGGAGCCCGTAGTTGCAGGGCGGAGCCGCGCTCGCTTTTACCGGTTTCTCGATGCCGGGGGCAGGCTGATCGCGCCCACCTCCGGCGCCGCTGCCGGGGCTTTGGCGGCCGGCGAGGAACGTGGACTGTCGCTCACCTCGCTGCCCGACGAACCGCAAGTCGGCTACCGGCTCCTTCGCGCCGCGGGCGAGGCCGAGTTGCTGCACGAGCTGGTCGTGGTGCCGATCCTCTCCAATACCGACGGTCGCAAGCTGGCGGCGCTGGTGCTGGGCTTCCCTCCGTTGCGTCCGGATGGCGCGGCTGGCGGCACCGTCTTCGCCAACGGCATCTGGTTCGAGGGCCGGCTGCATCTTCAAACCGCGGGTCCAGCCGCGGGTCTCGCCCGCCGGCTCGGGCCCTGGTTGGATTCCGGAACGGCCCCCGCGGATCGCCTCCGTGTGTCGACCGAGGACGGAGACTGGCTCGTCTTTGCCCAACGGATCGAGACCGGCGCGGGCGGCACGCCGGCCTACGAGATCTGCGCGTTTCCGCTCGGGGAGATGATGGCGCGCCAGCGGGTCCTCGGCTGGCGTGTGCTCGGGTCGGGTGTCGGCGTGATGCTGCTCGGCCTCGGCCTCAGCTATTTCCTTTCGTTCCGGCTGTCGGCGCCGGTCGAGCAGCTCGCGCACGATTCGCGCGAGCAGCGCGCGCGGCGGGCGCAGGCGGAGGCTGCGCTCGAGACGACCAGCGCCGAGCTCGACCGTGCGGCACGTTTCTCCGCCAACGCTTCGCATCAACTCAAGACCCCGGTCGCGGTGCTCCGCGCCGGCCTCGAGATGCTCCACGCCCGCGGCACACTCGGCGAGGCGGAGGCACACGAGATCGCCGTGCTGATCCACCAAACCTACCGGCTGTCGAGCGTCATCGAGGACTTGTTGCTCCTCTCGCGCATGGACGCCGGCCAGTTGCGGCTGAATTTCGCGGCCGTCGACCTGAGCGATCTTGTCGCCGCCGTGCTCGACGACTTGAGCGCCACGCCCGCCGCCGACGACATCGCCGTTGAGCAGGATTGTCCGCCGGGTCTGCGCATCGCGGGCGAGAAACGTTACACCGCGCTGATCCTGCAAAACCTCCTGGAGAACGCGCGGAAATACAACCGCCCCGGCGGGCGTATCCGGGTCGCCGCGCGCGCGCAGGGCGCCACCGTGCGCCTCACGGTGGGCAACACCACTCTGCGCCCGATCGCACCCGAGGCGCGGGAGCACATCTTCGAGCGTTTCCACCGCGGCGGCCACGGGGAGACCATCCCCGGCTACGGCCTCGGGCTGAATCTCTCGCGCGAACTGGCGCGCAACCACCTCGGCGAGCTGGAGCTGGTGTGCGCCGACGCGGATTGGGTCGAATTCGCCGTGACGTTCCGGGTCGCGGAAGGAGGCGCGGCGTGAACTTCGAAGCCGGCACGCAGGCTGACCCGGTACCTGCGCGCCCGCGGCCGACGTGGCGCGAACCGTGGCTCAACTACATCCTGCCGGTCCAGCGGCTCAGATACGCCTTCGCCTGGCTGCTGGCGCTCACGCTTGTCGCTGCGTTGCCCGCGCAGGAGGTGCTCGAGCGGCTGGGGGAACGGCTGAATTTCCGCGTCGCTGGCGGCGCGTTGTCCGTGCGGCTGAGCGGCTCGCTGGAGTTGGAGGGCTACGCCGTATCCGAGCCGGTGGCCGATCTGGTGTCGGGGGATGAGGAGCGGTTCTTCAACCCGCGTTTCACACTCTACCTCGATGCGCAGGCCGGCGCGCGCGGGTATCTCTTCGCGCAGGTCCGGCTCGACCGCGGCTTCGATGCGTACACGGAGGGCGGGGGCGCCGAAATCCGGTTCGACGAATACGCGCTACGCCTCGAGCTCTCCCAGCCGGGCACAGGGCGGTTGTTTATGCAGGCGGGCAAGTTCGCCACCGTCGTCGGCAACTGGACCAAGCGGCACACCGCGTGGGAAAATCCGTTCATCACGGCCCCGCTGCCCTACGACAATCTGACGGCCGTGTGGGATGCGGCGCCGGCGCCCGACGTCGATGTGCTCCTGGCCTGGGCACACGTGCAACCCGTGGGCAACGCGGCGGCCGTCCTGTCCGACAAGCATCTGCGCCTGCCCATCGTGTGGGGACCGGCCTATGGTCAAGGTGTGGCGCTGGCCGGCCGGTGGGGCCGGCTCGATTACGCCGGCGAGATCAAGGCCACGAACCTCTCCGCCCGGCCCGAACGCTGGAACCAGGGTTTCGGCGGCGTGGAACGGCCCACCGTGAGCGCGCGGGTGGGTTGGCGGCCGAGCCCGGCGTGGAATCTCGGCTTCTCATGCAGCCGCGGCGAATACCTTGATCGCTCGCCGCATTCGCGGTTTCCCGCCGGCATCGATCGTCACGACTACCGCCAGACCGTGATCGCGCACGACCTGAGTTACGCGTGGCGGAAGTCCCAGCTCTGGGCCGAGATCTACGCCGCGCGCTTCGCCATGCCGGGCGTGGCGGACCTCGACACCGTCGCCGGCTATATCGAGGCGAAGTACCGTTTCACCCCGCGGTTCTCGGCCGCGGTCCGGTGGAACCAACAGTTCTTCGGGCGCGTGACGAACTCCGCCGGAGAGTCCGTGCGTTGGGGCCGGCAGACCTGGCGGCTCGATGTGGCGCCGACCTGGCGCTTCACCACCCAGACGCAGATCAAGCTGCAATATAGCCTGCGCCACGAAGCCCCCGCCCGGGCGAGCCTCACCGAGCAGTTCGCGGTGCAACTCAATGTGCGGTTCTGAAGACAAAGGGCGGGCGGGGAATCGTGCGCGTTCTGTCGTCCGAATCTACTCGGCGCTGCACAGTGAAACCACTGATGCACACTGATGGATGCTGATCCGGATCGGCGGTACGCGTACTTCTGTGCAGCAGAATCTCCGGCGAGGAACGCCTCCGATACGGCGGCGAGCGGACGATCGATGACAGATGGCGGGCGATGGAAGACGGTGATCGGAGGACAGACGACGGGTGGCAGTAGTCTCGCTCCGGCAGTTCGGGATCGTGTCCTAACTTCTAGATTCTAGCTCCTCGCTTCTGCTCTGATCCGCTCTGGGCCGTCCTCTTCGCTATCCGCTCCTCGATGCTCGCTAACTGTCCGTCGGCGCGGTGAGGGCGGAGGAGAAGGTTGGAGCTAGAAGCTAGGAAATAGAAGTCAGGCTGACGGGGGCAGACGCTTGATGCCTCCGGCCGATAGCGCGGGTTCGCATCCTCACTTCTCAATTCCAGCTCCGAGCTTCTGCCCGGGCAGTCCGGCCCGGTGATGGAGGCGTTCGTGGTCGAGTAGGGGGCGGTTGGATCGAACAAGCGCCTTGTCAAAAGTTAAGACATGACCCCTTCAGTCCGGACCCTCCGACGGATGGGGAACGCGTTCCCTTCTATCAAGAAAGCGTTCCCACCAACGGCGAATGCAATCCCTTCAATGGGAAATGCATTCCCCACATCGGGTATCGCCATCCCCGGACGGGGTATTGCATTTCCCGAAGCGGGTAACGCGGTTCCACCTTCGGGTAACACATTCCCCTCAATAGGAAATGCGTTCCCTTCAATGGGAAACGCATTCCCACCCTCGGGTAACGCGTTTCCCTCAATAGGGAATGCGTTTCCTTCAATAGGGAACGGATTTCCACCTTCGGGTAACGCGTTTCCCTCAATAGGAAATGCGTTCCGTTCAATGGGAAACGCATTCCCGCCCTCGGGTAACGCGTTTCCACCGCTTCAGAATGCATTTCCATCTGCTGGAAATTGGCTTCGAAGTACTCGGAACGCATTCTCTTCATTGGGGAATGGAGTCTGCGGTGCTTGGATCGCGTTTCCATCGCCGGGGAACTCAGGTCGGGGCGCCGGAACGCGGTTCCGGGAGGCAGGAAATCCATCACGCAAAGGCAGATGGGACCGACCGAGGCCGTTTTGTAATACACGCAAGGTTGGAACCACTCTCGGAAAGGCTCGCGCGGAGGCGCAAAGGCGCGGAGGACGGACGACGCAAGGCGAGGTTTACGCAAGGAACGCAAAGAGCGCAGGGTTTT
>DATGXO010000246.1:0-14381 GCA_035298965.1 Opitutaceae bacterium | reverse complement strand
GACGCAGCTTGCGCAGCGCTTTGGCTTCGATCTGGCGGATGCGCTCGCGGGTGACGTTGTACATCTTGCCGATTTCCTCGAGCGTACGTTCGTAGCCGTCAATCAGGCCGAAGCGCATTTCGAGAATCTTGCGTTCGCGTTCGGTGAGCGTGGTCAACACGTCTCCGAGCTTCTCTTTCAACAGGCTGTAGCTGGTCACGTCCGACGGATTTTCCGCCGATTTGTCCTCGATGAAATCGCCGACGCTGACATCGCCTTCGTCGCCAACCGGCGCGTGCAGCGAGATGGGCTGTTGCGCCATCTTCATGATCTGCTGCACGCGCTCGACGGGCAGCTGCATCTCCTCGGCGACCTCCTCCGGCGTCGGCTCGTGGCCGAACTCCTGGAGGAGCTGCTTCTGGACCTGCATGACCTTGTTGAGGGTCTCGATCATGTGCACCGGGATGCGGATGGTGCGCGCCTGGTCGGCGATCGAGCGGGTGATGGCCTGGCGGATCCACCACGTGGCATAGGTGGAGAACTTGTAGCCGCGACGGTATTCGAATTTCTCGACCGCCTTCATGAGGCCCATGTTGCCCTCCTGGATGAGGTCGAGGAAGGAGAGGCCGCGGTTCGTGTACTTCTTCGCGATCGAGATGACGAGGCGGAGGTTGGCCTCGACCATCTCGGTCTTGGCCTTGTGCGCCTCGCGGACCCAGTGGCGGCACTTCTTGATGAGCTCCATGAGCTCGGTCGGCGCGATGCGCTGCTCGTTCTCGATCTCGTGCAGGCGGGCCTGAATGCCCTTGGCGTCGATCTGCGCGTCGCGCTTGGTCTTCGGGTGCTTGGCGGCCTCGAGTTGGTCGAAGCAGCGCTGGATCTCTTCGAAGAGATCCTCCTGCGACTCGAGGAACTCCTCGTAGACCTTCAGCTTGAAGTAGAACTTGGAGAAGTTGGCGCGCAGCGCGGACTCGCGCTTTTTGAACTTCGCGTGGGCCTTCTTGCGGTTGGGCTCGCCCTTGGCCTTGAGGTACTCGTCCCACGCCTCGGCGCAGCCTTCCTCGCCGTGCTGCGTCGTCTCGACGAGCTTGGGGAGGTTTTTGAAATACGCGTCGCGGCTCTCGATCTTCTTGTCGATGACGACGCGGTCGAAGCGTTCCTCGCGTTTGAGGAGCTTGTCGCCGAGCTCGGCGATGAACTTGCCGCAGATGGCGGCTTCGAAGAGCGCCTCCTGGGCGTTGAGTTCGGCGTTCTCGATGCGTTTGGAAATTTCGACTTCCTGCTCGCGTGTCAGCAGCGGGACCTGGCCCATCTGCTTGAGATACATCCGGACGGGATCGTCGAGGATGTCGTTTTGCGAGTAACGAGTTTCCTCCTCCTCGGCCTCCTCCTGCTTCTGTTTGAAACCCTCGACCTCGTCGGGATCGAGGATGTCGATCTCGAGGTTCTGAAGAATGGAGATGACGTTCTCGATCTCCTCGGGGTTGTCGACGGCCTCGGGCAGCGCCTCGTTGATGTCGTCGAACGTGAGATAGCCCTGCTCCTTGGCCTGACGGATGAGCTGGCGGATCTTGTCGTTTACGTTGCCTGGCAGGTTGTCCTTGTCGCCGCCGGCGGCCGTCAAATCGATGTCCTTGGCGGGATCGGCAATGACGGCGTTCTTTTTCGGCGACTCAGGAATAGCCTCTTCGGGCTTGGCTTTGCGCGGCATAGACTAGTGGTGGGCAGAGAGCTGCGGCGGATGTTTGGACTGTCGGATCAGATCGGCCTTTTTCTTCAGAAGAAGGAAAGAGTCAGACTCACTGTCCGGTCGATTGGAGGCTATTTCAAGTCCGATTTGGTCAAGCTGCCGGCGGATAAATCGTTGATGGAGCAGGCGCAAGCCCTCGTTGGCGACTTTGATGGGATCGTCTTCGCGCGGGGGGACGAAAAGCAGCTTGGTGAGCACGGCGTGCTCCTCTTCATCGTGGGCGAGCGACATGACCTCGTCGCGGCCGGGCCAATCGAGGTCGTGGAACGCGGCCAAGGCGCGGTTGAGCAGACGGCCGGGGATGGACGTGTCGTCGATCCAGTCGTGCTGGATGAGCGTGGCGAGCGGTGGGCCGAGCTCCTCGTGGTGCAGGCAGAGCAGGAGCAGGTGTTCCTCGGCGCCGACGGGACGGTAGGTCTCGGTTACGCCGGAGTCGGGTGTAGCCGGCGCTTGCTGGTCGAGCGCGATGCCGCCACCGCGCGCGCTGCGACGGAAGGTCTCGAAGTCCGCCAACACGCCGCGACCGAGCCGGAGCTCGCGTTGTATCTGCGTGAGGTAACTTTCCAACGCGGTCTCGGACGAGCTGTTGGCGATGATCTCGAAGAGTTGTTTCACCGCTTCCTGCCGGTCGAGCGCGGAGGCGTTGGTCGGATCGGGCAAAATGGCGCGGCAGGCAAATGTGATGCCGTCGAGCGCGCGGCCGCGGAGCTCCTCGTAGGCGGTCATGCCGTGGTCGCGGAATAGTTCGTCGGGGTCCTTGCCGACGGAGAGCTGGAGAAACTTCACCTCCATGCCGACCTTGAGCGCGAGCGGCAGGAGCCGGAAGGCCGCCTTGCGCCCGGCCGAATCGCCGTCGAGGAAGCACTCGAGGCGCGGGTTGAGCCGGTGGAGCAGGTGGAGCTGCCGCTCGGTGATCGCGGTGCCCTGCGGCGCGACGACGGTTTTCAGGCCGGCGTGCCAGCAACGCATCGCGTCGAGCTGGCCCTCGACCATCACGAACGGCGCTTCACCGCTGTGCGTGCGCGCGCGGTCGAGGTTGAAGAGCAGTTCGCCCTTCGTGAAGATCGGCGTCTCGGGCGAGTTGACGTATTTCGCTTCGCGCGCCGGGTCGTCGGCGGGCGTGAGATCGGTCTGGCGCGCGGTGAACGCGACCACGCGGCCCTGGATGTCGCGGATCGGGATCATCAACCGCCCGCGGAAACGGTGCTTGAGCGCGCCGACTGAGAACGGCGCGCCTTCGCGCACGAAGAACAACCCGCACTGCCGGAACGCCTCCTCCGAGTACTTCTGCTTCGCCAGCAACGCCGCGAGCCCGCCGCCGGACTCGTCGACCGCGCCGATCTTGAATTCGTCGGCGAGTTCGAGCGGGAACCGGCGTTTCTCCGTCCAATAGCCGCGCATGAACGTCCCGATCGCAGCCGCGCCCTTCAGCGCTTCGTGGAACAACTCCGCCGCGCGCTCGTGCAGATCGTAGAGCTCCTGCCGCAGCGAGCGCTCCTCGCGCGTGGGGCCGCCTTCCTCGTACTCGAGCGGGATGTTGAAACGCCGCGCGAGCGTCTCGGCCGCCTCGGTGAAACCGAGGTGCTCCGTCTCCATCACGAACGAGATGCTGTCGCCGCCCTTGCCGCAGCCGAAGCACTTGTAGAGCCCGCGGTCCGGCGAGACGTGAAACGACGGCGTCTTCTCGTTGTGGAACGGGCACAGGCCCTTGAAGCTCGCGCCCGCCTTGCGTAGCGACACCACGCCGCCGACGATGTCGACGATGTTCACCCGCGACTTCAGGTCGCGGATGCTCGCGGGTTTGATCATCGGCATGGTGGGCGGTGAAACCGGACGGCACGCCTGGACGTCGTGCGTGTCTTTCCGGCGGGGTTTAACCTTCCATCCCCGAAAATCCGCTGTCAAGAATCCCGCCCCTCGCCATGCCACGCTCCCGGTTGTCTCGTCTGCTCTGGTCGTTGCTCTCGTGCCTCGTCGCGAGTGCCGCCGCGGCCGCTCCCACGACGGAGCCGGCGCCGATCCCGCCGCCCGAGCCGGTCGTCTGGGAAACGGCGCTGCCGGATTTCGGCGATGCGGCCTACCACGATGCGGTCGAGCGCCTGTTCGCCGATTTCGAAGCGCGGCACGGTGCCGACTCACTGCGCCCGGGCGCGCGCGGTAGCGTGGGCCTAAAGATCTACACCGACTCCGGTCCCGGTCTGAACACGCCGCCAGCGCTCGTGCGCGCCGTGATCGCCGCGCTGGAGCGGCGCGGTTTCGAGACCAAGAAGATCTTTCTCGTCGGTCTGAACCAGATGCGCCTGCGCGAATCGGGATTCCTGCCGGCGCTGAGCAAGGGCGGCAACAGCTACGCCGACCACCCGGTGTTCGTGCTCGAGTCGGGAAAGTTCTACGACACGCAGTGGTTCTACGACAGCCCGCTGCCGGCGCGTTTCGCCCCCGGCGTGCTCGAGCAGAAATCCGCTCCGGAGGACGAGCAGGGCGGCTCGGTCGCGGCCGACCGCAAGAGCTTCCTGGCGACGCCCCTGTTTCTCGAAGCCGATTTTTGGATCAACCTGCCCGTCTACAGCGATCACCCGGTGCTCGGCATCAACGGTGCGCTCGTCAACGCCACGCTCTGGAACGCCAGCAACACCCAGCGTTTCTTCCGTAGTCCCGCCAACGCCCCCGCCGCCGTCGCCGAGATGGCGGCGATCCCCGAGTTGCGGGAAACGTGGAAATTCACCCTCGTGAGCCTCCAGTGCTACCAGTACATCGGCGGCCCGCTGTTCCATTCGCTCTACACCGTCTCCGAGCCGCGGCTCTGGCTCAGCGCCGATCCGGTGTTGCTCGATGCACTGATGCTCGAACGCATCAACGCCGCGCGGAAGCACGACAGGTTCGTCCCGATCATGGGCGACGACCGGCGCCTGCTTGAGTATTGCGAGCGCCTCGGCGTCGGCTCCGCATCGCCCGCCTCGGTGCAGTGGCGACGGCCTTAGGTGGCGTCCGCTCGGCGGCGTGTGCAGCCGCCCGATGCGCCCGCGCGCCGTCCGCGGCGGCGCAGGCACATTGCCCTTGAGTTTGCGTTTCGGCGAAGGAGAGTAGCCCGCGATGTCAGCGCTACCCGCTTACCTCCCGGTTCTCCTTCAACTCGTCCTCGCTGCCGCGATGGGCGTGGGCATCATCGTGGCCAGCCACATTTTCGGCGCCCGCCTGCGTCGCAACCGGATCAAGGACAGCGCGTACGAGTGCGGCGTGCCTGTGAAGGGCAAGATCCACCCGCGCCTTTCGGTGAAGTTCTTCCTCACCGCGCTGCTGTTCATCCTCTTCGATGTCGAAGTCGTCTTCCTGTTGCCCTGGACGTTCATCTACCGCGAGTTTCTCTCGTGGGGAATTCCGGTGCTGCTCCCGGCGCTGTTCTTCATCGGCCTGCTCGTCTTCGGCTTCCTCTACGAATGGAAAAAGGGCGCGCTCGATTGGGAGCGCTGACCCGGCCCCGGCACACGGTGGCACCTGACGACCCCCAATGCGACTCGACCGCTTTATCTCCCGCAAACGCGTCGTCGAACTTCAGAGCGCCGATCTCACGGGCGCACTGCGGGAGCTGCTGGAGAGTTCCGCCAAGAGCAATCGTGACCTCAATCGCGACGCGCTGCTGAAGAGCCTGCTGCAACGCGAGAGCACGATGACGACGTACCTCGGTTTCGGCGTGGCGCTGCCGCATGTGCGCACCCGCATGAAACGGCGCTACATGCTCGCCGTCGGCCGGAGCACCGCCGGCATCCGCTACGACGGACTCAAGGAAGACGAGAACATCAAGCTCATCATCCTCCTCCTGGCCGACGAACGCGCACGCGATTACCTGCAGGTCCTTGCCACGATCGCGCGGCTGATGAAGGACCGTGATTTCATCGAGCGGCTCGTCTTCTCGCCCTCGATCGACGACGTCTTCCACCAGCTCAACGTCGGCTTCGGCGGCATCGCCGTGCAGCCCGTGCCGGTCCAGCACAGCCGCGTCAACCGCACCGTGCTCCGCCACGCCGAGCGCATCGCCCGCGGCACCGCCTGCCAGGGCGTGGTCGTCTTCGGCGACACCTGCACGAGCACCGCGGCGCTCTCGAAACCGTTCCCCGCGATCCCGACCACGCTCGTGACCAGCGACGCGGTCGAGGCCAACCTCCTCCAGGAACGCTTCGCCCGCATCATCCAGGTGAAGGCGTATTCGACGAGCCGTTTCGCCCAGCTGCGCAGCGCGATGCTCGTCGGCCTCTCACGCGGCTGGTTCAAGTTCAACGACCGCCTCTGCTGCGTCGGCGGCATCGCCGACAGCAACCAGTTCGACACGATCGTCGTCGTCGACGTGGAGCGCGAATTCCAGGCGCTGCTCTCCGGGCAGCCCGACCTGCTGCCGCCCGATGTGAAGCCCGAGGTGCTCGAGCGCGTGATCGCGGTCGCCACCGAGCTCTCCGCCGAGGGCCGCGAAGGCCGCCCGGTGGGCTGCCTCTTCGTCATCGGCGACACGGCGAAGGTCGAGCGCATGAGCAAGCCGCTCGTGATGAACCCGTTCTTCGGCTACAAGGATGAGGACAAGAACATCCTCAGCCCGTTCATGGACGAGACGATCAAGGAGTTCTCCTCGCTCGACGGCGCGTTCATCATCCGCGGCGACGGCGTCGTACGCTCCGCCGGCACGCTCCTTCAGGCCGCCGACAAGGACCACCCGCTGCCGAGCGGCCTCGGCTCCCGCCACGCCGCCGCGGCCGCGATTTCGGTCGAGACGGACTGCGTGTCGATCGTCGTCTCGTCGAGCACAGGGCAGGTGACGCTCTTCCGCCGCGGCGTGATGCTGCCGCTGATCGAGCGCAAGGTCGGCCCGCGCGACACCCAGGCGGGCTGAAGCCGCCGGGCGACATCGCGCTTTTTTCCCGCGCCTGCGGCAGGGGCGGCGCTCGTCGCCGAACTCTGAGCACGGGCGCCGGCGCGAGTCCTTCAGCCGCCGAACTCGTACGACGGCATGCCGACCGCCCCGGGATGCACCTCGAACACCGCGCCCGCGAGCGGCTGCGCCGCGAACTCCTCCGCGCCCAGACCGATGCGCGCCGAGGTGATGTAGAGCGTGTCGAGCGACGGTCCGCCGAACGCGCACGCGCTCGGGTTCGCCACCGGCAGCGCGATCTCCGCGCGTGTCGCACCGCTGACGGAGTCGACCGAGACGACCTTGCCGCCGCCCCAGAGCGCGATCCAAAGGTGCCCCGCGGCATCGATCGTCATACCGTCGGGCACGCCGTCGACCGGCGCGAACTCCCGCAACGTGCGCGGCGCCGAGAGCGCACCGTCGACCGGATCGAACGCGAAGGACTCGACGCGCCGCATCGAGGAGTCCGCGTGGTAGAGCACGCGGCCGTCGAGGCTCCACGCGATGCCGTTCGGAATCGTGTAGCCACGCCGCCGCGGCTCCGGCCGGAGATCGGTGCCGAGTTGCCAGAGGATGCCTTCGCCCGGAGCGGCCCCGGTGTCCATCGAGCCGACCCAGAGCCGGCCCGCGGAGTCGCATTTGCCGTCATTGAACCGCTGATTCTCCGCCAACAACGGCTCGACCGGGAACGGCGTGAGCCGTGCCTCCGTGAGATCGAGAAACGCGAACCGACGCTGCAACGCGACGAGCACCTCGCGCCGCCGCGTGGGCACGATCGTGCCCACTGATTCGCCCACAAACGCCGTCAGCGTGCGCCCGGTCGCGGGCTCGTACGCGTGGACCTTGTGGCCGGCGATATCGACCCAGTAGAGGCGGCCGGAGCGTGTGTGCCAGATCGGGCCTTCGCCCAGGAGGTTGCGGATGTTGGCCAGAGCCGGGACGACGGCCGGTGCGGCGAAGGGCTGTGGGGCGGACGTGTCGTGCATGCTCAACGATACGCCCGCTGTGCCCGGCCGCAAAGCGGGGAACGTCCGACTTCACCGTAGTGCGAAGTTGCACGTGTGGCGGTCGTCCGGCGCGAACGCCCGGTTCGGCTGATGACCTCCGGTTCTGCCTCAATCGCTGGCAACTTCGAGGACGCGCCCCACGCGCTACTCAACCGCCGCCATCGCGGTGCCGGCGTGCCAGCCGGTCGTCCAGGCGGCCTGGAAATTGAAGCCGCCGGTGAGACCGTCGATGTCGAGCACTTCGCCGGCGAAAAACAGCCCCGGCCGCACGCGACTTTGCATCGTGCGGAAGTCCACCTCGCGCAGGCTCACGCCGCCGCAGGTGACGAACTCGTCTCGGTTGATCGCCTTGCCCGAGACGGGAAACTCGCTCGCGGTGGCGAGCCGCGCGAGCGTCTGCACGACCGCGGCCGGTGCCTCGGCCCATGTCACGCCGGCGCGGGCGCCGCTGGCGGCGACGAGCTGTTCCCAGAGGCGCTGCGGCAGCTCGAGCGGGCTCCACGTGTGGAGTTGCTTGCGGCCGTGCGTCGCGCGCAGCGCGCCAAGTTTTTCCGCGGCGGTGGCCGTGGTGAGCGGCGGCACGAAGTTGAGCGCGACCGTGAACTTGTACTCGCGCGCCGCGAGTTCGCGCGCGCCCCAAGCGGAGAGTCGCAGGATCGCCGGCCCGCTCAGGCCTTCATGCGTAAAAAGGAGCGGACCAGCTCCCTGTAACCGAGTCCCGGGCACGGAGGCCACCGCCTCCTCCAGCACGATGCCGGCGAGCGCGGTGCAACGCGGGTCGGCGATGCGGAACGTGAAGAGCGACGGCACCGGCGGCTCGACGCGGTGGCCGAGCGCCGCGGCGAGATCGAGCCCTTTCGCGCCGCCGGTCGCGAGCAGGACGCGGTCGGCGGCAAACGTTTCGCCAGTGCCGAGCGTGAGCGCGAAACGGGCGCCGTCGTGCGCGAGGCGCTTCACGGGACTCTGCGTGCGCAGCGTCACGCCGGCGGCGCGTGCGGCGCCGAGCAGGCAGTCGATCACGGTCGCGGAATTGTCGCTGACCGGAAAGAGGCAGAGGTCCGGCTGGGTCACGAGCGGCACGCCGCGCGCGTCGTACCAGGCGATCGTCTCGCGCGGACCGAAGCGGTGGAACGGCCCGAGCAGTTCGCGTCCGCCGCGCGGATAATGCGCGACGAGCTCCCGCGGGTCGGTGCGAGCGTTGGTCACGTTGCAACGTCCGCCGCCGGAGATGCGGACCTTTGTAAGGGGTTTCAGCGTCGCTTCGAAGATCGTCACGCGGCCGCGCGCACCCAAAGCCTCGGCGCAGGTGATAGCGGCGAAGAAGCCCGCGGCGCCGCCGCCGACGATGGCGATCTGGAGAGGTTCCGGCATGTGGCGGGAGTTGTTTCAGGCCGGCGCTCGGTTGGAAATCCCGGAAAACGCGCGTGCCGGGGCGACGGTTCAGGGTTCCGAGGCCTATGCGGCGCGGGCGGCCGGACGGCGTGCCTTGCGCCTGGTTTCACCGCCGGCGGAGGGCAGCACTCCACGGGTGCGGAAGGCTGCGCGCTGTCACGCTTCAGCCGCGGTCCTGCGGCTTCGTGTGAGGTGCGGCGCTGTTCTGCGCGGCCCGTCGGGAGCCCGAGACCAGAGCGACGAGCCGCTCGACGGCGGCCTTGAGCTGGTGCGACTGGGCGTCGAGCTCGGCCGAGGCCGAGGCAGACTCCTCCGCGGCGGCGGCGCTGGTCTGCGTGACCTGGTCCAGGCGGCGGACGGTTTCATTCACCTGCGCGACGCTGGCGTTTTGCTGGCGGGAACCGCCGGCGATCTCGCGCACCAGTTCGTGCATGCGACGGGCCTTGGTGGCGATCTCCTCGAGGCTGGCGTGCACGCGGCCGCTGACGGCGACGCCTTGCTCGCTCTTGTGGATCGAGTCGTGGATACGTTCGGCGGTCTCCTTGGCTGCGACGGCGGAACGCTGTGCGAGGGCGCGGACTTCGTCGGCAACGACGGCGAAGCCGGCTCCGGCTTCACCGGCGCGCGCGGCCTCGACGGCGGCGTTGAGCGCGAGGAGGTTGGTCTGGAAGGCGATCTCGTCGATGGACCGGAGGATCTTGGCGATGTTTTCCGAGGCGGCCCTGATCTCCTGCATGGCGTGGAGCATGTCGGCCATCGCAGCATTGCCGGAGTCGGCGGCCGAACGGGTCTCGGCCGCGAGCGCCTCGGCTTGTCCGGCGTGTTCGGCGGAGCGGTGCGCCATGCTTGAGATCTCCTCCAATGTGGCGCTGCTCTCCTCGAGAGAGGCCGCCTGTGCGCTGGCTCCTTCGGCGAGGCGTTGCGAGGCGGCGGAGATTTCGCTCGAGGTGGCGGCTTCTTGGGCGCTGGCGGCGTCGATGATCACGATCGACTCTGCGAGCGGCCGGACGATGCGGCGGCGGGAATAAAGGGTGACTCCGATTCCGACGAGCAGGGCGGCAGGCAGGGTCCAGAGCAGGGTGTGGCCGAAACCGGCGCGGACCACCTCGTCGACGTGATCGAGCGAGGCGTGGAGGATGAAAGCGCCGTGGACCTCGCCTTCGTGCCAGTTTTCCATGCGGAAGCCGATGACATCCTTGCCGTCGCCTGAGGGACTGTGGGCCGGGTCGCCATGACAGGTGAGACAATCGGCGGTGAGGCGGATGGGACGGGCGAGCACGATCTTGTTCGCCCCGCGGTCGACGGAGAAATACTCGGGCATGTCGCCGCGTTCCAGGAGCTCGAGGATGCGCGCCTCGTCGGGGCTGGGGCTGTTCTTCTCGTTGCGTGCATGGTTCTTGGTGACGCGGAACTGCCAGCCATTGTCGTCGGCCACCTTCTGGATGGCGTTCCAGGCGGCGACGACCGGGATGGTCTGATAGAGGGTGGCGGAGTGCAGGTCGCGGCCGCGGCGGTAATCAGCGAGGAGCTTCTCGCGATCGAAGGCGCCTCTGTCGCCGAGCCCGGAGATGGTGGTGCGGACGTTCTCCGCCTCGACGATGGCGGCCCGCATGGCGTCACGAGTCAGTTCGATTCCTTGGTCGCGGATGATGCGGTTCTGGATCGCCAAGCCGGCCGCGGCGGTGGCTGAGATCGCCGCGAAGGCGATGAGAAGGATCTCGGTTCCGATCTTCATGCAACGAAGCCGAAGCGGCGTGGACCGTTTGTCGGCTGGAGACCGAAACAACGGTCCGGTGTAGGGAAACTTTAGGTAAATACACCTGAATAGCGGCAGCCGCGACGGGCAGGTGCCCGGTTCGGGGATCCGATGAGAAGGATTTCAGGTCGTCGCGCGTATTGATGATGTCCAACACCATTGCCATGCGTACCTCGTTTACCCCGTTCCGTCTCGCCGCGGTGCTCGCGGCCACTTCCCTCGGCCTCCTCGCGCTGCGCGCCGATGTCGCCCCGGCCGCTCCGCCGATTCCGCCGGTTCGGCCTTTGGCTCTGCCTGACCCGGCGACGCTCTCCGGGGTAAATCTCAAGTTTCCCGGCGGCTCGGTCGCGGATCTGGTCGAAATGGTGCGGCAGGGCGGAGGGCTCACTTTCAACCTCATTGGAGAACGCGCGGACATGGCGACGGCGCTGCCGCCTTTTGAGCTCCGAAGCGCCGATAATGAGGCGTTGGCGAATGCCGTTTCGATGTTGCTGCGGAACCAAGGCTACACGGTGTCCAAGGCCGGCAACGCGAACCACTATTCGGCGCCGATCTACGTGCTTTCGCGTCAGCCCGGTCCGGTCGGCGGGCCACCAACTTCGTGGTTGAAGAGCTATCCGCTGCGCAAACTAGCGCCCGGCGCGGATGAGACCGCGATCGCTGCCGCGATCCAGGCGGCGTGGGCGCTCGACCCGCAGCACGACCCGAAGGAGCTGCGCATCCAGTTTCATCCCGGCACGCAGTTGCTGCTCGTGAGCGGATCTGGCCAAGCCTGCATGGTGGCCGACGAGATCGTGCGTGCTCTTTCGGCACCCGCGCCCGAGTCGCCGGCGGCCGCTGCGCCGGCTGCGAAACCGTAACGGGTGCCGGTGCGCGAGCGATGGAGTCGCCCGACGAGGAGAGTCGCGCGTTACACGCGATGACGACCGGGATGCAGCAGGGCTCGAACGCCGCCTGGCAGCAGTTCCACGAGAGCTGCGGCCCGCGGTTGTTCCGCCATCTGCTGGCGGTCACGCGCGGCGACGCGCACCTCGCCGCTGAGGCGTTGCAGCACGCCTATCTGCGGATCGGCCGCCATGTGCGACCGTGCGCGGAGCCGCTCATGTGGCGCAGTTGGACGCGACGGGTGGCGACTTCGGCGCTGACGGATCTCCAGCGGCGCGAGGGTCGTCTCGCCGCGTTTCTGCGGCGGTGGCGCGAGGAGCCGCTGGAACTCGCGGAGGAGGGCGTGACCGTCGATGACGACGGCATGCTTTCCCGGATCGAGGAAAGCCTGACGAGAATCGACCCGGCCGCCCGCGCGCTGCTCGAGGCGAAGTACCTGCGTGCCGAGACGGTGGAGACGATTGCGGCGCGTCTCGGCCTCTCCGTGAAGGCAACCGAGTCCCGTCTCACCCGCGCCCGTTCCGCTCTGCGCGAGCAATTCGTCACCGATCAACGCGACCATGCAGAAGCGCGATAATCACGAACTCGATCGGCTTGTCGCCGAGCTTTTCCACGAGGACTGGGCGGCCGGCCCGCTCGCCGCATCTGCGCGCGAATCGGCCCGACGGGTACGCCGGCGGCGACGCGTCCGTTCAGGTGCGCTCGGAGTGGGCGCGGCGGCCGCGCTTGCGGTGGGGCTCTGGTGGCTCCGTCCCGCGGCGGGCGGTCGTTTGGCGCCGGAGTTCGCGGCGGCGCCGCGTCCGGTGGCGACCTCGCCTTGCGAGATCATCTCCGATGCGCAGCTGGAGGCCGCGTTGCGCGGTCGCCGAGTGCTGCTGACGCGCGATGCTAGCGGCTTCGACGCAGTGGAGTTCCTCGAGCAGTAACGCGTCGGCGCCGCAGGCTTCGCTGTTGCAGGGGCGGCGAAGCCGGCCGCGGGAGAGAGACGGAGGTTGGCTTTCTTGCGCGAGGCGGCGAACCTGCGGGCGAGCGCGGCGGCTATCGACGCGACGAACGCGGCGCCCGCCCGTGTGACCCCTGCACCACCCCGAGAACATGAATCCGTCACGTACCATCCGATCCTGGGCCGTTGCGACGAGCATCGCGTCGGCGTCTTTGTTTGTGGCGACGCCGTCGGCACGCGCCGATGAGACCGCTGCTGCTGCGCAGCCGGGCGCGCCGACCGGGATATTGCTCGCCGACCTGCGCGGCGAAACGACTCCGGTCTACAGCTACGGTTCGTGGAAAGATCGGCTCAACCGCACCGCGGATGGCGTGGTTGTCCTCGGTACGAAGGGCGCGCAGGGCGACGGCGGTCTCTGCGGCGATCCGTCGGCGCCGGTGGATTTGAGCACCATGACGTATGTCGAAGTCGCGTTGGCGATCGGCCAGACCAACGAGACGCCGGAGATGTCGGTCGCGTTGAACGATGGCGACGGCACGCAGGCCAGCGCCCGGATCCGCATCGACCAGATTACGCCCGGTCAGCCGGTGTGGTTCCGGGTGCCGATCGCCAGCCTGCACGCGGCGATCGGCGAGTACGGCGGCAAGGTGCCGGGCTTCGACGCGACGAAGGTCACGCAGTGGCACGTGCAGGGCGACTGGGCGACGAAGAAGCCGCTGCAGGTCGCGGTGATCGCACTGCGGGCACGGCGCTGAGCGCGAGTCCGGCGCGTGCTGTCCGCGGGACAGCACGCGCGCAGGAAAGCTGGGCGTAGCGCCGGCCGTCGTGCTGGGGCTGGTGGCTCCGGACCCGTGATGGGCTCCGCGATGCGGCGTCAGAACGTCAAAACTCCGGAAATGCAGCACATTGCCCAACGGGAGAGGCTGTTTCGGGTTGGCTTGCGGGGCGTCGGTCCATGAGGTCTGACCTGCGCGGAGGACCAACCCGCGATGAACGCGGAGGCCCCCCGTGTGTTCCCGTACCCCCCCAGAACATGATCTCGTTGCGTACCCTCCGTTCCCATGCCTCCGCGCTGAGTGTCGCGGCTGCGCTGCTTGCGACCGTGGCTCCGACCCACGCCGATGACTCCACCGACACCGATACCGACCTCGCTCCGCAGCCGACCGCCCGGAGCGGCCAGTTGCTCGCCGATCTCCGCAAAGGGGCGACGACCGTGACCGGCTATGGCACCTGGAGGGACCACCTGAATCCGTCGAAGGACGGCGTTGTCGTGCTGGGCGGCAAGGGTGCGCAGGGGGATGGCGGCTTCTGCGTCAACGCGCCCGCGCCATTCGACCTGAGCGGCATGAGTTATGTGGATGTGGCGATCGCGAGCGGCCAGCTCAACGAGGTGCCGGAGCTGACGTTGGCGCTCAACGATTCCGATGGCACGATGACGAGTGCGCGTATCCGCATCGACCAGGTCGCGCCACGGCAGCCGGTGTGGTACCGGGTGCCGCTCGCGAATTTCCAGGCGGCGGCTGGTGAGCACGGCGGCTTGGTGCCGGGTTTCGACATGACGAAGATCGCGCAGTGGCATGTGCAGGGCGACTGGGCCACGAAGAAGCCGTTGCAGATCGTCGTGATCGCTCTGCGGGCGCGGCGCTGAACGGTATCTGGCGCGTGCCGTCTAGTGGCAGTACGGCACGCGCGCGAAACCGGCGCGGCGCAGAGCGTGCGCGCTGCGGCGGACGAGTCGGATGACGTGGGCGGACAGCCCGCAGTGACAGCCG
>DATGXO010000245.1:0-31242 GCA_035298965.1 Opitutaceae bacterium | reverse complement strand
GACCGGCACCTCTCAAAGCAGAGGTGCCTGCCCCCTTCCTCCACACCTCCTTCCCCCGCTCAAACCATGGGGAGAAATAGTCCGCACTGATGCGGCATTTTAATCCGCATTGACCAGGCGGCGGCGCGTCTTGTCCTGTCGCCAGCAGAGCGCCGAACAGCCAGCCGGCGGCGACGATTGCGACAGTGACGACGCCAAATCCTAGGCGGGACCGGGAGGCGGGTGGGGCATCGCGGTGGTGGGGGGGGACTATCGGCCGAATGAGATGGGGCGGTCAAACCCGCGACGGCCCATCCCCCCTCCAGCCGGCGCAAAAAAAAAGCCCGGGCGCACATGGCGCACCGGGCTTCGAGATTCAGATCGTGGTGACGATCAGAGGCGGGACGCGAGGAGCTCTTTCTGGAACACAAGTTCCTTCGGGAGCGAGGCGTAGAGCTTCACGAAGTGTTCCTCGTGGCCGACAACTTCCTTCTTCCACTCGTCGACGTTGATCGCGAGGGCGGCCTCGAGCTTGGCGGTGTCGAAGTCCTTCATGCCGGCGATGTCGATGTCCTTGGCGAAGGGTACCCAGCCGATCGGAGACTCCTTGGCGGCGACCTTGCCGTTGACGCGGTCGACGATCCACTTGAGGACGCGGGTGTTGTCTCCGTAACCCGGCCACATCCACTTGCCTTCCGCGGTCTTGCGGAACCAGTTCACGTGGAAGATCTGCGGCGGGTTCTTCGCGAGTTTCGACATCGAGAGCCAGTGGGCGAAGTAGTCGCCCACGTTGTAGCCGGTGAAGGGCAGCATGGCCATCGGATCGCGGCGGACTTGGCCGATGGTGCCGGCGGCGGCGGCGGTCATCTCGGAGCCCATGGTGGCGCCGAGGTAGACACCGTGCGACCAGTTCCACGACTGGAACACGAGCGGCATGGTCGTCGGGCGGCGGCCGCCGAAGATGATGGCGGAGATCGGAACGCCGGCCGGGTTCTCCCAGTCCTTGTCGATGCAGGGGCAGTTGCGGGCGGGAGCGGTGAAACGGGAGTTGGCGTGCGAGGAGACGCGGCCGCAATCCGGGGTCCATTCCTTGCCGGTCCAGTCGGTGAGCTTGGCCGGGGCCTGCTTGGTCATGCCTTCCCACCAGATATCGCCGTCCTCGGTGAGGGCGACGTTGGTGAAGATGGTGTCCTTCTTGCAGGTGTCCATCGCCGACGGGTTGGAGTCGTACGAGGTGCCTGGGGCGACGCCGAAGAAGCCGGCCTCGGGGTTGATGGCGTAGAGGCGGCCGTCGGCGCCGGGCTTGAGCCAGGCGATGTCGTCACCGATGGTGGTGACCTTCCAGCCCTTCATCTCGGCGGGCGGGATGAGCATGGCGAAGTTGGTCTTGCCGCAGGCGGAGGGGAAGGCGGCGCAGACGTAGTTGGACTGGCCTTCCGGATTCTCGACCTTGAGGATGAGCATGTGCTCGGCCATCCAGCCCTCGTCACGGGCGATGTTGGAGGCGATGCGAAGGGCGAAGCACTTCTTGCCGAGCAGGGCGTTGCCGCCGTAGCCGGAACCGAAGGACCAGATCGAACGCTCTTCGGGGAAGTGGCAGATGTACTTGGTGGAGTTGCAGGGCCACGGCACGTCCTTCTCGCCGGCGGCGAGGGGCTTGCCGACGGAGTGCAGGGCGGGCACGAAGTCCTTGTCGCCGAGCGCGGCCCACACGGCGGTGCCGATACGGGTCATGATGCGCATGTTGGCGACGACGTACGGGGAGTCGGAGAGCTCGACGCCGATGTGGGCGAGCGGGGAACCGACCGGGCCCATCGAGAACGGGATGACGTACATCGTGCGGCCGCGCATGGAGCCCTTGAAGAGGGGAAGGAGGGTTTCCTTCATCTGCTTCGGGGCCATCCAGTTGTTGGTCGGGCCGGCATCCTTCGGATTGATCGAATTGATGAAGGTGCGGTCTTCGACGCGGGCGACGTCCGTCGGGTCGGAGCGGACGAGGATGGAGTTGGGCCGCTTGGCGGGGTTGAGGCGAATCGCGGTGCCGCCCTTGACCATGATTTCAATCATGCGGTCGTACTCGGCTTGGGAGCCGTCGCACCATTCGATGGCGGAGGGCTGGCAGAGTTCGGCGTTCTCGCGGACGAAGGCGAGAACCTTGGCGTTTTTGGTCGGGGCCTTGGCCAGGGCCGCGGCAATGAGGTTGTCGAGGTCGGCAGGCATGGTGCAGCTGCAGGAGGTTGAGGGAGCGGTCATGGTTGAAATGAAGCGGTCGATAGTAGCGATGGGTGGTTTTTGGCACTGCGCAACCGTTGGTTAACCCTGCGCACATTTTGGGATTTTGGTTTGCGCGCGCCCACCGTGCGCCGCAACGTGCGCGCCTGCGATCCCACCGCCCTCGATGAAGGAGAAACTCACTCCGGCCAAGCGAAGCCAAAGTCTCGTCGAATTGCTCCGACGCTCGGACATTTTCCGGGATTACTCGCGCGCCTTTCGCGAGACCACCGGTTTGCCGCTGGGCTTGCGCGCGCTCGATTCGTTGCATCTGGCGATGGGCGACAGCAAGGACCAGAACCCGTTTTGCGTGCTGCTCGGCCAGACCAACCAGTCTTGTGCGGCCTGTCTGAGCATGCGGAAAAAGGTCGAGGAGCAAGCCGGCCTGAAGACGAAGACGCTGAAGTGTTTCGCCGGTCTGTGTGAGACGGTCGTGCCGGTGCGGGTGGGGGAGAACACGATCGCCTACCTCCAGACCGGACAGGTGCTGTTGCAACAACCACAGAACGGCGATTTTTCCCGGGCGGCGGCGGCGGTCCTGAAATGGGGTAGCGAGATCGATGTGAAGCGCCTCGAGGAGGCGTTTTTCCAAACCCGCGTGCTCTCGCGCAAACAGTACGAGTCGATCGTGCGGCTGCTTGAGATCTTCGCCCAGCATCTCGCGACGCTCAGCAACCAGCTCATCGTGAAGGATCAGCTCGGCGAGTCCCCGATGATCCAGCGGGCGAAGAGCTTCATCGACGAGCATCAAGCCGAAGACCTGCGCCTCAACGAGGTCGCGAAGGCGGTGAACACGAGCGCCTATTATTTCTGCAAGATGTTCAAACAGGCCACGGGCCTGACGTTCACCAACTACTTGGCCCGGGTTCGCGTCGAGAAGGTGAAGAACCTCCTGCTCAACCCCCACGTGCGCGTCAGCGAGGCGGCGTTCCAAGTGGGTTTCCAATCGCTGTCCCAGTTCAACCGCGTTTTCCGGAGCATCACCGGCGAATCGCCGTCGTCCTACCGCGAACGGGTGCTCGCCGACTCGGTGGCGGGACTATCGAGCCGCTGAACGGGGCCAATCAGGTCGAGATGGCCTGCTGGTGCTTTGGGCGTGCGCCGCCTATTTGGCGAGCGCGCCAGCTAGAACATGAGGCGCGCTTGCCACCCGGCCGCCGCGGGCGATCTCCGTCTGGCACGTGGCGCAGAAATCCCGGATCTCCTCGCTGGCCAGCGCATGCAGCTCGGCCTGCATTTCCTGCAAACACGCTGCGTAGGCGGTGGCGCTCAGTTCGGGGCAACGTTCCGCGCCTGCGCACATAACCGTCGGCAACACGCTCGCAGCGACCCGGAAGTACGCGAGGAGGGGATTGAGCCCGCAGATGCAGCCGGCTCCGCGCAACGCCCGATTGGCGGCCGACTCCGGTGTGGACGTGCGACAACGCTGCGCAAGTGCAGCTCCCAGATCATCCAGCGTGTGGTCCATCAGGAGCACCAGCGTGTCGGGATTGGCGAGAGGACTGGTGACGGGTTCGTGGCGCAGCTTTCGTTCCCACGATTGTTTGATCGTGGCGCGTCGGGCGGCGAGCTCGGCGACGAAGCTGCGGTGCATGGCGCATAGTGGCACAGGCTCGCGCCCCGGTCGCAGCGTTGATTGGCCAACGCTCCGCATCTTTTGGTTACACCGGGAAGCCTCTCCATCCGGCCTCGTGCCATGGTCCGGCTTATTCCGGGGTTCACCTGTGGAAACAATTCTTACGTCGTACTACACAAGATCTGCGGAGCCTCGACATCGCCGCGTGGCTAAGATGCACTTGCCGTTGTTTCACTCCCAGCGGTCCCGCTACCACTATCTACTCACTCCATGCCGGTACTCTGGATCACGGTCATCCTGAGCTTGTTGCTGGCGCTCGTGTTCCTTGCGTTGTTCGTGAAGGAACACCGGCGCTTCCACTTCGGTTCGCCCGAACGCGCCGCGTTGCTTCCCCTCGAGGATGACGCTTCGGCCGCGCCCGCGCAGTCGAAGACGCACAAGACTCCGACCGCGGCCGGCCAGCCCGGAACCCCACCTCCGCCCCATCGCAGCCCATGAGTTCGCCCTCATCCGCCACCTCCGTCGCCGACGCGCGCCCCAAACACCTCATCGAGTACGACGACCAGTCCGTGCGCTGGTTCATGATCGCCTCCATCGTCTGGGGCATCGTGGGCATGCTCGCGGGCGCGCTCGCCGCCTCGCAGCTGAACTTCTGGCAGATGAACGGGAAGTTCCTCGAATGGATCTCGTTCGGCCTGATCCAGAGCGAAGGGCTCCAATACATCAGCTTCGGCCGCTTGCGACCGCTGCACACCAACGCCGTTATCTTCGCGTTCGTGGGCAACATGATGTTCGCTGGCGTGTATTACTCGACGCAGCGCCTCTGCCGCTGCCGCACGGGGTCCGACTTCCTCTCGAAGGTCCATTTCTGGGGCTGGAATCTGATCATCGTTGCCGCGGCGATCACGCTTCCCGCCGGTCTCACGCGCGGTAAGGAATACGCCGAGCTCATCTGGCCGATCGACATCGCCGTCGCGCTCATCTGGGTCGTTTTCGCGATCAACTTCTTCTGGACGCTCGCGAAGCGCAACGAGCCGTCGCTGTACGTCGCGATCTGGTTCTACATCGCGACGATTCTCACGGTGGCGATGCTCTACATCGTCAATCACCTCTCGATTCCGACTTCGCTGCTGCACAGCTACCCTCTCTTCGGCGGTGTGCAGGACGCGCTGGTGCAATGGTGGTACGGGCACAACGCCGTGGCGTTCTTCCTCACCACGCCGATCCTCGGCATCATGTACTATTTCATGCCGAAGGCCGCCGAGCGCCCGGTGTACTCGTACCGCCTCTCGGTCATCCATTTCTGGTCGCTCGTCTTCGTCTATATCTGGGCCGGCCCGCATCACTTGCTCAACACCGCGCTGCCCGCTTGGCTCCAGTTCCTCGGCATGCTCTTCAGCCTCATGCTGTGGGCTCCGTCGTGGGGCGGCATGCTCAACGGCCTGCTCACGCTCCGTGGCGCCTGGCACAAGCTCCGCACCGACCCGGTCCTGAAGTTCCTCGCCGCCGGCGTGACCTTCTACGGCATGGCGACTTTCGAGGGGCCGCTGCTCTCGATCCGCTCGGTCAACGCGGTCGGGCATTATAGCGACTGGATCATCGGCCACGTGCACGGCGGTGCGCTCGGCTGGAACGGCCTCATGGCCGCGGGTATGTTCTACTGGCTCGCCCCGCGCCTGTGGAACACGAAGCTGCATTCCACCAAGCTTGCCGACCTCCACTTCTGGGTGGCGATGACCGGCATCCTTTTGTACATGGGCGCGATGTGGGTCTCGGGCATCACGCAGGGCCTCAACCTGCTGGCCACGACCGACAACGGCACGACGCTCGCGTACCCGATCTTCACCGAGACGCTGAAGGCCATCCGGCCGATGATGCTGGCGCGCCTCTTCGGCGGCCTGATGTACCTCAGCGGCTTCGTCCTGCTCGCCTACAACATCTTCAAGACCGCGCGCAGCGGAGAGCCGGTCAATGGCACCGTCGAGGTCCACCCGGCTGAGGCGCACGCGGGCACGACCGCGATGGGCGCGATTCGCACGTTCTTCAACGCGCCGATCTTGGTCTGCACCTTTGCGCTGCTCTTCGGCTTCCTCTGGCTCTTCGGCAACGACGCCTCCCGCGTAGTCGCCGTCTTTGGCCTGATCACCACGATCGTCGTCGGCTACGCGCATTTCCTCGCGAAAGGATCGAAGTGGGGCGCGTGGTACGATCAGCTCCTCGATAATGCGATCCCGTTCTCGATCCTCACCTTTGCCGCCGCCGCGATCGGCGGTGTCGCCCAGATCCTGCCGACTGTGCTCGCCTACCGGCCGGAGAACGTCGAGGACCGCATCCAGGTCCCGTACACGCCGCTCGAGCTCGCCGGCCGCGACATCTACATCCGCGAGGGCTGCTACAACTGCCACTCGCAGATGATCCGCACGCTCGTGCCCGACGTGCTCCGCTACGGCGACTACTCCCGTCTCGGCGAGTCGATCTACGACCATCCGTTCCAATGGGGATCCCGCCGCACCGGCCCGGATCTCGCCCGCGAAGGCGGCAAGTACAACAACGCCTGGCACTACGACCACATGATCGACCCGCGTTCCATGAACAAGGACTCGAACATGCCCTCGTTCCCTTGGCTCGCCGAGCAGGACACCAACATCGCCGCGCTTCCCTCGAAGCTCCGCGTGCAGCGCATCGTCGGGGTCCCGTACCCGGAGATGACCGAGGCCGAGATCAACGCCCAGTGCGAGGCGCAGGCCAAGGCCATCGCGCTCGACCTCCGCAACAGCGGCAAACTCGTCGCGCCGGAGAAGGAACTCGTCGCCCTCATCGCGTACCTCCAGAAGCTCGGCAAATCGCAGGCCGTGGGCGAGGCGACCGCCTCCGCCCGTCGCAACTGAGCGCGTCGGTGTTTCCGGATTCCGCAATCCGCTTTCCACATTCCGCGATCCGCATTCGTCATGTTCCGCCGCCTCATCACCGAACATTGGCAGACCTCGCTCGCGCTGGGGCTCTTCCTATTGAGCCTGCTCGGCACGTTGCTGATGTACCTCTACGCCTTCCACCTCCCGCGCGAGAAGGCCGCCCGCCGCGCCGCCATGGCGCTCGACGACGCGCCCGAGAAACCGATCCCGGCGCGCACCGCGCGCCGCTGAAGCCGCCGATCTGACGCGCGGCTTTCCTCTCTGCACTTCTTAATGTCACTCCCTCCCGCCCACGTTTCGCCATGAGCTCCGACCCCGCCCAGCCGCAACCCCTCGAGGACAATCTGCGGCCGCATTCCCACGACGGCATCCAGGAATTCGACAAGCGCCTCCCGAACTGGTGGCTGCTCACACTTTACGGCGCGATCGCCTTCGCCGTGGCCTACTGGTTTGTCCACTACGAATCGAACCTCGTGCTCTCCGATGGCGAACGCATCACCCGCGAGATGCAGCGCATCGAAGCCGAGAAGCTCACCAAACTCGTAGCCATGCTCAACGACGACAATCTCTGGCAGATGTCGCAGAATCCCGAGTTCGTTTCCAAAGGCGCCGAGACCTACAAGAGCACCTGCGCCTCCTGCCACGGCAACGACCTCCGCGGTCGCGATGGCGACGCGAAGCTTGTCGGCGTGAATCTCGCCGACACCGGCTGGATTCACGGTGGCAACCCCACGCAGGTATTCGCCACGGTGAAGGCCGGCGTGTCCGGGCCTGGCATGCCGGCTTGGGGCCCCGTGCTCGGCGACACACGCATCGCGCAGGTCGTCGCCTACGTGATGAACCAGCACAAGCGCGGTGAGGAGATCGTCGCTGTCGCCTCGCCGTACGCGAAGTGATCCGAACGGTGCCTGTCTGCCGATGGTGGGGCGGGCATCAGGCCCGCCACTCGGCCGAACGCTCGGGGCCGTGAAGCCCGCTCAATAAACGTCAGGTTCTCAGTCCCATGTCCGCCTCCCGCCCCACGCTTGATTCCGTCACCACCATCAACGCCGATGGTTCGCGCCGCTTCCTCCATCCGGCCGATACGCGGGGACGCTGGACGACCGCCCGCCGCGTTGTCGCGTGGGTGCTCGTCGCGATCTACGTGCTTCTGCCGTGGGTTCCGATCGGCGGCTTCCCGGCGGTGTTCCTCGATGTCGCCGAACGGCGCTTCCACCTCTTCGGCTGGACCATCGCCTCGCAGGAACTCTGGCTGCTGTTTTTTTTCATCACCGGGCTGGGCTTCACTCTCTTTTTTGTCACCGCGCTGCTCGGGCGCGTGTGGTGCGGGTGGGCGTGCCCGCAGACGGTGTTTCTCGAGTATGTCTTTCGCGCGATCGAGCGGGCGATCGACGGGGATGCACCCGCACGTCGCCGGCTCGAAGCCGCACCATGGGACACCGCCAAGGTCCTGAAACGGGTGGCGAAGCACGTGGTCTTCGTGCTCGTCTCGGCGCTCATCACGCACCTGCTCCTCGCGTACTTCGTGTCGCTGCCGCAGCTCTATGCGATGATCACCAGCGCACCGACTGCGCACTGGGGCGCGTTCCTCTTCGTGGTCGTGGCGAGCGGTCTCCTCTATTTCAACTTCGCCTGGTTCCGGGAGCAGCTCTGCATCGTCATCTGCCCGTACGGGCGCCTGCAATCGGCGTTGATCGACGACCACTCGCTCGTGGTCGGCTACGATGCCAGACGTGGCGAACCGCGGCGTGGCACGCCCGACGCGACCCGCACCGGCGACTGCGTCGATTGCCTCCGCTGCGTGCAAGTCTGCCCCACGGGTATCGACATCCGGCAGGGTCTCCAACTCGAATGTCTCGCCTGCACCGCCTGCATTGACGCCTGCGACGATGTGATGACGCGCCTGCACAAACCGCGCGGGCTGATCCGGTACGATTCACTCACCAACTTCGCCGGCGGTCGCACCCGCTGGATCCGTCCGCGCACGATCCTGTACGCCTTGCTGCTCGCGATCGGCTCAGCCGTCACGCTCGCCGTGTTTAGCAACGTGAAGCCCGTGGCGTTCGCCACGATGCGCATGCCTGGCGGGGCGTACTTCGTCGACGGCGATGCCGTGCGCAACCAGCTCCTCGTGCGCCTGACAAACAAGACGAACGCCGCGCGCCGGTTCACGCTTTCGCTCGTCGATGCGCCGGCCGCGCTCCAGTCGACCGGCACTGGCGAGTTGATCGAAGTCGCGGCGATGGAGGAGGGCCTGCACACGGTGATCGTGCGCATGCCGCGCGCGGCGTATGCCGGCAAATTTCGTTTCAAGATCGCCGTGCGCGACGAAGCGGGCGGGTACACGCTCGAGCGCGAAGCGGAGTTTCTTGGTCCCGATCCGAAGCTGCTCAACGAGGACTACTGGCGTGAAAAACCCGCTCAGTGAGCGTCCGTGGCTGTTGATTGTCGCCGCGCTCGGATTGTTCGTGGTCGCGTGGACGGTCTTCCTCGTCATCGCCGAGCGGAACAAGCCGGCGAGCGTGCCGACCACCACTCGGCCGGCCCCCTGAATTCGAGCAACGTTGCTGCGGTTGTGCGCATGGCGGCGGGGGAGTAATCCTTACTCGTCCGGTTCGCCATACTCGGGCGGCTCGTCGTTGTCGTCGCCGACGGCGGCTTCGAAGAACCCTTCGTGCTCGAGCAACGAAAGCACTTTGCCGACGATGGCGTCGCGTTCGCTCCCGGTCAGTCCTGGATGATGCTCGCCCAGCCACTCGAGGAGCAGCGGACGGGCATCGGCCGGTTTCACGATTCCTTCCAGCAGGGTGTCGGCCTCGTCGGCCGCGGCGTTGATAACGGCTTGGACGGTGGTGCTCATGCGTGAAGCGTACGAGAAGCCGTGGGTCGCGCAAAGCGTCCGCACGCGCGAGCCGGACGCGGGCTGAGCGGGCTCGCAAAAAACAACGCCGCGAGACCTCTGGTGGTCTCGCGGCGTTGGAAACAGCCGGATCGGGAGTCGCGCGCGGGGCGCGTCAGACGAGGTCAGCCCGCGGCCGCATTGGCGGCCCGCTTGCGTTTGTTCGCATCGAGGATGCGCTTGCGCAGGCGGATGTTCTTCGGCGTGGCTTCGACGTACTCGTCCGGAGCGATGTACTCGATCGCGCGCTCGAGCGAGAAGCGGATCGGAGGCGGAAGCTGGATGCCCTTGCCCTCACCTTGGGAGCGGACGTTTGAGAGGTGTTTCTCCTTGGTCGGATTGATGGGCATGTCCTCGGCGCGCGGATTCTCGCCGACGAGCATGCCCTCATAGATTTCGTCGCCGGGGCCGACGAAGAACTTGCCGCGCTCGCCGAGCGCATCGAGCGCGTAAGCGGTGGCGACGCCGGGGTCGGTCGCGATGAGGGTGCCGGTGATGCGGGTCTTCAACTCGCCGACATGCGGGCCGTACTCCTTGAAGAGATGGCTCATGACGCCGCGACCGTTGGTCAGGTTGACCAGGTCGATCTCGAAGCCGATGAGGCCGCGTGTGGTGATGGTCGCCTCCATCATCGTGGTCGCGTGATGCTTCTCCATGTTCGTGATGAGCCCCTTGCGGTTGGCGAGGTTCTGCATCACGGCACCGACACACTCCTCGGGGATTTCAACCCAGAGGGTTTCGTAGGGTTCGAGGGTCTTTCCATCCTCGACCTTGGTGATGACGGACGGGCGGGAGACGAGGAGTTCGTAGCCTTCGCGGCGCATCGTTTCCACGAGGACAGCGATCTGCATCGCGCCGCGGGCCTTGATGTTGGTGACGCCGCCGACGTCGGTATCCTCGACACTGATGGAGATGTTGGTCTTCGCCTCCTTGAAGATGCGGTCGCGGACCTGGCGGGAGGTGACGTATTTGCCCTCGCGGCCGACGAGCGGGCCGTCGTTGACGGCGAGCTGCATCTCGAGCGTAGGCGGATCGATTTGCGTGAAGGGCAGGGGATGAGCGGTCTCTTCGAAGGCGATGGTGTCGCCAATGTCGATGTCCTCGAAGCCGGAGAGGCCGACGATGTTGCCGGCGACGGCATTGGAGGACTCGTTGGTGCCGAGGCCGGAGTACTCGAAGACCTTGGTGACCTTGGCGCGGATGCGCTTGGAGTCGGAGTGGCGGATGACCCACACCGGGTCGCCGACGGTGATCTTGCCGCCGAGAATTTTGCCGATGGCGATGCGGCCCACGTAGTCGCTCCAATCGATGTTGGAGACGAGCATGTGGAAAGGCTGGTTGGGGCGCGCGAACGGCGGCGGGATGTGCTCGAGGATCGCCTCGAAGAGCGGGCTCATGTCCTTCTTCTCGTCGTCGAGGCGGCGCATCATGTAGCCGTCGCGGGCGGAACCGTAAACGACGGGTGCGTCGAACTGCTCCTCGGTGGCGTTGAGCTCAAGGAGGAGTTCGAGAACCTTCTCGTAGGAACGTTTCGGATCCGAGTTCTCGCGATCGATCTTGTTGACGACGATGATGACCTTGAGGCCGTGCTGAAGGGCCTTGCGAAGCACGAAGCGGGTCTGCGCCTGCGGGCCATCGTAGGCGTCGACGAGGAGCAGCACGCCGTCGACCATGCGCAGGGCGCGCTCGACCTCGCCGCCGAAGTCGGCGTGTCCGGGGGTGTCGACGATGTTGATGATCTTGTCCTTCCAATGGACGGAGGTGTTCTTGGCCTTGATCGTGATGCCCTTTTCGCGCTCGAGGTCCATGGAGTCCATGGCGCGTTCCTCGACTTGCTGGTTGGCGCGGAAGACACCGCCTTCTTTGAGCAATTTGTCGACGAGGGTGGTCTTTCCGTGGTCGACGTGGGCGATGATGGCGATGTTGCGGATGGATTGGTTCATGGCACTGAAACAGGACAAGCCGGCGACGGTGCGGCGGGCAGGCAGGCGCTGCAAGCGGGAAACGGCCGACGCTACGGACGCCTGTCTTCGCTCCGCCGCCGACAAAAAAGCCGCACCCAAGAAGGTGCGGCCGAATGGGGGAGTCGAGGACGCTCAGTAATATTTCACGTAGCCGTTGCGGCGGAGACGCTCGAGCCAGCGCTCCTGCGCGTCCCGCGCCATCTGGGAGACGAGGATACGCTCGATCTCGCCGCGCACATCGGCGATCGGCTGGATGCCGGCGTACTTGCGGTCCGCGACGTAGAGGATGTACGCGGAGTCCTGCAGGATGATGGGCTTGGTAAATTGGCCCTTCTCGAGCGTGAAGAGCTCGTCGACGAACTCCTTGCGAAGATCGGTGCGTTTCTGCCAACCCCAGTCGCCGCCGCGGTTCTTGCGCGCGTCCTGACTGACTTCCTTCGCGATGTCCTCGAACTTTTCGCCGGCGTTCAGGCGCGCGATTACGTTGTCGGCGGCGGCGCGCAGCTCGGACTCGGTGAGAGCGTTGCGATTGATTTGGATGAGGCGGAGATCGACGGCGTCGTCCTGGTAGAACTTGTCTTTGTTCTCGTTGTAGTAGGTCTCGATCTTCACCGGGCTCACCATGCTCGTGCTCTTGCGGACTTGTTGCCGCATGTAGCCATAGATGATGTCCTCCTCGACCTCCTTGCGATACTCCTTCTGCGTCTTTCCGCGGGAGCGGAGATAGGCGAGGAATTTGGAACGGTCGCCTTCGAACTGTTCGGCCTGGGTGGTCGCGATCTCCTGGTCGACGTAGTAGGGCGGGATCTTCTTCTTCTCGTCCTTGCGGAATTCTTTGATGATCAGGACGCGGTCGATGAGGTTCTGGATGATGTCGGCCTGCAGCGACTCGAGCGCGCGGTTATACTCGGCCTCGGTCTTGTATTGGCGCTGGAGTTCCGGAATCAGGGGCCCGAGCTCGCGGCGCACCTCCTCGACGGTGATCGCCTTGTCCTCCACCACGGCGACGATGCCGTTCTCATAGCGCAGATCGAGGTTGTCCTTGGGCTTGGCTTCTTCGGCCTGCACCCGGCCGGCAAGCAGGAGCAACGCCGCGGCGGCGCTAAGCAGTGTGGGGCGAACGATCATGGATTTGGGAGATTGTTCAGAAACGAGCAGATTTCGCGGAGTCTTTTTTGCGCGGTAGGGGCGGTCAAGCGGGGAAACCTCCCCGAAAGCTGACAGAAGTCATCGCTACGACCGCTCGCGCGCAAACACTTCAAGCGGTTGCCGTCGGTCTCGACCGACAGAATCTTTTTCTGTTCCGCGCGCACACGGATTTCCGTCACCGCGAGCAACGCGCGCACCTCTTCGCCGAAGGCGCCGAAACGATCCTTCAGGTCCGCCTCCACCTGCCGCACGGCGGCCAGGCTTTCGGCGATGGCGAGCCTGCGGTAGATGTCGATGCGCAGCCGTGCTTCCGTGATATATGCCGAGGGCACGCGCGCCTGGATCGGTTCACAGCCGCCGCCCTCCATTTCTGCGTCCTTGAGCGCGGTGAACCCGTCCTGCTTGCGGCCGCGGGCGGGAGCGCCGTCGGGGTCGCCCTCGCCGACGAACACGAAATCCAGCTTCACGCTCGCGCGGATGCGCGTGGCGGTTTTTTCCCCCTTCAACCGTGCCACGCTCTGGCGGAGCAATTGGCAATAGAGCTCGAAACCGACGCCGGCCACATGCCCGCTCTGCTCCGGCCCGAGGAGGTTGCCCGCGCCGCGCAGCTCGAGGTCGCGCATCGCGATGCGGAAGCCGGCGCCGAGCTGGTTGTACTGGCGGATGGCATTGAGACGGTTGCGGGCGAGATCGAGCAGGCGCGCGTGCCGGTGGAGCAGGAGATACGCGTAAGCCTGATGGCGGAAACGCCCGACACGGCCGCGCAGTTGGTACAGTTGCGAGAGACCGAAACGGTCCGCGCCCTCGATGATGATCGTGTTGCAGTTCGGGATATCCAGCCCGCTCTCGATGATCGTCGTGCAGACGAGCACCTGGTAGCGCCCGGCGACGAAATCCGTCATCACGCGCTCGAGCTCAGTCTCGTCCATCTGGCCGTGGCCGACCCCGACGCTGACCTCCGGCATGAGCTGCCGCAGATGTTGCGCGACGGCCTCGATCGTCTGCACGCGGTTGTGCAGGTAGAAAACTTGTCCGCCGCGGCGCACCTCGTGTCGGATCGCCTCGGTGACGAGCTTGTCGTCGTAGCTCTTGACGATCGTCTGGATCGGCAGCCGATCGACGGGCGGCGTCTCGATAACGCTCAAGTCGCGCGCGCCGACGAGCGCGAGGTAGAGCGTGCGCGGGATCGGCGTGGCGCTCATCGAGACCATGTCGACGCTCGCGCGCCACTGCTTGAACGCCTCCTTGTGCTTCACGCCGAAGCGCTGCTCCTCGTCGATCACCACCAGCCCGAGATCGCGGAAAACCAGGTCGCGCTGCAACAGCCGATGCGTGCCGATCACGATGTCGATCTTGCCCGTCGCCGCGCCCTCCATGATGCGGGACTGCTCCTGGCGCGTGCGGAACCGGCTGAGCATTTCCACGACCACCGGGTAGCCGGCCATGCGCTCGCTGAACGTATTGAAATGCTGTTGCGCGAGCACCGTCGTCGGCACGAGCACGGCGACCTGTTTGCCGCCCATGACGGCCTTGAACGCCGCGCGGATCGCCACCTCGGTCTTGCCGAAACCCACATCGCCGCAGATCAGGCGGTCGGTTGGGCGCGGCTTCTCCAGGTCGCCTTTCGTATCCTGGATTGCGCGCAACTGGTCGGGCGTCTCGGTGAACGGGAACGACGCCTCGAACTCCTGCTGCCAGACCGTGTCCGGCCCAAAGGCGTGTCCCGGCTGGCTGTCGCGTTTCGCCTGCACTTCGAGGAGTTGGGCGGCGAGATCGATCGTCGCGCGCTCGGCGGCCTGACGCGTTTTCTCCCAGCGGTTCGAGCCGAGCTTTCCGAGGGTCGGCTTCGCCTTGGATAGACCGACGTAACGGCTGAGCAGGTGCGATTCCTGCAAAGGCACATGCAGCGTGATCTGGTCGGAAAACTCGACCGAGAGCACCTCGCGCGTCTGCCCGCCGGATTCGATGCGGGTGAGCCCGCGGAAGATCCCGATGCCGTGCTGCAGATGGACGACGTGGTCGCCCTCGACCAGATCGGCGAAGTCGAGCATCTGGTCGACCTGCGACGTCTGCACGACCGCACGCCGCGCACTCGGCCGGCGCTGCCGGTGACGGCCGAAGATCTCGGTTTCGGAAACGA
The DNA here is from genome assembly GCA_035298965.1 of Opitutaceae bacterium. Classification (GTDB taxonomy): domain Bacteria; phylum Verrucomicrobiota; class Verrucomicrobiia; order Opitutales; family Opitutaceae; genus CAJCBL01. The sequence continues at coordinate 16,352 of DATGXO010000245.1, read as the reverse complement.
GGACGACGCCCGCGCTGTCCGCGGGCATCTCTGCCCAGCTCGGCCCGCGGTCGGCGCTGCGGGCGAGCTTGCAGCCTTCGTCGAGCGAGCCGCGGCTCCAGACGATGCGCGGGATCTTGATCTTTTCCTCGGCGAGGATTTCGCGCACGCGTTTCTCCTCGCCCTCGCGCGGCAGCACAAAGTGGATGCGCCAGCCGGCCGCGCCCCAGTCCTTCACCTCGAGCAGGAAACGTCGCCGTGCCTCCTGCTCGGCGTTGAGGCGGTCCTCGGCGAGCAGGTGCGCTTCGGGTTGCGTGCGGTGGAGCGCGAGGCTGGTGGTTTCCCACGACTCAGTTTCCTCGGCCCCGGCGAATAGCTCGTCGTCGACATCGAGGTCGAAGAGTCCGCCGAGCCAGTCGCTGCGGCCGGCGCGAGCGGCGAAGAGCGCCGCCAATCCCGCGGCGAGACTCGCCGGCAACGCGTGGGCTTCGGACGCTGCGCGGAGCTCGTCGGCGTAGCCGGCGGCGAGTTCGGGCGGATCGACGGCGACGACGTGTGTGCGCGGCCCGAGGTACGCGGCGAGGCCGGTGTGAGCCGCGGGCAATTCGAGGCTGGGGCTGGCCGTGAGGACGACGTTCGCGAGTTTCTCGCCCGAGCGTTGTGTGACGGGATCGAAACTGCGCAGTTCCTCGATCTCGTCGCCGAAGAAGTCGATGCGCACGGGCGCGTCGGCGGTGACGGGGTAGACGTCGACAATGCCGCCGCGGACCGCGTATTGGCCGGGCTGTTCGCAGAGCGGCTCGTGGTCGTAGTCGAGCTCGGCGAGCCGGTTGAGCAGTTCCTGGAACGGCTGCTTCTGACCGGTCGCGAGCGTGAACTCGCGCACGGCGATCGCATCGATCGCGGGCACTGGTTGGAAGAGCGCCGGCGGCGTGGTGACGAGCACGAGGGTCTCGTCCCAGTTCTCGCCGGAGAAGCCTCGGCGCGCGCGGAGGTGGCCGAGCGCGGCAAGACGGGCGCTGGCGATCGCGAACGCCTCGCGCATGCCGGTCTGCGGATCGGGCTGTGGCGGGAGCACGGCGAGCTCGAGGCGGCGCGTGTCGCCGGAGAGCGAATGCGCGAGTCGGAGATCCTCGACGAGGCGCTCGGCGGCGCGGGTGTTTGCCGTGAGCACGAGCCAGATCGGCGCCGGGCGGCGACGGAGAAGTTCCTCGACGACGAACGGCACGGCCGCGGTGCACACGCCGGTGAGACGGCTGCGCGCGGGCAGGGCGCTGGGCGGGCGGTCGGCCGCCATGGTGTCCCGGGTGCGCGCTCCTCAGAGGAGCGTCGACTCGACCTGCTCGGCCTTGGCCTTGATGTCGGCGAGGATCTGCTCGTAGCGGTCCGGCTTCACGTGGATCTCCGGCAGCGTGATGAGCGGATCGAACTCGTTGCCGACGCGCTTGGCACCGTTGTCGATGCCCAGGCCCCAGACAAGCCGGTCGGCCACATGGACGAGGCGCACGAGGTCGCGGTAGGTTTCGCGGGCCTTGTCGGGTTCGCCGTGGAACTGGCAGACGGCGACGATCGACGGCGGGAAACGCCACTCGCCGAGGAGAAACGCGGCGGCTTCGTTGTGATTCACGCCGAGCATGCGGCGCTCGACCGAGGCGAGCGGTTCCTCGCTGGCGCGCGCCTCGACGATGACCTCCTTGTAGCGCGTCGACGCGCTGAGGTTGAGGTAGGCGATGCCGATGTCGTGCAACAGGCCGGCGGTGTAGACATCGGCGCTGACGACCTTGAGGCCGTTCGAGTGGTACTCGAGTTGTTGCGCGGTGAGCGCGACGTGGAGGCTGTGTCGCCAGAACGCCACGTAGTCGAACGCGCCGCGGCGGGGAAAATGGTGGACGAAGACGAGCCCGAGGATGAGTTGCCGCAGTTGAACGGTGCCGAGGCGGAGAAACGCTTCCGTCAACGACGCGATCGGCGAGGCGCCGCGCACGGCGACCGAGTTGGCCACGCGCAGGACGCGCGCCGCCATCGCGGAATCGGTCGCGAGGATCGCGGCGATGTCATCGAAGGGCGCATCCTGGTTGATGAGCTCGAGCAGGCGGTGACCGACGGCGGGAAGCGGCGGGAGGGGATGTTCGGTCTTCAGTTTGGCGCGGATGTCTTCCATTGGCGGAGAGCCTCGCGGGCGGCGTTTTCCTCGGCTTCTTTTTTGGAGCGGCCGGAACCGGTTCCAATGAGGCGGCCGAGGAGGTGGAGGTGGACGTCGAAATGGCGGTTATGCGGCTGACCCTGGGTCTGGATCACTTCGTAGCGCAACGCGGTATTGCCGTGCTCGGGCTGGACGAGCTCCTGGAGCCGGCCCTTGGGGTTGTCACCTTCCTCGGGGCCGTCGAGCCGGCGGGCGAGCGGGCCGTACCAACGCAGGACGGCGGTGCGGGTGGCATCGATACCGCCGTCGAGGTACATCGCGCCGACGAGCGCCTCGAAACAATCCTCGAGGGACGACGCGCGATCGCGGCCGCCGGTCTGTTCCTCGGCGGGACTGAGCTCGAGCGCCTGGTCGAGGCCGAGTTCGCGGGCGAGGGTGACGAGAAACGCGCCCTTGGTGAGCGTGGCGCGGCGGCGGCTGAGCAAGCCTTCGCGAGCTTCGGTGTCGGCGAGGTAGAGGGCTTCGGAAATGATGAGTTGCAGGACGGCGTCGCCGAGGAACTCGAGGCGTTGGTTGCTGGAGATGCCCGGAGTGAGCGCAGCCGCGGAGGGATGGCGCAGGGCATCAGCCAGCAGTGCCCGGTCGCGGAAGGCGTAGCCGAGCTGCTGTTCGAGTCGGGCGGTTTCGGTGGCGGTTCCCATCAGGCGAGGAACGAGGTAAAGCCTTTTCCCTATCGGCGGAAGCCGCAAAATGCGTAGGAAATTCCGGCACCGCCATAGCAGGGGTGGTTTCCCCGGGGCTCAAGAGCTCGCGCTGGTGTAGCGGCGAATCCCCGCGTGGAACGCCGCGAACGCGAGGCCGCACCAGCCGAGCGCGAGGACTGCGAGCCAGGCGACCTGCGGCCACTCGAGCCGGCCGAGCAGGGCGGATGCGGGCACGTTGGTCACGATCACCGCAGGCAGGGCGTAGACGAAGACGACGTTGGTGAAGAGGCTCGTGAAGGCCGAGCGCGGCAGCCGGCCGAACTCCGCGACCGTGAAATAGCTGCCCTCGATGCCCTCGGTCTTCACGATCCAGAAAGTGAGCGAAGCCATCAACAGCAGCAGGCTGAAGTGCACCACCAGACCGATGGCGACGAGCGCGATGTAGAGCGCGATGCCGCCAACGGTGAGCGGCAGGTGCAGAGCGTGCGCGGCGTAGGCGACGACGCCCAGCGCGATGAACGCGTTGGCAAGGCCGTCGGGATCGAGCTTGCGCGTGGCGACCATGAACAGCGGCTGGCCGGGCTGCGTGAGGTAGAAATCGAAGCTGCCGCTGCGGACGTTGCGGCCGAGCTCGAAGAGATTGGTCCAGAAGAACCCCATCAGCAGCCGTTGGATGAGGAGTGCGGTGCCGAGCAGCAGGAGCATCTCGTGCTTGTTCCAGCCGGCGATGGAATCGGTATGGCCGTAGATGACCTGGATCAGGAGGAGGTTCACCGCCATCCAAGCGAACTCGACCGCCGACCAGAGGAGGAAGTCGAAGCGGAACATCATCGTGCGGACGAGCGAGTACCGCACGCAGGCGAGCCAGAGCCGGAGGTAGTGAGGCATGGGATTTCCGATTTCGAATTGCCGATTTTCGATTGGTTCGGAGGCGAAGTGGTGCGGCGGGTTCGGCAGCGGTGTGTGACGGGTGGTGGCTGGGGCAAAATCGGCAATCGGTAATCCGAAACCGAAAAAGCGCTCAGCCTCCCACCGCGGTGTGTTTGCGCAGGCCGCCGGCCCAGAGGAAGCGGGCGGCGAACATGGCGACGACCACCCACGTGCCTTGGATCGCGAGGCCGAGGAGCGCCTCGTCGAGTGTCCTGATGCGGCCGGTGATGATCGCGGCCGGGAAGTACATCTGGTAGGGAAACGGCAGGTACTGCGCGACCGCGAGCACGCGCGGGCTGAGCAGGTCGAGCGGGAACATCGCGCCGCCGAGCGACATCTCGATCGCGTAGGAGAGGATCACGAAGCCCTGGATCTCGAGGAACCAGAACGCGAGCATCCCGAAGCAGAACGCGATCGTGAACTGGAGCGCGGCCGCGAGCAGCATCGCAGCGATGCCCACCGGCAGGCGCCACGGGTCGGAGGGGAAGGTGAGTTGGTCGATAATCCAGGGTGATACCGCGAGCAACGGCACGAAGACCAACAGGCCCGAGATGATGCGCGCCGAGGCGAAGAGGCTCAGCCGGTAGCCGAAGTAGTTCACCGGTTTCAGGAGGAACTGGTTGATCAGGCCGTTCCGAATCTCCTCGCCGATCTGGTAGTCCTCGTTGAACGCGCCCACCATGAACTGCAGCGCGAGCACGACGATGAAGTACGTGAGCGTCGCTCGCACATCGAAGCCGCCCATCTGCGCCACGCCGCTGTACGCCGCGCCCCAGAGGATGAAGACGAGGCAGAGGTGGACGAGGGAGAACGAGCCGCGGATGAAGAAATTCCAGCGATAGACGAGCGCGCTTTGCAGCCCGACCGAGAACACATGACCGTATTTGCGCAGCAGGCTCATGGTGCGGTTCGACGGGACGCCCAAGGAAGCGGATGGGCGGAGAAACGCGAACGTCCGCTCACTTCAGCGAGAAACGCTCGATCACTTCCTTCGCGAGATTCTTGTAGGCGGTCGCGCCAGGGCTCGTGGGATCGTACGCGAAGATCGTTTTGCCGAAGCTCGGCGCTTCGCTGAGGCGGACGGTGCGCGGGATCACGCTCTCGAAAACTTTGTCGGGGAGATGCTGTTTCACCTCGTCGACAACTTGGCGCGCTAGCTTCGTGCGGATGTCGTACATCGTCATGACCACGCCGCCGACCTCGAGCTTCGGGTTCACGCCGGCGTCCTTGAGGCGCTGCACGACTTTGAGGATCTGGCCGAGGCCTTCGAGCGCGAGGTACTCGCACTGGAGCGCGATCAGGAGGTAGTCCGCGGCGGCGAGGCTGTTCATCGAAAGCATCCCGAGCGCGGGCGGACAATCGATGATGATGGCGCGGAAACGTTCGGAGTCGTGCAGCGGTTGCAGGCAGGTGCGCAGGCGTTGAAGGTAGTTTTCCGTTTGCGCCAGTTCCATCTCGGCGGCGGCGAGGTCCTCCTCGGAGGGGAGCAGCCAGAGGTCGGGAATCGAAGTTTTGACGACCATGTCCGTGACGGAGCCTTCGCCGTGGAGCGGGCGGTAGATGCTGCCGCCTTCGGCGCGCTCGTGGCCGAGCCCGCTGGTGGCGTTCCCCTGCGGATCAAGATCGATCACGAGCGTCGGAATCTTCCGCGCCGCGAGAGACGCGGCGAGGTTGATGGCCGTGGTGGTCTTGCCGACTCCGCCTTTTTGATTGGCGATGGTGAACGTCGTCGCGGGCATGGGCGGCCATGCTGCCGCCGCGGTGCGACGAGTCTAGTCCGCAGTTGGCGGGCGGACGGATTGTGGCGCTGGAAGCTGCGCGGTCCGGCGGGACCGCGGTGGAGCCGGCAGGTGTGGCGACTCAAGCCGACCGCTGGCGGCGGGCGGGATTGAGATTCGAGTAGGTCGGCCCCACGTCGTCTTTCCGCTGAGGCAGATAGACGGTGTAGTCCGTCGGCTCCGGCTCGTCGCCCGGCTGGCGGGAGAGATTCGGACGGCTCGGAATGCGCGGCGGCGGTTCGACCTTCTGGTCGCTCGACACTTTGTCGGCTCCAGGCCCGGCGTAGGCGAGCACGGTGGAGTAGCTCGCGGCGCTTTGAACTGGAACGGACGTGGTCATGGATTCTCGCCGCGAGAGATCGACCAAGCCCGGAACGAGTTGAGCAGGCCTGGCTCGAATGAGGCAACGACCTCAACTCCGCCGGGACCTGCGGCCCTAGCCGACACCCGGAAATCTGCCTTTGCGGCTTTGGGATTGCCGCCGATTTCCGCCCTGCCGAAAAACGTGCCAATGGAAAAGCTCGCGCTCATCTCCGTCAGCGACAAACGCGGCCTCGTCGATTTCACGAAGGCCCTCGTGCAGCAGCACGGCTACCGCATCCTCTCCACCGGCGGCACCGCCAAGCTCCTGCAGCAGGCCGGCCTCCCGGTCACAGAAGTGGGCGCGCACACGGGTTTCCCGGAGATCATGGAAGGGCGCGTGAAGACGCTGCACCCGAAGGTGCACGGCGGCCTGCTCTGCCGCCGCGACAAGCCCGAGCACCTCGCGCAGGCGAAGCAGCACAACATCGCGCTCATCGACCTCGTCGTGGTGAACCTGTACCCGTTCGAGGCCACCGTCGCGAAGGCCGACGTGACCTTCGAGGACGCGATCGAGAACATCGACATCGGCGGCCCCTCGATGCTGCGCAGCGCCGCGAAAAACCACGAGTCGGTCACCGTCGTCTGCGATCCCGACGACTACGCGGCGGTCGTCGCCACGCTCGCCGACGAGAAGAAGATGCACGCGCTGCGCCGGAAGCTCGCGTTGAAGGTCTTCGAGCGCACCTCCTCCTACGATCGCGCGATCGCCGCCTACCTCTCGAAGCAGGTCGACGAGCCCGACATGGACGCCATCGCTGGTTTCCCTGCCCGCTACGAGGTGAGCCTCCCGAAAGCCTCGGGCCTGCGCTACGGCGAGAACCCGCACCAGAAGGCGGCGCTCTACGGCAAGTTCTACGACCATTTCGAGCAGCTCCAGGGGAAAGAACTGTCGTATAACAACATTCTGGACATCACCTCCGCCACGTACCTCATCGGCGAGTTCCAGCGGCCGACGGTCGCGATCCTCAAGCACACGAATCCGTGCGGCGTCGCCAGTGCCGAGACGTTGCTCGCCGCCTGGGACAAGGCCTACGCGACCGACCGTCAGGCGCCGTTCGGCGGCATCATCGTCGTCAACCAGACGCTCGGCGCCGACCTCGCCGAGCAGATCAAAGAGATTTTCACCGAGGTGATCATCGCCCCGGCGTTCACCGACGAGGCGCGCGCGATCTTCGCGAAGAAGAAAAACCTTCGCCTCATGATCGCGAAACAGGCGCCCGGCGCGGAGTCGCTCCAGGAAGTGCGCTCGGTGATCGGAGGCGTGCTCGTGCAGGATCGCGACAACACCCTCGGCGATGTGAAAGCGTTCAAGGTCGTTACGAAACGCCAGCCGACCGAGGCTGAGTGGGCCGGCATGCTCTTCGGTTGGAAGATCGGCAAACACGTGAAGTCGAACTCCATCGTCTACGTGAACGGCGAGCAGACGCTCGGCATCGGCGCGGGCCAGATGGCGCGTGTCGACAGCTCGCGTATCGCCGTGTGGAAGGCCGGCGAGGCCGGCTTGAGCCTGAAGGGCAGCATCGTCGCCTCGGAGGCGCTGTTCCCGTTCGCCGACGGCTTGATCGCCGCGGCCGACGCCGGCGCCACCGCCGCGATCCAGCCCGGCGGTTCCGTGCGCGACGAGGAGGTCATCAAGGCCGCCGACGAGCGCGGCATGGCGATGGTCTTCACCGGTATCCGCCATTTCAAACACTGAGCCGGTGCTCCACTGCGCCCCGGGCGCAGAAGACTACCGCAGGCCGCTCCGCTCGGAGCGGCCTTTTCGTCGGCGGATTCGCGGCGAGCCGCTGGAAACTTCGGCCTCGCGCGACATGCTCCGCGCATGAAACGTGGAACTCTTCGCCTCGTTGTCGGTTGGGCTGCGTTCGTGCTCGTGCTCGGTTGCACCACGGTGCCGGAAACCGGTCGCCGCCAGCTCATGCTCATCGGTCCCGCCGAGGAGGCGCAGATGGGGTTGTCGGCGTTCGCCGACATAAAGAACCAGCAGCCGATCAGTCGCGACTCCGCGGTGAACGCCCGCGTGCAACGCGTCGGCGCACGCATCGCGCCGGCGGTCGGTCGCGATCTGCCGAACGCCGAATGGGAGTTTGTCGTGTTCGAGTCGGAGCAGGTGAACGCGTTTGCGCTGCCCGGCGGCAAGGTCGGGGTATACACGGGCTTGCTCGCCCTCGCGGAGAGCGACGACGAACTGGCGGCGGTGATGGGACACGAGATCGCGCACGTGAGCGCGCGCCACGGCGCCGAACGCACCTCGCAACAACTCGGCGCGGCGCTGCTCGGCGTCGGCGTGACGGTCGCCACGGACGATGCGAAGTACCGTGACCAGATCCGGCTCGCGTACGGGTTGGCCGCCACCGGCACCGTGCTGAAATACTCGCGCGACCACGAGAGCGAGGCCGACCGCATCGGGCTGCTCTACATGGCGCGCGCCGGCTACGATCCGGTGGCGGCAGTCCGTTTCTGGCGGAAAATGGCTGCGAAGGAAAAGGGCGGGGCGCGACTGCCGGAATGGTTGTCGACGCATCCTTCGGACGAGACGCGCATCCGCCGGCTCGAGAGCTGGCTGCCGGAGGTGCGCCCGGTCTACGAGGCGAACCGTCGCTGATCGGCGCGGCGGTTGTGGTGAGCGGAAAACGCGGGCGCCGCGCCGCGTTCTTCCGGCTAGCGGCGGCGCGGATTTTCGCTCACCGTGCGCGCCATGTTCGACCACGTCGAGAAGCTCAAGGAGTACGTCCGCTGCCAAAGTGTGTCGGCGGACCCGAATTTTGCCGGCGGCATGAAACAGGCACGCGAGTTCATCGCCGGCCTTTTGCGCGACATCGGCTTCGCCGTCGAGGTGGTGCCCACGCCCAAGCATCCCCTCGTGTTGGCCACGCGCGACGGTGACCCGAGTTGGCCGCATGTGATCATCTATGGGCACTACGACGTGCAGCCCGCCGACCCGCTGAACCTCTGGAAATCCGCGGCCTTCGAGCCGGAGATCCGCGACAACCGCATGTACGGCCGTGGCACGGCAGACAACAAGGGCCCGCTGCTGGTGCACGTGGCGGCCGTCGCGAAGCTGCTCGCCGCGGAGCCCGACCTGCCGCTGCGCATCACGTTTCTCATCGAGGGCGAGGAGGAGATCGGCAGCCCGAGCTTCCTGCCGTTCCTGGAAAAGTACCGCGACCGGTTGAAGGCGGATTTCGTTTACCTCTCCGACACCGGCAGTCCGCGCGAGGACCAGCTCGTCGTGACCTGCGGCCTGCGCGGCCTGTTCACGTTCGAGATCGAGCTCACCGGTCCGAAGATGGACCTGCACTCCGGTCTGCACGGCGGCGCGCTGCTCAACCCGCTGCAGGCGCTCTGCGAACTCTGCGGCTCGCTCCATCTGCCCGACGGCCGCGTGAACATCCCCGGTTTCTACGACGAGGTGCGACCGGTGCAGGAATGGGAACGCGAGGAGCTGCGCAAGCTCGGTACGACCGAAGCGGAGTATTTGAAATTCTTGGGCGTGCCGGAATTCCACGCGCCCCCCGGCTATTCGCCCTTCGACGCGGTGCGTTTCCTGCCGACGCTCGAGTTCAACGGACTCGGCGGCGGGTACCAGGGTGCGGGCAGCAAGACCGTCATCCCGAGCAAGGCGATGGCGAAGATCAGCTGCCGCCTCGTGCCCGATCAGGACCCCGAGGTCGTGAAGGCTCGCGTGTACAAGGCGCTCCGTGAACGGTGCCCGAAGGGCGTCACGATGGAGATCATCGACGGCCACAACGGCCTGCCGTACGTCGCCGTGCCGCCCGGCAAACCGAACACTCCGCCGGACCAGTCGCCCGCGCTCGCCCGTGCCTTCCGCGCGACGGATGCCGCGGTCGCCGAGGTCTTCGGCAAGCCGCCGCTGTATCTGCGCGAGGGCGGCAGCGTGCCGCTGCTCGGCGACATCAAGCGAGTGCTCGGCCTCGACTCGCTTCTGCTCGGGCTCTTCCTGCCGGAGGACAACCTCCACGCGCCTAACGAGAGCTTCCATCTCGGCGTGATGGAGAAGGGTATCCGCGTTTCGGAGAAAGTCCTCCGCGCCATCGCGCGCGGCTGAAGACAGGAAACGGCGATCCTCGCCACCGGCCGCACAAGTCGGTGGCGCTCCCGAACGGCGCAAGGGCGCAGTCGCAGCACGTCGCCGCTGGTGCTCAGGTGCCCCGGCGGCCAGGACGAGAAAGCCGAACCCCGGCGTGAACGCAGTTCTCGCACCGCGCCGCGGTTCGTTCATGTCAACCGATGGTTGACATGAAATCGGGCGCGCACGGGGAGTTTTTTTGGCCGTGCCGTGGCGGTTGGCGGCCGGGGGCGCATCGAAACACCTACGTGCACCGCCGCCGCGCGGGCGGGACGGTGTGCGTTGTCGAGCATCGGTACGCGCCGCGCTTGTCAGCGGCGGCCCGGCTCGCGCACGCTCAGTTGATATGGCCACCTGGAAACAATCCTGGCGCATCGGCGCCGCGCAGCAGGGCGTGCGACTGGACCACTTCCTCGCCGAGGCGCTGCCGAAGGCGCTCGGGCGCGAGGTGTCGCGCGCGCAGGTGCGTCGGCTCATTGTATCTGGACTCGTGAGCCGCAACGGCCGGCGCGAGCAGATCGCGTCCTACGAACTGCGCGAGGGGACGCGCGTGGAGGTGTTCCTCGATCCGGCGAAGTTCGACGCGGGCGGCGCGTCCGGGATGCGGCAGGCGACAGTGAAGGATTTCACATGGACGCCCGAGCGCATCCTGTTCGAGGACGAATGGCTCATCGTCGTCGACAAGCCCGCCGGCCTGCCGACGCAGCCCACGCTCGACGCGGCGCGCGCGAGTGTGTTCGGCACGCTCAAGTCGTTTCTCGCGCAGCGCGACGGCGGCGAACCGTACCTCGCGTTGCAGCACCGGCTCGACCGCGACACTTCGGGCGTGCTGCTTTTCACGAGGGACCAACGGGCGAACGCGGGCGCCACCGCGATGTTTGCGGAGAAGCTGGCGCAGAAAACCTATCTGGCGCTCGCCACCGGCGGCTCGTCGGGCGCGGAGCGTTGGTCGGTCGAGGACCACCTCGGCGTCGTCGGCCGCGTGGGGAAGGCGAGCAAGTTCGGCGCGGTGCGCAGCGGCGGCGATCCGGCGCAGACGAGCTTCCGATTGCTTGAGCGGCTCCACGGCGGCTGGTTGGTCGAAGCGCAACCGCACACCGGGCGCACGCACCAGATCCGGGTGCACTTGGCCGAGGGCGGGCATCCGATCTTCGGCGACGGCCTCTACGGCGGGCCGATGCAGTTGCGCACCACGCGCGGCGAGTGGCGGCCGGCGCTGCGGGTCCTGCTGCATGCGGCACGTCTGGAGTTTCCGCATCCGGTCACGGGAACGGCGATCGAGGTGCAGAGCGCGGTGCCGCCGGATTTCGCTGAATCCGTGAACCTGTTGCGCTGAGCGTCACCGGGCCGGTCGAGACGCGCTGATCGGAAGACCGCAGGATGCGAAAAGGAACGGCTCGCCTCGGCGCTGCCGGTTCGGGCAACGTGACGCCATGCGAGCACACGCGTTTCTCCTGAGCGTTTGGGTTTTCGTCACCGGTGCGGCCGCGGCCGAGCCGGTCTGGCAGCCATCGCAGTGGCATGGCGAGGAGGCGCGCGTCTCGGATCGGAATGGCGTGCGCGCGGTGGTGTCGCTCGCGCGGACGCGGCTGATCTACCTCGGCGCGGTCGATGGCTCGCTCAACTTGCTCGACGCCCCTGTGCCGGCTGCGCAACCGGCAAACGCGAGCGACTCGCCGGACTGGGGCGGGCATCGTTTCTGGCTCGGTCCGCAGAAACGTTGGGTCTGGCCGGCGCCGCTGGAGTGGGAGCACGCCGCGGCGGCCGAGGTGAGCGAGCGCGACGGAGTGCTCGTCGTCGGGCACCAGCGCAACGATCCCGCATACCCAGCACTCCTGCGCGAGTACGCGTGGGAAGGCGCGCGGCTGCGGTGCACGGTGCGGTGGAAGTCCGACGGCCGCCCGTATTTCGGGATGCATGTGGTGGCGGTGAACACGCCCTTCGCGATCACCGCGCGCCGCGTGGTCTGGGACGAGGTGCCGGAAGGGATCGTCGACGTGCAGATGACCGGCGCGGTCGTGCGCGGACTGCTCAAGCATCCGGCCATCACCGCCCGGGCCGAGACGGTGAACATCGTCGCCGGGCATCAGATGGCGAAGGTCGGTTTTGTCGTGCAGACACTCGCGGTCGAGCGACCGCAGGGCTGGCGGCTCGCGGTTCATCCCGGACCGCACACCGGACTCGCGCTCGAGTCACCTGACAAAGGTTACCTGAGCCAGGTGTGGGTCGGCGATGCGACCGTGCCGCTCGCGGAGCTCGAGCAGCTCACGCCGTACCTGCTCGGCGATGCCGAGGGCAACTGCTCGAGCACGATCTTCGTCGAGGCGACACCGCCGGCGCGGTGAGACGCGGCCGCGGCGTCAGGGTTTCGCGGCGCGGGCGCGTTTGAAGTAGAGGGCGACGCCGTCGGAGTAGCCGGAGGCGAACTTGCGGTGGCTTTCGCCGCCTTCCATGTACTCGGAACCGAAGAGGTTGAAGCGCTTCCAGAGCTCCTTCGCGACCTCCTTCGGGTCGACGCCGATGCCGTTGAAGTTCTCGGCGATGCCGCCGGCGAACTTTTCGGCCTGCGCGAGCACGTCCTCGTAGGGCAGGCCTTCGAGCGAGAACGCGGAGACCGACCACACGGAGGCGTCGACACCGACCATGAAGCCGATGGCGTAAGTGAGCGCGTTGGGCACGGCCTCGAGGATCGCGTCCTCCAGCGCGCCGGCCTCGCCGGTGGAGAGCGTGGAGGTGACGGCGTAGGTCGTGGGGTTGATCGCGAGCCAGCCCCAGAGCGGCTCGCCGCCGAAGTCGACCGGGTACTTGCAGAACAACAACACCTCGGGGCCGGACTTCACGCGGTCGACAACGGCGGCGGGGAAGCCCTTCGCCTTGAGGTCGCCGGCGAAGCGGCCGCGGTTCTTCGGCGAGACGACGATGAAGTCGTCGGGCGACTTCCAGAAATCGAGGACGGAACGGCCACCGGTCGTGCGGCCCTCGAACGCCGAGGCGGTGAGGCCGCTCATCAGGCGGAACGAGTTGCACGCGGCGGGATCGCCGGCGACGAGCGGCTCGCTCTGGCGCAGGTCGAATGACTGGTGGAGCTTGCCGTCGGGCGCGGCGCCCACGGTGGCGATGAGCACGCGCGGCGCGCCGGCGCGGGAGAGACCGACGCCAAGGGCCGCGGCGGACTGCTCCTCCCAACGCGTCTGGGCGGTAAGGAACTTCGCGATGCGCGTGCGGTTGAGCCAGCGCGCGATGGAGCGGTGGTTGGGCATCTCGGCGGACTTCTTCGCGGCGAAGGCCTGCGCGAGGGCGGCGGCAGAATCGGCCGGCAGATCGGGCGCGGCGATCGCGAGGCTGTGGAGGGTGCCGGCGAGCGAGGTCTCGCCGAGTTCGCGTTCGAGGATACGCACTTTCTGGCCGGGCGTGCGGATCTCGATGAACTCGCGCACCGGTTTCCATTCGAGCGTCTTGAGTCCGGTCTTGCCGTCGACGGTGCCGCCGGGGCCTTCGAGCTGGGCGCGAAGCTCGGGATCCTTGTCGCCGGTTTCGTAGAGGAAGAGATCCACGGCGTCGCGAGAGAGCGCGGCGGTGGGGATCGAGTCGTTCCAGAGGACGAAACGGCGTTCGCTGCTGCCGTCACCACCGGCGAGCGCGCTGCCCATGTCGCCCATCTTGGCGGCGGCGTTGGAGGCGAGCGGCGTGCAGAGGACGGAGAGCGTGATCTGCGTGGAGGACGGCGCGGGCTTCGCCGCGGCAGGCGCGGCGGCGGCGAGCAAGGTGGCGGACTCGGCGTCGCGCGTGGCGAAGGGAACCGCCCACGTGCCCTGCGGAGTCACGAGCAGCGGTATCTGCGCGGGCAGGTCGCCGAAGGGGACCTGGTTGCGCAGGCGCTGCTTGCCGGTGTCGGAGAGCGCGGCCTGCTGGGCGGTGACCGCGCTGCCGCGCGCGGCGTACCACTGACGGGCGAGGTCCGCGAGGTCGGCCACCGTGCCGGAGCGTTGCGTGAGCACGGCTTCGGGCGAGAGGTGGACGGCCCAGGGTTTCTCGGCGGAAGCTTGGACACGGAGTGCGGCGATGGTTTTCCAGAGCGCGGCTTCGTCGGCGGCGAGTAGCTCCTTCCACGCGGCGGCACCGGCGGCGGTAAGCGTGGGCGGCTCGAGCGCGGCGGGGATCGCGGTGCCGGACTCGTCGGCCTTCGGAGTCGCGGTCTTGCTGTCGCGGGCGAGGTGCTTGAACGCACCGGCCTTGGCACGCTCTGCCACCAACTTCTCGATGCGCACGATCACGTTGCGCTCGTCGAGCGTCGGGTAGGCGGGGCGGCGGGCGACGAGGAAGGTGTCGGTGGCGGGCAGTGGAGCGGCGAGCGGCGCGGTGATTCGCGCGAGTTCGCGGCCGTGGAACGCGAGCACCCACTCGCCCTCGGTGGGCGGGTTGAAGAGCAGCACGCCGCGGCGGGTGGCACCGTCGGGGATCACGGTGCCGACGGGGAAGCCGAAGAGCAGGCCGGCGGTGGCGGGGTCGACGCGGTGCGGGGTGATCTTCTGGGACTCGTCGGTAGCGAAATTGCCGAGGCCCTTGTGCTCGGTTTGGTTGCCAATCTGCTTCAGCTTCCGCGTGAAGGTGGGCGCGTCGGGATCGACGAAGGGGCCGCCGGGCTCCTTCACGCGCACGAGCACGAAGTGGTTGCCGAGACTGGTGGAGTACTTGTCGTCGGCGTCGGCGATGGTGACGTCGGCCACGATCATCGGCTTGTCGAGGCCGGACTCCTTGCCGGCGAGCGCGAGCGCGTTCACCGCGATCGCGAGACCGGTGACGGAGTCGACAGGTGCAGTTGAAATGTGGAGCGGCAGCGGTGCAGCGAGGGGGATGACGACGTCCTTGGTCTTCGTCTCGACGAAGAGCGCGGACGGGGCGGCGGCCAGCGCGGCGGGCAGACAGTAGAGTTGCTGGAAGCGGTTGTGCGATCCGGGTGCGAGCGAGGCGGGCCGGTACAGTCCGCCGGGCAACAGGTCCGTGAGCGGCGCGAGCGGGGTGGAGAGCGGGCCCTTGTCGGTGCCGACGAGGAGGTCGAAGCTCTCGGTCGGTTGCACGGCGAGCAGCGCCTGCACCTGCGATTCGAGCCCGAGTTGGACGGTGCGGAAGACGTTCGTCTTGCCGGGGGAGACGCCGGCCACGGCGTCGGGCGAATCGGCGGCGCCGAGGAAGGAGAGCGTGAAGGCGTCGGAGAGCTGCGCGGTGGCCCGGGTCGGCAGAGCGGTGAGGGCGGCCGGGCGCGCGACGACCGGGCCGACGAGCGCGAGGTCGAAGTGCCCGTAGGCAGTGTCGTAGAAGTGTAGCGAAGCCTGCTGGAGGTTCGCGCCCTGCACGAGGAACACCAGCCGGCCGGTGAGCGTGGCGCCGGGCTGCACGAGCAGCGACGGGTCGTCGGGGAGGAACAGCGGCTCGGGGTCGAGCAGGGAGAGCGACGACGGCGGGACCTCGGTGGAGTCGTTCCAGCGGAGGAAGACGTGGTTGCGCAGGTTCGGCACGAGGTACGGCGGGATGGCGGTGACGGTCCGCCCGCGGACCTTGCCGGTGCCGACCCAGCTGGCCGGATGCGCGGCGCCCTTCTCGGGGATGAAGACCTTCTGCTCGGGCAGGATGTTCTTCAGGGTGACGTGGAGCTCGACGAAGCGGTGCGTGGCCGGGAGTTCGAAGCCGTGGAGCTTCGAATACAGGCGGACTTCGTCGACGGTGAACTCGGCGGCCTCGTTGCGGCCGGATTTGCCGATCGGGATACGGTTGAGCTCGATGAAGTCCGAGGACGGCGGACTTTGGACGGTGGACGGTGGGCGGCTCTCGGAAGACGGTGCGCCGGTGCCGGGGAGGTTGATGGTGAGCTGCGGGGTGTCGGGCGAGTTGTTGAGCTTCGCGGTAAGGCAGCCGACGCTGTGCTCGGCGGTACTGGCGGAGACGGGCAGCGGGAAGAGGCCGGTGCCTCCATGAATGTGATGCGCGCCCTTGTCGTCGGTCTTGTCGATGAGGACCTCGACGGCGACCTCGTTGCCGGTGGCGGGATCCGCGAGGGATTTCTCGAGGGAGGCGAGGGCCTGGGCGAGGGCGTCGGTGCTGGGGCTGACGACGAAGCTGCCACCGGAGAGTTTGGCGGCGTTTTCGAACGGCGCCTGCTGGTCGGTGCCGACCATGCCGACCCAGAGGCTGCGAATGCCGAGCTCCTTCAAAGTGGCGAGGTACTGCTCAAATTCCTGGCGCGGCTTGCCGTCGGGGACTTGGAGCGCGGCGTCGGTGATGAAGAGCAGCGAGCGGTTGCGGGAGGGGATCTTCTCGAGCGAGTCGAGGGCGGCCTTGGTGGCCTTGAGCGTCTCGGTGCCGCCGCC
>DATGXO010000244.1:0-16536 GCA_035298965.1 Opitutaceae bacterium | reverse complement strand
TCCACCCCTCTGTAGCGAGACCCGCCAACGGTTTTGCCTCCCCTGCGCCGCCCGCGGAAACGCGTCGCGAGTCTCGCGACGCGCCCGCCTCTCGCCAACGTGCTGCTCTCCGCCGCGCGTGTCGCGCGAGCCGCCCGTCTCTGCGTTTCCCACCACCATCTTCCCCGCTCGCATCGCCCCATGCGCCGCACTCTCCTCGCCTTCGCCATGGCCACCGCCGCCTCTCTCCCAACCGCCGCCGCGCCCACCGCCCGCCCCGCCCCTGCCTGGCTGGAGGACGCCGTCTTCTACCAGATCTACCCGCAGTCGTATCGCGACTCCAACGGCGACGGCATCGGCGACCTGCGCGGCATCATCGAGAAGCTCCCGTACCTGCGCGATCTCGGCATCAACGCCGTCTGGCTGAACCCCTGCTTCGTCTCGCCCTTCCGCGACGCCGGCTACGACATCGCCGATTTCTACCAGGTCGCCCCGCGCTACGGCACCAACGACGACCTCCGCACGCTCTTCGCAGAAGCGCGCCGCCACGGCATCCGCGTGATGCTCGACCTCGTCGCCGGCCACACCTCCGATGAGCACCCGTGGTTCCGCCAATCGCAGCGCCACGAGCGCAACGCCTACTCCGATTGGTACATCTGGACCGACAGCATCTGGACGTGGTTCGCGCCCGGCCAGCAGGTCGTCGTGGGCGGCGCCGAGCGCGACGCCAACTTCATCCCGAACTTCTTCCACTTCCAACCGGCGTTAAACTACGGTTACGCCAAGCCCGATCCGAAGGCGCCGTGGCAGCAACCCGTCGACGCGCCCGGTCCGCAGGCCGTGCGCGCCGAGCTGAAGAAGATCATGGCCTTCTGGTTCGATCTCGGCGCCGCCGGCTTCCGCGTCGACATGGCCGGCTCGCTCGTGAAAAACGACCCCGACGGCACCGCCACCGCCGCGCTCTGGGCCGATTTCCGCGCGTGGATGGACCGCGAATACCCCGACCGCGCGATGGTCTCCGAGTGGTCGCAACCGCAGGTCGCGATCCCGCGCGGCTTCCACATGGACTTCCTCCTGCCGTTTGCGAAACCCGGATACCGCGCGCTCTTCCGGCCCGATGCCGCCGCACCCGCGATCTTCGACCACTCCGGCAAGAACTCGATCCGCACCTTCCTCGACGAGTTCGAGCCCCTCTACCTCGCCACACACGGCCACGGCTTCATCGCGATCCCCTCCGGCAACCACGACACCACCCCGCGCCTCGGCGACGGCCGCGATCCGCGCGACTGCGCCGTGGCCCTCGCGTTCCTGCTCACCATGCCCGGCGTGCCGTTCCTCTACTATGGCGACGAGATCGGCATGCGATCCGTGGCCGGGCTTCCTTCAAAAGAGGGTGGTTACGGCCGCACCGCCTGCCGCACCCCGATGCAGTGGGACGCCTCCGCCAACGCCGGCTTCTCCACCGCGCCCGCAGATCGGCTCTACCTGCCGATCGATCCCGCCGCCAACCGCCCCACCGTCGCCGCGCAGCTCGCCGACCCGCATTCGCTCCTCTGCACCACGCAGGCGCTCATCGCGCTCCGCAAAGCACATCCCGCGCTCTGCGCCAGCGGCGAGTTCGAGCCGCTCGTCGCCGAGAAGGACGCGTGGCCCTTCGTCTTCCGTCGCTCCGCCGCCGGTGAGACCCTCCTCGTCGCGCTGAATCCGACCGACCGCGCCGTCACCGCCACGCTCCCAGCTTCGTTCACCGCCTCGTCCGTCGCCGCGCTGCTCGGCGAGCCCACCGCCTTCGCCCGCTCCGGCACGACCTGGACGGTGGAGCTCCCACCGGTGAGCTACGCCATCGTGCGCGCCTTCACGAAGCCGCAATGAGCGGTTTGCCGCGCCGACCTCCGGCCCTCGATCCTGCCGGCAGCGATGGGAAGCTCTCACCGAACTCGTTGCCCGCTCGCTCACGATCCAACGGGTCAAACGCATTGCACGGTCGATCTGCTCGGCGCGCGTCGCCCGCTTCGTTCGAACGGGCCGGGAGCGCGCCCCGACCGGAGGCGAGTACCGGGTAGTGCCGCGAGACCGCGGCATGAATCCGCCCGATGTGTTCATTTCCGGGCTGCATTTAGACACCTCGGTCCAACGCATCGGTTTTGCGTCCCGAAATCGACATCTCCGGCCAATGTGTCGACCACATCAACAAAAGGCGGGGCGGACTGGCGCCACTTCATCGTCCGGCTCGCGGAGTAGATGCGGCCTTTCTCTCCAGACGACCCTCAACGGCTCCGTTGCGCGGCGTTTCGTTTGATGTCAACCAATAGTTCACATACGATCAGGACCTCCCCTCGGCACGCTTCTGCGTGGGCAGACCTCGCTGAACAGATGGAACGAAGCACCGTTTCCGTTTCCCCGCCGCACAACAACCCGTCCCACGGCCGGGACACCGCCGGAGTCCCGCCGCCGGCCGGATGCGCCGGCTGCCGGCGCTGCGTGGCGGACTGTTGGCCCTGGGTGCGATCTACACGCTCCGCGGCCTAGCGCTGATTCCGCAGGCCATCGTGATGCTCAAGCACCCGGGCGTGTTCCCGTGGCAGGCGCCGCCGTTCTCGCTCGTGGCGCTCGCGCTGGGACTGGCGCATCTCGCCGGTGCCAAGCAGCGCTGGCGAGAGCTCGCGCCGCGGCGGCTCAGTACTTCGTGAGCACGACGTTGCGGTAGAAGACCTCGGCGCCTTCGGATTGCAGGAGAATGCGGCCGGCGCGCACGTTCGCTTCGCGGCCGACGTTGACGAGCTGGCCGTTGATCCAATGCTCGATCTCGCCGTCGCGGCAGACGATCTCGACGGTGTTCCACTCGCCACGCGGCCGTTCGTGGTTCGCGGTGCGGATCACGTGCTTCATGCCCCACTCCTGCTTGGACTCATTGGGCGATTCGAGGGCGGCGCCGGCCACGCACCAGATGTCGCCGCAGTCTTCCTCCTGCACCTGGCACTCGATGGACTTCGGCCAGACCTGGTCGGGCTCGCCGAGCGGGAAATGGTAGAGGATGCCGCTGTCGCGCTTCCACTGGTCGCGCGGCGGGTAGCGTTTCTCGCCCCACTTGAACTCGGCGCGCAGGTGGTAGTTCGAAAAACTCTCCTCGGTGGCGAGGTAGCCGAATTCGCTGCCCTTGATGTGCAGCACGCCGTCCTCGACGCGGAAGATTCCCTCAGGGTCCTGGCCGCGCTCGCGCTTGTCGAGGAAGGGGTACCAGCCGGCGAGGTCGCGGCCGTCGAGCAGCGCCCGCGTGTTCAGTTCGCGGATCCAGATGTTGCGGAAGGAAACCGGGTTCCCGTGATCCTGCAGGTGGAGCGGCTGGAGAAACGGATGTTTCTCGTACGGCGGGCGGCCGATCCACGCCGTGGGGCCGCGCAGGGCGACATGGTCCTGCACGAGCACGCCGTTGTGGATAACGGTCACGATCGCGGGTGAGCGCAGGGAGCCGTCGCCGTTGAAACGCGGTGCCGTGAAGACGATGTCGTAGCTCTGCCACTGGCCGGGCGCGCGGCAGGCGTTCACCAGCGGCGCGGACTCCTTGTAGATCGAGGCGGCCTGGCCGTTTGCATACGTTGGGTTGTTGAAGCTGTCGAGGACCTGCACCTCGTAGCGCCCTTGCAGGTAGACGCCGCTGTTGCCGCGGCCCTGGCCCTCGCCGCTCACGACGGCCGGGCTCCGCCACTCAAGGTGAAGCTGGCAGTCGGCGAAACCGCGTTTGGTGCGGAGGCTGCCCGCGCCAGGCGCGATCGTCAGTACGCCGTCGGCCACGGTCCAGCCGACGGGACCGCCCTTCTCGGCTTCCCACGCGTCGACGTTCGTGCCGTCGAAAAGCACGATCGCGTCCGACGGCACGCCCGTCTCGGCCGGCACGGCGACGACCGGCGGCACCGGTGTCCAGACTTCGGTGGCGGCCGGATCGCCGCTTTCTCCGGCGAGAACCATCGCGGGGACCGCGAAAAGCCCGAGCACTCCGACCATCAATAAGGTAACGCGAGACATGGTGCGCCAGCGTGGGCGCGCCGGCAGCTGCGGCGAGAGCAGAAAGACACGGACGACGAGCCGAGCGTGAGCGCCGAACCGAGAAGCGGCACGGGTTGCAGGCTCCACTGGCGCACAGCCGACCAGAGGCGCCCAAGCCCGTAGGTCCGATATCCGACCGGACTCCCCGGCCACGCGCAAAGCGGCCGGTCCGAGACCCGCCGCACCCGCCAGCGCGGCGATCCAGCCGCCGTTTTTCCCGTTTGCACCGGCCCGCCGTCGGCCATGCTGCCCGCCGTGAACGTCTCCGGTCGCTCGCTCTTCCTCGGCTCCTTCTCGCTCGTGCTCGCCGGCCTGCTCGCCGGGCTCTGGCTCTCCCACACCGATGCCGTCGCCGCCACGCTGACGAATCCGCCCGCGAAGGCGCCAGCCGTGCCCGAAGCGCGCCCCGTCGCCCCGCGCACCGATCTCGGGGCCGACGAGCAGCGCAACATCCGGCTCTTCGAGGAAGCGTCACCATCGGTCGTCTACATCACCACCGTCGCCCTCCAGGCCGAGTTCTTCAGCCGCGACATCGCCCAGATCCCGCTCGGCACCGGCTCCGGCTTCATCTGGGACGACTCCGGCCACATCATCACCAACTTCCACGTCATTCAAAACGCCGACGCCGCCCGTGTCACCCTCTCCGACCGCACCACGTGGGACGCGAAGCTCGTGGGCGTGGCGCCCGAGAAGGATCTCGCGGTGCTCAAGATCGACGCGCCGCGCGAGAAGCTCCACCCGATCCCGCTCGGCGCCTCGCACGATCTGCGCGTCGGCCAAAACGTCTTCGCGATCGGCAACCCCTTCGGCCTCGACCAGACGCTCACCGTCGGAATCGTGAGCGCGCTCGGCCGCGAGATCGAAGCCGCCGACGGCACCCCGATCCGCGATGTGATCCAGACCGATGCCGCGATCAACCCCGGCAACTCCGGCGGCCCGCTGCTCGATTCCGCCGGCCGGCTCATCGGGGTGAACTCCGCCATCCGCAGCCCCTCGGGCGCCTCGGCCGGCATCGGTTTTGCCATCCCGGTCGACGCCGTAAACTGGGTCGTGCCGGAGCTCATCTCGTTCGGCAAACTGCGCCGCCCATCGGTCGATCTCGAAGTCGCCAACCCATACATCGCGCGCCGGCTCGGCATCGGCGAAGGACTGCTCGTGCTCGACATCACGCCCGGCGGCGCCGCCGAGAAGGCCGGTATCCAGCCGACGAAACGCACCCGCCGCGGCGAGATCATCCTCGGCGACGTCATCGTCGGCATCGATGGGCAACCGGTCCGTGCGCCCGGCGATCTGCGCCTCGCGCTTGAGCGCAAACAGCCCGGCGAGACGATCCAGGTGACGGTGGTGCGGAACCGACGCGAGGTCACCGTCGCGCTCAAACTCGCCGAGCCGCGCTGAGCGCCGCCGCCGGCGGTTCCCACGACGGTCCCAGGCGCGAAGCCCGTCCCTCCGGTCGGAAGCAGTGCGGAAAAACGGCCTCGATCCCGGGCGCGCTCCCGACTCCCGCATTGCCAGCGCGGACGATTCCCGCACGTTGAGCGCCATGCCCGACCCGACGCCCGCCACCCGCACGGTGTGCGCCCACGTTGTGCTCGATCTGGTCGCCAAGTCCGCTGGCGATGCGATTGAGCAGCTCGCGGCTGGTTTCGCAGGCATCCCCGGCGCGCCCACCGCCCGCACACTGGCCGCCGCGGTCCTCGAGCGCGAAGCACAGGCATCCACGTTTCTCGGCCACGCCGCCGCGCTGCCGCACGCGCGCCTGATCGGCGTGCCGCATCTGGCGGTCGCCTTCGGCCGCGCCCGCCGCCCGATCCCGTGGACACGCGACGGCGACCCGGTGGAGCTCGTCTTCCTCGGGGTCGTGCCGGCGGAGCAACCGCGTCACTATCTCGAATTCATGCGGGTGCTCGCCCGCTCGCTTTCCCACGCGGCGACCGCCGAGTCCCTGCGTACGGCGTCCGACGAAGCTGCGGCGCGCGAGTGGCTGCGCGATCACTTGCGGCTGCAATGAAGGAGCCGTTGCGCGAACTCAGCGGAGAGGCCCTGCACGAGGTGCGCCGGCTGCGGCGCCTGTTGTTGGGACTCCGCCTGTGGACGTGGCTGCGGCCGAGCGACCGGCAGACGCTCCTCTGGTGGGCCTTCGCGGCGGGACTGCTCGGCTCGCTGGGCACAGTGGCCTTCCGCCTCGCCGGCCACGCGCTGCAATCGATCTTCCTCGGGTCCAGCCGTGGCATCGTCGAGGCGTTTTCCGCGCTCGAGTGGTGGCAACGACTTCTGATCCCGACCGTCGGCGGCGTGCTGGCGGGTGTGGTGCTGCTGTTTGGACGACGGCTGCGCGGCCGCAAGACCGACTACATGGAGGCCGTGGTCGTCGGCGACGGGCATGTGCCGGTGCAGCAGAGCGTGGTGCGCTCGATCTCGGCGTTGTTCTCGATCTCGTCGGGCGAGGCGATCGGCCGCGAAGGGCCGCTCGTGCAACTCGCGGCGGTGGCGGCGTCGCTGCTCGGCCGTTTCCGGAGGATGGCGCCGGCGCGGCTGCGGTTGCTCGTGGCCTGCGGTGCGGCGGCGGGCATCGCCGCGGCGTACAACACGCCGCTCGGCGGCGCGCTCTTCGTCGCCGAGATCGTGCTCGGCTCGATCGCGATGGAGACGCTCGGACCGCTGCTGATCTCCTCGGTCGTGGCGGTGCTGGTGAACGGCGCGATCTTTAACGACGGCCCGCTGTACAAGATCGGCGAAGTCGCTTCGCCCACGTTCGGCGCGATGGGGTTCTATATCCTGCTCGGTCTGCTCTGCGGCGCCGGCGCGCACCTCTGGATGCGGCTGCTGCGCTGGTCGCACGCGTTGTTCGACGCCGCGCGGCTGCCGCTCGTCGTGCGCTTGCCGCTCGGCGGCGTGATCGTCGGCACGCTCGCGGTCTGGCGGCCCGAGGCGGTGGGCAACGGCATGTCGGTCATCCAGCATCTGCTGGTCGCCGGCCACTATACGGTGCCGGTACTGCTCGTCGTGGCGCTCGTGAAGATCCTCGCGACGGCGAGCGCGTTCGGCTCGGGCGCAGTGGGCGGTGTGTTCACCCCCACGTTGTTCGTCGGCGCGGTGGTGGGCGCGCTCGTCGTGGCGGCGGCAGCGCTGGTGCCGGCGCTCCCGGCGCTGGACCCGACGGGTTTCGTCTTGGCAGCGATGGGCGGCTTCCTCGCCGCGGCGGCGAACGCCCCGATCACCGCGATCCTGATGATTTTCGAGATGTCGCTCCACCACCACATCATGCTCCCGCTGATGGTGACGACGGTGGTCGCGCTCTTCACCGCGCGCCGCATGGGCGGCGAAAGCATCTACCGCGAGAGCCTGCAGTCGGGCGGCCCGTCGCTCTTCGACGCGGAGCTCGGCGAGCTGAAGGTCGCGCAGTTCATGCGGCGCGACTATCTCCAGATCCGCCCGGCGGCACGGTTCAGCGAGCTCGCCGCGATGCTCTTGAAGAGTCGCCGTGCGCACGTCGTCGTCACCGGCGAGAACGGCGAACTGCGCGGGGTGATCCAGCTCGCGGATGTCGAGCCCTACCTGCGCGACCCTTACATCGCCGAGGCGGTGCTCGCGATCGACGTGGCCCACGAAACCGCACCGGTGCTCGACGGCGCCATGTCGCTGCCGCAGGCCCTGGAGATCTTCGCGAAACACGAGTTCGACACGCTGCCTGTGGCCGAAGGCGCCGACGGCCGCCACAAACTCGTGGGCGTGCTCGATCGCGAGGACCTCTACCTCGCCGTGTCGGAGATCACCCGCCGCTCGCGGGCGCGCGCGGCGTGAGGGGGCGGCGCAAGGAGCGCCGATCCCTAAGCAGCGGGCGCGGCTACTAACGAGCTACTAATCTTTCCTAAATTAGGAGTTGCCGAACGAGCTACTAATTTCACATTGGGTAGTAGTTTGCTAGTAGGTCAGTCCGTCCGCAATGCGCCTCCCTCAAGCCCCTCCTCCTCTCGAAAAGCTCTTCGCCAAAGTTGGGACGAAACGAATGGCCGCGATGCTGCCGCAGGCTGCTACTCTTTGGCGGCAGGATCGTTATCTGCATTGGAACGAGCTTCGCCGTCGTCCCGCGCCCGACGATCTCACCCATGAAGAATGGTGGTTGTTGGTGAAGATGGGGCGTGGACCGAACCTGCGACAGATCCCCTTGGCCGACAAAGCCGGCCGGCCGTTCCAGTTCTCGATTCCCGTTCAGCTCATCGAGTTGCTCCACTTGATCGACCGGGGCCTCGGCTCGGCGTGGAATCTGCCGGCCGCCGTCACACACCCGAGCACGCGGGGCGAGTACGTCGTCAGCACCCTGATCCAGGAGTCGATCACCTCGAGCCAGCTCGAGGGCGCGGTCACCACGCGCGATGTCGCGAAGGAGATGCTCCGCTCCGGCCGCGCCCCACGTGACAAGAGCGAGCGCATGATCCTGAACAACTACCGGACCATGCAGCGGATCATGGATGTGCGCGCCGAGCCGCTCACGCCGGAGCTGGTCTTCGAACTCCACCGCCGCGTCACCGAGGGAACGCTCGAAAGGGAAGATGCCGCCGGTCGCTTCCGCACCGACGCGGAGTTGATCCGTGTGATGGACATGGAGGGGAACGTCTTCCACGAGCCGCCGCCGGCAATCGAGTTGCCCCAGCGTCTCGCGGCCATGTGCGATTTCGCCAACCAGCAGACGCCCGAGTTCTTCCTGCATCCGGTAATCCGGGCCATCCTGCTCCACTTCTGGCTCGCCTACGACCACCCGTTCGTCGACGGCAACGGCCGCACCGCCCGCGCACTCTTCTACTGGCTGATGCTCCACCAAGGGCTGGAGCTCTTCGAATTCATTTCGATCTCCCAGATTCTGCTCCAAGCTCCCACGCCGTACGCACTCGCGTTTCTGCATACCGAAACCGACGACAACGATCTCACGTACTTCATCCTGCACCAGGCCTCCGTCATCCGCCGCGCAGTCCAGGCGCTGCACGATTTCGTCGCTCACAAAACCGCGCTATTGCGCAGCACCGAGAAACACCTCCGCACTTCGGATGCCATCAACCACCGGCAGCAGGCCCTGCTTGCACACGCCATTCGCAATCCCGACACGCGCTACACCATCGCCGGACACTGCAACAGCCACGCCGTCGTTTACCAGACCGGCCGAACCGATCTGCTCAATCTGGTGGAACTGGGTCTGCTCACTGTCCGCAAATCGGGCCGGGCGATGGTCTTTCGCGCCGTGGAGGATCTGGAAGGCAAACTCGCCAATCTCGCCAAGGGCGAGACGCCGCGCCCACTGAACACCGAAGTCGGGCTGCCATTGAATTGGAGCCCGCCCGACGAGCGGACTGCGCGGTAACGAGGCGCCCCGCCATCGCACGCTCGCCGTGAATCGCCGCTCTCGCGAGCGGCGCCACAGCACGTACAAGGCAGGACCTACACAGGCCAGCCGCGCGCCTCAGATCTGCGGATCGCGGTTGAGCTCGAGGCGGGGCGCGAGGAATTCCAGGAGCTGCTCGACGGCCTGCTCGGCGGTGAGCTGGTCGGTGCGAATCTCCAACTCCGGCTTCACCGGCGCCTCGTACGGGGAGCTGATGCCGGTGAACTCCTTGATCTCGCCGCGCTCGGCGCGGGCGTAGAGACCCTTCGGATCGCGGGTCTTGCAGACATCGACCGGCGCGTTGACGAAGACCTCGATGAAGCGGCCCGGCGGCAGGCTTGCGCGCACACGGTCGCGGTCGGCCGCAAACGGCGAGATGAAGGCCGTGATCACGATCTGCCCCGAATCGGCGAGCAGCTTCGCGACCTCGCCGGCGCGCCGGATGTTCTCCTCCCGGTCGGCGGCGGAGAAGCCCAGCCCGGCGTTGAGGCCGTGGCGGAGATTGTCACCATCGAGCAGGTACACCTGGCGGCCGGTGATGAAGAGCTGCTTCTCGAGCTCGGTGGCGATCGTCGATTTGCCCGCGCCGGAGAGGCCGGTGAGCCAGACGACCAGGCCCGGGTGGCCGTTGCGCGCCTCGCGGGTTTGCCGCGTGATGCGGCCGGCCGACCAGAACAGGTTCTCGGCGACGCCGCCCTCCTTGCCGCGCTGGAAGTAGCGATCGGGCAGGACGACGCCGCCACCAGAGGGAGCGCGGCCGGCGTAGATGGCGAAACGGCTCGTGGGCGCGATGTGCCCAGTCACGTCGAACGCCAGCGGCTTCTTCGTGCGGATCGTGACCTCGGCCACCTCGTGACGGGCGACGTAGGCATCGGCGCCGGCGCGCGGGACCTCGTTGAGCGTGGTGGCGTCGACGACCTTCTCGATCGAGACGACCTCGGCCCCCGTCTCCTGCGTGACGAGCCGCACGGTGAGCGGCTGCCCGGGGCGGAGCTTCTCCTGCTGAATCCAGAAAATGCGGGCGCGGAACTGCTGGCTCTCGTAGGCGCCATCCTTCTCGTGCGTGCCGATGTGGCCGCGCTCGACGAAGATCTGGTCGGTAAGCGAGAGGCCGACCGCCTCGCCGGTCTCGGCGCTCTTGCGGTCGGGCGTGCTCCAACGCTCGATCTTCGCCACGGTCGAGGTCTTGCCGCCGGGCGAGAACACGAGCCGGTCGCCTTCCTTGAGCGTGCCAGATTCGATACGGCCGGCGAAGACGCGTTTGTCGTCCCAGCGGTAGACGTCCTGCACGACGAAGCGCAGCGGCTTGGCGGAGAGGTCGTCGGTGTCGGTGAACCCGTCGATAGCCTCGACGGCGGTCGGACCGGTGTACCACGGCATGCGCGAGCTGCGGCTGGCGATGTTGTCGCCGTGCTTCGCGGCGATGGGGATGAAGTGCGCGGGCTTGAGGCCGAGCGTGGCGAGGAACGCCGAGTACTCCTCGACGATCTGGCGGAAACGCGCCTCGCCGTAGCCGGCGAGATCCATCTTGTTCACGAGCACCGCGAGCTGGCCGACACCGAGCAACGAGAGCAGGAACGCGTGGCGTTTCGACTGCTCCTTGATGCCTTCGTGCGCGTCGATCAACAGGAACGCCGCCGAGGCGGAGGCCGCGCCGGTGACCATGTTCTTGAGGAACTCGGTGTGGCCGGGCGCGTCGATGATCGCGTATTCGCGCTTCGCCGTGTGGAAGGGGATGCGCGTGGTGTCGATGGTGATGTTCTGCTCCTGCTCCTCGAGCAGCGCGTCGAGCAGGAAGGCGTATTCAAACTCCATGTTCTCCGCGGCGCAGGCCTTCTGCACCTGCTCGATCTTGCCCTGTTTGAGCGAGCCGGTGTCGAAGAGCAGGCGGCCGATGAGCGTGGACTTGCCATGGTCGACATGGCCGACGACGACGACGTTGAGCCGCTCAGGCTCGCCGACCTTCGCGACGGTGGCGACGGTGCGGGAAGGGACGTAGCCCACATTCGTGGGCAAACCGGAAACCGGAGAGCGGAGAGCGGAAAGGGAAGAAGCGGAGGCGGACATCGAGAGAAGATAATTGTGGATTAGCCGCGCTGGTTGCGCCGGCTGGTTTTTATCGAGGCGACCGTGATGCGGAGAATCTCCTCCGCCTCGGCCAGCAGCGCGCGAGCGCGCTCCTCGGGAATGGTTTCGGTGGCGATGAGCAGCTCGATCCAGAACATCGTCTCGTCGCACTCTTCTTCGACGATGCCCATCTTCGCTGCGAATTCGGCGGCCGAGCGCCCGCGTTTGGCGGAGCGAGCGTTGGCACCCACGGATGTACCCGAGCGCAGAACCTGCTTGCCGAGTTCCCGGGTGAGCGGGTCGTTTGGCAACGAACGAACCATGCGTACGATCCGGACCGCAAATTCGAAGGTGCGCTTCTTGAAATCGAGCTGCTCGGGTTGATCGATCGCCATGGTTTGTCGGGTTTGGTGTATTGAAATTTTTCCGGTTTCCGCGCTCCGGTTTCCGGTTTCTAGAAGAAGCCCTTGGCTCGCAGCTTCTGCATGGCGTTGCGCTCGGCGTGGTCCTGGGCGCGGCCGGCGCGCTCGCTGGTCTTGGTCGTGCGCAGCTCCTCGATGATCTCGTCGATGTTCGAGGCGTTGCTCTCGACCGGATGCGTGATCGGCCAGCAGCCGAGCGAGCGGAAACGTTTCCCCTCGCGGGCGAAGTAGAGGCTCGGGATCGGGATGCCTTCGCGGCGGATGTAGAGCCAGATGTCGAGCTCGGTCCAGTCGAGGATCGGCTGCACGCGGACGTTCTCGCCAGGTCCGACGTGCGTCGCGAACTGGTTCCAGAATTCCGGCGGCTGGTCCTTATAGTTCCACTCGTTGTCCTTGTTACGCGGGGAGAAATAGCGCTCCTTCGCGCGCGTCGGGTCCTCGTCGCGGCGCACGCCGGTGATGAGCGCCTGCCATTTGCCCTCGGCGAGCGCGCGCTGGAGGGCGAGGGTCTTCAACTCATGGGTGACGGTGACGGGGTCGTGCGTCTCGTAGCCGATGCCGCGCTGGCGGGCGTCGGTGTTGATCGCGACCTTCACCTCGACGTCGTGGAACTTCGAGGCCCACTCGCGGAACTGGTACATCTCCGGGAACTCGTACGTCGTGTCGATGTGCAGCAGCGGGAACGGCACGCGCCCGAGGAACGCCTTTTTCGCGAGCCAGATGAGGACGTTGGAGTCCTTGCCCATCGACCACGGCATGACGATGGAGTCGAAGCTGTGGTAGGCCTCGCGGAAGATGTAGATGCTCTGCTGTTCGAGCTTGGTGAGATGATCCATTGGGAGGGAGCGGAGAGAGGAGACCGGAAACCGGAAAGTATGGCAAACGTGGTTCGAATGGGCGGATGCGCGGATCAGATGGACGGAGCCTCCGGAATTTCCGGTGTCTCCGGTTTCCGGTCTCGGCTCTCCATCTTCGTGGTGAAGGTGTGAATCCCGCATTCGGTCTTGTTGAAACCAGTCCAGCGGCCGGCGCGCTCGGATCCGCCGGCGGCGGTGGCATGGGTGCAGACGGCGCAACCGATCGAGTGGTAGCCGCGGTCGTGGAGCGGATTGTACGGGATCCCGTTGTCGCGGATGAACCGCCACACGGCGTCGCGCGTCCAGTCGGCGAGCGGGTTGAGTTTCCACAGCGCGCGCTCGGCGGTGCCGTTGAGCTGGTGTTTCTCGAGCACGCCCGTCGTGGCGCGGCCGGCGGACTGTTCGCGGCGCAGGCCGGTGATCCAGCAATCGGCGGACTCGAGGCGGAGACGCAGCGGCTCGACCTTGCGCATCGTGCAGCAGAGATCGGGATCGGTCTTCCAGAGCTCGGGGCCGACGTGCTGATTCTGCGCGTCGACGCTGAGCGCTGGCTCCAGTGCCTCGATACGGAGACCCCAGAACGTCTCCAGGCGACGCTTCAATTCGAGCGTTTCGGGAAACAGCAGGCCCGTATCGAGCGTGAAGATCGGGAAATCGAGCCCGGCGCTGCGGGCGAGGTGGATGGCGACGAGGCCGGCGCCCTGGAAACTCGTGCCGATCGCGGCGCGGTCGCCGAACGCCTCCCACGCCCAACGCAATCGGTCCTCGGCGGGAAGCTCCGTGAGGTCGGTGTCGGCAAGATAGGGATCGAGAAAACGCATTTCAGGAAACCGGAGACCGGAGAGCGGAAACCGGATAGTTTCGACGAAGAGATTGGACTGGCGGGTTGGTGAGCGCGGAAGTGGGGGCGCGTAGGAGCGGACCTCGGGACCGGATGGAGCCGACCGGCCGGATTTTCCGGTCTCCGGTCTCCGATCTCCGGTTTCCTTCGGTCTTCGCCTTCCGGTTTCAGCCGAGCACGGCGCGGTTGGTGAAATCGCCGAAGCGTTCGCCGGGTTGCCGCTCGGCGACGAAGCGCTGGAACAGCGGGCGGAGCTCGGCGACGACGTCGTCGAACTTCACCGACTCCTTGTGCAGGCGATTCAGGCGCATGCCGAGGTGGTCGCCGCCGAGGTAGAGATTGTATTTGCCCGGCGCGCGGCCCACGAGGGCGAACTCCGAGAGGTACGGGCGCGCGCAGCCGTTCGGGCAGCCGGTGATGCGGAAGATGATCTCCTCGTCGCCAATACCGACTTCCGCGAGCAACGCTTCGATGCGCTCGATCGCCTGCGACAACACGCGCTCGGCTTCGGCGAGCGCGAGCCCGCACGTGGGCAACGCGACGCACGCGAGCGCTGCCTTGCGGAACGAACTGCCCTGGTGCGCGAGATCGATGCCGTGCTCGGCGAAGAGCGCCGTCACCGCGGCCTCGTCCTCAGCGCGGATGCCGGCGAGGATCACGTTCTGCTGTGCAGTGAGCCGCACTTCCGGCCGGTAGCGCTCGACGACCGTGCGCAGCGCCGTCCGCAGGGTGTGGCCGGGCTGGTCCTTGATGCGGCCGGCCTCGACGTAGAGCCCGAGGAAACGTTTGCCGTCGCCCTGGTCGTGCCAGCCATGGAGGTCGGTCTGGCGGGTGAACTGGAACTCCTTCGCCGCCTCGAGTGCGAAGCCGGCGCGTTTCGCGAATTCCTCGCGGAACCACTCCACGCCGCGCTCCGCGAGCACGTACTTCAGGCGCGCGTGCTTGCGGTTCGTGCGGTCGCCGAAGTCGCGGTGGATCGTCACCACCGCGCGGGCGGCGTCGAGCACACGCTCGGCGGGGAGGAAGCCGATGATGTCCGCGACACGCGGGTAGGTCGCGGCGTTGCCGTGGCTCATGCCCATGCCGCCGCCAGCGAGCAGGTTGTAACCGAGCAGTCGCGACGGGTCGGCCGGATCGGCGATGGCGACGAAGCCGAGGCAGTTCGCGAAGATATCGGTGTCGTTGAGCGGCGGGATGGCGAAGCCGATCTTGAATTTGCGCGGCAGGTACGTGCGGCCGTAGAGCGGGTCGACCTCCGGCTCCGCCGTCGCGGTTTCGGGTTTCGCGTTCCGCGTCTCGAGTTTGGTGGCGCGCGGCAGGTTGAGCTCGGCGCCATCGAGCCAGATCTCGTGGTAGGCGGTGCGCTTCGGCGCGAGTTCGTCGGACAGCCATGCCGCGTGCGCATAGACCTGCGGCGCGAGCGGGCTGAGGCTCGGCGTGGAGGGCGCGATCACGTTGCGCACCACGTCGCCGCACGACGCGATGGTCGAGGCGAGTGCTTCGTGGATCCCGCGCATCACGGCGCCGAGGCCGCTCTTCACCACCCCGTGCCACTGGAATGTCTGCCGCGTGGTCACGCGCAGCGTGGTGTTGCCGTGGCGCGCGGCGAGTTCGTCGAACACCAGATATTGCGCCGCCGGCACCACGCCGCCCGGGATGCGCGCGCGGATCATGAACAGGTACTGCTTGCCAGTCTTGCGCTTGTCGCGGTCGTCCTGCTGGTAGATGCCGTGAAACTTCAGGAACTGCTCGTCATCCTCGTTGAAATGGTCGGCCGAGGCCTCCGCGAGCGTCTGCGCGATCTGGCCGGAAAGCGCCGGCGATGCTTCCTTAAGGAGCTCGTTCTTAGAGAGTTTCGGTGCGGCTGCGGTGGTGTCGCCAGTGGTCGTGGTGGACATTTTCCTTGTGTTGTTGGTAAGTTGAGTTAACTACCTAACACATGACGTCAACAACAATCTCCGCTCCCCGCGTCTTCTTGGTTGGCGCCGGTCCCGGCGACCCGCGCCTGATCACGCTGCGCGGCCGCGACCTCATCGAGCAGGCGGAGGTGATCATCCACGACGAACTCGCCAACCGCGCCCTGCTCGACTGGGCCGCGCCGGGCGCCGAGATCGTCTATGTCGGCAAACGCGCCGGGCACCATCATGCCGACCAGACCGAGATCAACCGCCGGCTTGTCGCGCACGCGCGCACCGGGCGGCGCGTCGTGCGCCTCAAGGGCGGCGATCCGCTCGTGTTCGGCCGTGGTGGCGAGGAAGCGGCAGCACTGCGCGAAGCGGGGATCGCGTTCGAGATCGTGCCGGGCGTCACCGCCGCGGTCGGCGTGGCCGCAACCACCGAAATTCCGCTCACCCACCGCGGCGTGTCCTCGGCTGTATTGTTCGTCACCGGCCACGAATGCGCTGAGAAGAGCGGCACTGCCGTCGACTGGGATGCCATCGCGCGCGTGCGCTGCACGATCGTCGTCTACATGGGCCTGAAGGCGGCGCGCGCGATCGTGGCACGCCTGCTCGCCGCCGGCGCCGAGGCCGAGCTGCCGGTGGCGCTCGTCAGCCGCGCGACATTGCCCAACCAACAGGTGCTCGTCGCGACTCTCGGCGGTTTCGAACAACAATTGCTCGCCCGCGAAGTCCCCTCGCCGGCGCTACTCGTGATCGGCGAGGTCGTGCGCCAGAACCCGCAGGCCGCCGTCGCCCTCGCCGCGCTCGCGCCGGCTACAGCGGAGTAGCCCGCAGCCCCTGCTCGAGCCGCTCGGCGAGCAACTCGAGCACCGCCGGATCGCCGCCAAGCAGGTCCGTCATCGTCGCGGCCAGCCCGGGCTGTTCCGCCTCGGCGGCGCGACAGAGCTGCGCCACATCGCCCTCCGCCCCGGCGTGGCGACCGGGTGAGAGAAACAGCATCGCGATGACCACCGCGCCGGCGTCGAACGGCGCCCGCCGCAACAGCGCG
>DATGXO010000243.1:0-3683 GCA_035298965.1 Opitutaceae bacterium | reverse complement strand
CCCGTCGCACGGGAGGGGTAATTGGCGGGTGTTTCGCGGCGCGAGCGGCGGGAAAAGGGCACGAACGGCGGCCCTGTTTCGCCGGCGCGCGCGGTGTTCCCACCTAACCGTCCTGTAGATTTGCCCGGGAAACGGTTTGCGTGGGTCGCGCGTGCGGCGGCACAACGCCGGAGCTGAGCCGGCCTGGCCGCCGGTTCCGGTACGTGCTTCAACATCCCCGCTTCCGCTCATGCATCCCCGAAACGTACGATCCCTTGGTCTCTCCTCCGCCGCGGCGCTCGGCCTGCTGTGCCTCGCTGCGACGCCAACCTTCGCCGCCGAGCCCGTCGCGCGTCCTGTCGCGCAGCAACCGGCCGGCGACCAGAAACCCGTAGCGGCGGCCGACGCCGTGCGGGAGTTCGCGCTTGGCGACGTGCGACTGCTCGACGGCCCGTTCCAGCACGCGCAGGACGTGAACCGCGAGTACCTGCTGCAACTCGACATCAACCGGCTCCTCGCGCCGTTCCGCCTCGAAGCCGGGCTTCCCGCGAAGGCGCCGAAATATCCGAACTGGGAGAGCAGCGGGCTCGATGGCCACACGGCGGGCCACTACCTCACGGCGGTTGCGCAGATGTGGGCGGCGACCGGCGACGCCGAGATGAAGCGGCGACTCGACGTGATGGTGGGCGAACTCGCCGAGTGCCAGCGCGCCCAGCGCGACGGCTACGTGGGCGGCATCCCCGGCGGCCGTCGCCTGTGGGACGCCGTTTCGAGCGGCCAGATGGATTTCCAGAGCTTCTCGCTGAACGGCGCCTGGGTGCCGTGGTACAACGAGCACAAGCTCTTCGCCGGCCTGCGCGACGCGTGGCTGATCGGCGGCAACGCCGAGGCGCGCGCCGTGCTGATCCGCCTCGCCGACTGGTGCGACACGCTTCTGCGCAACCTCACCGACGAGCAGATGCAGGGCATGCTGCGCACCGAACACGGCGGCATGAACGAGGTGCTGGCCGACGTGTACTCGATCACCGGCGACCCCAAGTACCTCACGCTCGCGCGCCGTTTCTCGCAGCGCGCGCTGCTCGAACCGCTGCTCCAGCACCAGGACCGGCTCACCGGGATGCACGCGAACACCCAGATCCCGAAGGTCGTCGGCTACGCGCGCATCGCCGAGCTCGGTGGCGACGACTCATGGCGCGACGCGGCGCGTTTCTTCTGGGGCACTGTCGTCGAGCGCCGCAGCCTCGCCTTCGGCGGCAACAGCGTGAGCGAACACTTCAACCCGACCGACGACTTCGCGACCGTGCTCGAGTCGCGAGAAGGCCCGGAGACATGCAACACCTACAATATGCTGCGCCTCACCGAGGCGTTGTTCCGCCACGAGCCGGCGGCGCACTACGCGGATTTCTACGAGCGCGCGCTCTTCAACCACATCCTCGCGTCGCAGCATCCCGAGCACGGCGGCTACGTCTACTTCACGCCGATCCGGCCGCGGCACTACCGCGTCTATTCGCAGCCCGAACAGTGTTTCTGGTGCTGCGTGGGCACGGGCATGGAGAACCACGGTAAGTACGGCGCGTTCATTTATGCGCACAGCGACGCGGCGCTTTTCGTGAACCTCTTCGTGGCGTCCGAGCTCGACTGGCGTGAGCGCGGCGTGCGCGTGCGGCAGGAAACGCAGTTCCCCGATGAAGCCACCACGCGCCTGACGATTGCGACCGTGCAACCGCAACGCTTCGCGCTCAACGTGCGCCATCCCGGCTGGGTCGCGCCCGGCGCGTTGGTGGTGCGCGTGAACGGCGAGCGCCAGGCGCTCGCCTCGAGTCCGTCGAGCTACGTGCGACTCGAGCGCGAGTGGCGCGACGGCGACCGCGTGGAACTCGAGCTGCCGATGCGCACGACCGTCGAGCGCCTGCCCGACGGCTCGGATTTCGTCGCCGTGCTGCACGGACCGATCGTGCTCGCGGCGAAGACCGGCACGGAGGACCTCGTCGGGTTGGTCGCGAACGACGCACGCATGGGCCATGCGGCGCACGGGCCGCTGGAGCCGCTCGACGGTGCGCCGATGCTTGTCGGCGATCCGGAGCAACTCGCGGAGGCGATCCGTCCTGTGGCGGGGAAACCGCTTACGTTTGCCGCGACCGAGCTGGTTCGTCCCGAGGCGTTCCGCGGGCTCGAGCTGGTGCCGTTCTTCCGCGTGCACGATGCGCGCTACATGCTTTACTGGCGCACCGCCACGCCCGAGGCGTATCCGCGAATCCTGGCGGCGCAGGCCGCGAGCGAGAAGGCGCAACTCGAGCTGGATGCGCGCACGCTCGACCGCGTCGCGCCCGGCGAGCAGCAGCCGGAGGTCGAGCACGCGTTCGCCGGCGAGCAGTCGGGCAGCGGCGTGACGGCGGGCCGACGTTGGCGCGACGCCGCGGGCTGGTTCAGCTACCGATTGAAAGCGCCAGCGGGCACGCCGCTCGAGCTGGTCGTCACGTACCATCTGCGCGAACTCAGACGGACGTTCGACATCGTCGTGAACGACCGTGTGATCGCGTCGGTCGGCCCGAACGAGCAGGCCGTCGACCGTTTCGCCGATGTCGCGTACCCGCTGCCGACGGAGCTGGTCGCGCAGGCCGGCGGCGTGGTGACGGTGAAGTTCGTCGCCAAGGAGGGGGCACGCACCGCCTCGATCTACGGCGTGCGGCTGGTGAAAGCGGCCGCCGCGAAACCCTGAACCTGGAAACGGCAGTTCAGGCAGGTCACAGAAGCCGAAAAGAGACGGAAGGAGATCACAGCGAATTGCTTGGTAGCGCGGAGGTGCGCCTGGAGGCACTCACCCAAATGGTGAGCCATTTTTCCGATCTCTTTCGGTTCGAACGCTCCTGCCGCAGATTCTGCCGCGGCAGAATGCTCTCCCGCCTTTTCTCTGTGGCCTCTGTGTCCAACTGCGCCGTTTAGGCTGAACCCTCACACCACCGTGGAACGCAAAACCTTCCTCGCCGCCGCGGCCGCCACGCTCGGCGGCTGCATGTGCGGCGGCAAGTTGTTCGCCGGCGAGAGCGCGGCCGCGCCCGAGTTGCCCGAGGCGCGCGAAGCACGCGAGCTGCGCCACAAGGTGGACTTCATGCGGAAACGCATCGCGCGCCTCATCACGGCGCTGGACGAGCCCACTCGGCTCAAGGTTCTGGAGACGATGGGCCGCGAGTGCGCGAAGGAGTTCGGCGGACTCACGGAGCGTTTTCGCGGGAAGCCGGAGGAATTTCTCGACGAGGCGCGCCGGCAATGGATGAAGACGGCGAGCTATGATCCCGCGAGCGGCACGATCCACGTGGTGGACCGTGCGACGAGTTGCACCTGCGCGTTCGTGCAGCCCGGGCTCACGCCGGCCGATTTCTGCGCCTGTACGCTCGGTTGGCAGAAGGAGGCGTACGCGACGATCCTCGGCGAGCCGGTCGACGTGGAACTCGAGTCCTCGGTCCTACGTGGCGCCCCCAACTGCGCCTTCCGCATCCGCGCCCGGCGGGCAGCCGAGCGCGGGTGAGGCACGAGATTCGCCGCCCCGCTCGGGTGAGCGGGGCGACGAGGAGGCACTGCGGAAGAAGCAGGAGGAAACGGTTTCAATCCGCGCCCCGCTCGGGTGAGCGGGGCGACCTGAATGCGAACATTGTGAACTGCTCGCGGACCGGGTTTCAATCCGCGCCCCGCTCGGGTGAGCGGGG
>DATGXO010000242.1:0-2497 GCA_035298965.1 Opitutaceae bacterium | reverse complement strand
CTCCCGGTCGTCACGAGCTACCAGCCCACCGGCACCGGCGAGAGCCCGCTCGCGGGCATCCCCGAGTGGATCGAGATCTGGTACCAGCCCGCCACCGGCGCCGCCGTGCCCGCCACGCAGGCGAAGCCCGGCACCGACTGGGTCCGCGGTCGCCGCGAATCCAACACCATGCCGCAGTGGGCCGGCTCCTGCTGGTACTACCTGCGCTACACCGACCCGCAGCAGGCCGCCGCCCTCGCCTCGCCCGAAGCGCTCAACTACTGGGGCGTGCCGGACCTCTACGTCGGCGGCGCCGAGCACGCCGTGCTCCACCTCCTCTATGCGCGCTTCTGGCACAAAGTCCTCTTCGACATCGGCGCCGTGCCGACCAACGAGCCCTTCAAACGCCTCTTCCACCAGGGCATCATCCTCGGCGAGGACGGCGAGAAGATGTCCAAGAGCCGCGGCAACGTCGCCAACCCCGACGACATCATCGCCTCCTACGGCACCGACACGCTCCGCCTCTACCTAATGTTCCTCGGGCCGCTCGAGGCCATGAAGCCGTGGAGCCCGAAGAACATCGAGGGCGTGCACCGCTTCCTCCGCGGCGTCTGGCGCGAAGTCGTCGGCGAGGACGGTCAGCTCAACGCGAAGATCGTCGCCGGCCCCGAGGCCGACGCCGAAACAGAAAAGCTCCTCCACGCCACGATCAAGAAGGTCACCGCGGACATCGAGGGCCTGTGCTACAACACCGCGATCCCGCAGATGATGATCCTGCGCAACCAGCTCCAGAAAGCGGCGACCGTTTCGCGCGACACGATCAAGACGTTCCTGCAACTCCTTCAGCCCTTCGCCCCGCACCTCGCCCACGAGCTCTGGGCCCGTCTCGGCGAAACCGCGCCGCTCGGCACCGCCCCGTGGCCCGTCGCCGACGAGTCGAAGCTCGTCTCCGACACCATGAAGGTCGTGGTGCAGGTGAACGGCAAACTCCGCGGCGAGCTCATCCTCCCGAAGAGCGCCGACCAGGCCGCCGCCGAGAAGGCCGCCCTCGAGCTCCCGAAGGTGCAGGAATTCACCGCCGGCAAGCAGGTCCGCAAAGTGATCTTCGTCCCCGGCCGCATCCTCAACCTCGTCGTCGGCTGACGCCGATAGCGGACTGCAGATTTCGGATTGCGGAATACTCCGCGCGCGAAATCGCCCATCATTCCCACGGCCCGGCCTTACCGCCGGGCCGTTTCTGCATTCCAAGAGAAGCTCCCGACAAAGGAGCATAGCCTAGAACGTCTTGTCCCAGAATTTCCGACGCGTAGCATCTACGTCCATGGAAACACCGTCGCAACAGTCCGCCTCAGAATGGTTTGAGGCACTTGGTCCGTTTCCAGAGCACGTCCCGCCCTTATCTTTGATTCATTTCACGAGCAGAGACTGTGCTCAGAAGATACTCAGCCGCGGAGAGCTGAAAGTTACTCCGCCATCCGAGCTCAATGATCCGTTCGAATTCAATCCGGGTATCCCAGGAGACACACCAACACCCCATGAGATTTCTGAGTTCCTTGCGGACCAGATAGGCTTTGGACCGGTTTTCGTTGAGGAGTTGCGCGCGGAACTCGGCGCCGATACCGACCTACAGGAGTTCTGTCTGAACAATCCCAAGCGCGTACATCGATTCCTCCTAGAGAAGCATCAACAGATCCGGACTAGAATCTCCGAGTGCTTCGGCGTCGTCTGCTTCACAGCCATCGACCCGCTTAAGGAAGAGTCGATTCGGCAATGGGCGATCTATGGGGACAAGCACGCAGGGGTCGCAATTGAGTTTAGCGGCACGTCCGAGTTCATGCGACTCTGGGCAAAAGCGAAGTTGCTGTATCCTGTGGATTACCCACCCCAACCCCGCATAAAGCTGGTGCTCGCTGATTTGATTGGTCTTCGAGATCACGCGTGGTGGCCTCTGTTCCGACGGTGGGGTGGAACAAAGTCCCAGTTTTGGGCGCCCGAGCGCGAATGGCGCCTCTTCAAACCACTAGGCGCCTACCCAGAATTTCCTTCGCGAGAGATATCCGAAAACGGCAAGGTGCACCGTCTCTGGCAAATCTGGAACTCGCCTGCTGAAGCAGCCTCGATGATCCGTCGAGTCGTCCTTGGCTGTCGTTTCGACAAAGAGATGGAGGGCGAGCTTCGCTCAGTATGCCGAGATCTTGGGCTCACAGACGAACAAGTCGTCCATGCTCGTGCCCACCATAGCGACTTCTGTTTCTCGCCCAGCTAGAGGTCGTCACTTCCATCACAGGCCCCCGGACCTCAAGCCCAAGGGAGGCCGTCAGACCCGGCACGGAACCGGGATCAAAGCGGGGAGGAACCGCCGCCGCCCTGATCCATCCCTGTGTACTGCGGATTATTCCTCCGCACCGGTGCGGATTATTTCTCCCCGTAGGAGGCGGTGAAAAAGTCGGCGCCGGTTCGCGTGCCGGGTGAAGCTTCGGGCCCCACGGGAGCCCATGATCACCGAGCAGCAATATCG
>DATGXO010000241.1:0-9393 GCA_035298965.1 Opitutaceae bacterium | reverse complement strand
AGCCAGCATTGCGGGCGTAAAGCCCGCCCCACCATCCGAAAACGCACCCTCTACCGCCGCTCGCCGTCCTCCCGCGCGAGGGAGGTGTCGACGAGGTTGATGAAGAAGCCGAAGGCGCGCTGCGGTTGCTGGAGCAGGCTGCCGAGCTGGATCGGCTCGCGCAGTCCCGCCGGGTACTCGAAACGGCGCAACAACAACACCAGCACGCTCATGCTGCCGAAGACGAAGCCGAAGAAGATGAGGAACCAGCCGAGGTCCATGCCCGGCGTCGCGCCGCCGGTCTTGAGCACCACGCCCCACAGCACCGAGCCGAGCCCGCTGCAGAACGCCGTCGACGCGCTGTAGATCGCGAGCACCAGCGGCCGGTTGTCCTCCGGCACGATCGAGGGCAGATGGCTCGGGTACGTCGCCGCCCAGAGCGTGTAGCCCAGCCCGATCGCGAGGAACACGAACGGCAGGTAGCCGCTCGCGTCGAAACGGAAGACCAACAGCGCGAGCCAGAACAACGCCACCGCCGCGTACACGAGCGTCGCCGCGAAGAAGAACGGCCGCGGGCCGCGCCGGTCGAGTTCGCCGCGCACCAGCCACGCCATGAGCATCACGCCCGTGTACTGCATGGTCGTGAACAGCACCACGTCGCCCGGCGAGATGTGCGCCTCCACACGCAGGAAATAGATGCAGAACGGCGGGATAGCGGTCGTCGCGAAACCGAACCAGCACGCGACCCACAGGAACGCGCGGTAGCGGCTCGCGCGCAAAAAAATCCCCGGCGCCGCGCGCACCACCTCGCGCAAGCTGATCGCGGCGGGTTTCTCGGTGTCGGCCATACGTTGCAGCGCGAGGTAGCTCAGCGCCGCGCCCACGAACGCCACCGCATATTCGACCATGAACGCCTCGAAGCGCGGCAACGTCTTGAAGAGGATCGCGCACAGCACCAGCACCGCCACGCCCGCGATGCTCGAGATCATCTGCTCCGACGCGAAGTACCGCCCGCGGGCGCTTTCCGGGAGCAGCTTGTAAAGCCACGGCAACCACGCGCTGCTGCCGAGCGAGCGGCAGAACGTGAAGCCGAACACGCTGCCGATCATCACCGCGCGCATCCAGGGCGCCGTGTGGCCGTCGCGCCCGAGGTACGCCAGCGCGATGCACGGCAGCAGGAACAGCGCGCGCAGCCCCCAGCCCGAGAGCATCATCCGCTTGAACCCGTAGCGCGGCAGGAGCGAGGTCGAGAGCACCTGGATCGGCGTCATCAGGTACACGAACGCGAAGCAAAGCCCGACCTGAAACGCGTCGCCACCGAGCCCCTCGACCAGCAGCACCATTGGTGTCCCCAGCGCGATCTGCCAGTTCAGCGCATTGAAGAACGAGAACACCAACGCCGGCCGCGCCACCCGCCGGGCATCGGGCGAGAGCGCGGGAACCTGGGACTGGGCGTCAGCGGCAGCCATGCAGAAACGGAAGGCGACAGAAGGAAACGAAGGTCACGAAGGACGGAGGATCGAAAATCACAATGACGCCACTCGTTCCCGTTCAGCCTCGATCCACTCAAGAAACGTTGAAGCAACGATCTCGAATGTCGGTCGGTCGATTCTGTGCACGATACTCGGCCCCTCGCCGCGACAGGATGTGATCCGCAGCATTCCGTCTGGCCGTAAAAACATGAATGCTTTCCAGCCGTCGAATTGATCACCGACATTCGTAAGGAAGCAGAACCGTCCAAGAGAGGTCCAATCCGCAGACATCTGCTCTACGGTTCGCCCTGCGTCGCCATAAAGTCGCTGATCAAGAAACGAAAACACCTCAGTGTCGTCCATCATCCCCAATTGGCCGTCGCAAAGTGAGTCCAGCCGGCTCAAGACCTCTGCAATATGGTCGGCAAACGCATCTAGCCCACAATGCGGCTCCAGAATCGCGCCGATCGGGTTCCCCTGAACATGGACACACGAACGTCCCCATAAACCGGAAGGCGATTCGGCCGTCCGTTCATTGTGAACCTCGATCGCGAACACCTCTGGGCGACCAAAGATCATTTTGAAATGTCTCAGAGAGACGAGTGGATCTCTCCGATTCCGATCTTCACGCACCCCTCACTCCGCCAGCGCTTTGCGCCAGCGGGAGAGTTGCTGTTTCACCTGCTTGGGCGAGGGCATGCCGGTGCCGCGGCGGGCGAGCATCGCGCGGCCGAGGTCAAAGACGGTCGGCCAGTCCTTCGCGAACTCGGGGTGGATCTTCTGCGCCTCCTCCTGCGGCACTTCGGGCAGCGGAACGCCGAGACCTTCGGCGCATTTCACGAGTGCGCCCACGGCGTGGTGCGCGTCGCGGAACGGCACGCCGCGGTCGACGAGGTAGTCGGCGAGGTCGGTCGCGAGCAGGAGCGGGTCGGCCACCGCGGCGGCGCAGGCGTCGGCGCGCACCTTCGCGCCGGCGAGCGTGCCGGCGAGCACCTCGGCGCAGATCACGAGCGTGTCGTGGCTGTCGAAGAGCGGCGGTTTGTCCTCCTGCAGGTCGCGGTTGTAGGTGAGCGGTAATCCCTTCACGAGGACGAGCAGCGTCTGGAGGTTGCCCACGAGGCGGCCGCTCTTGCCGCGGAGCAGCTCGGCGGCGTCGGGGTTCTTCTTCTGCGGCATCAGGCTGGAGCCGGTGCAGAAGGCGTCGGGTAGGTCGATGAAGCGGAACTCGGCCGAGCTCCAGAGGATGAGGTCCTCGGCGATGCGCGAGAAATGCACGCCGGCGATGGCGGCAGCGGACGCGAACTCGAGGAAGAGATCGCGGTCGGCCACCGTATCCATGCTGTTGGGCGTGACCTGCGGGCGGCCCTTGGCGTCGACGAACCCGAGCTGTTTCGCCACGAACTCGCGGTCGATGGGTAGCGTGGTGCCGGCGATCGCACCCGCGCCGAGCGGGCAGAAGTTGGCGTGCTCCGCCACTTCCTCGAAGCGGCGTACGTCGCGCCCGATCATCTCGACCCAGGCGAGCAGGTGATGCGCGATCGAGACCGGCTGCGCGCGCTGGAGGTGCGTGTAGCCGGGGATGTAGATGTCCTGATGCAGGTGGCCGAGGTCGACGAGCACGCGTTGGAGCGCGCGCAGGCGCAGGGCGATCTCGCGGCAGGCGTGCTTGAAATAGAGCCGCATGTCCGTCGCCACCTGGTCGTTGCGGCTGCGGGCGGTGTGGAGCTTGGCGGCGGCCGGCACGCGCTGCTTGAGCGCCTGCTCGATGTTCATGTGCACATCCTCGAGCTTCGTGTCCCACACGAACTTGCCCGCCTCGATCTCGGCGAGGATGACGTCGAGCCCCTTGTGGATGGCGTCGCGCTCGGCCGGCGTGAGGATGCCGACGTGCGCCAGCATGGCCGAGTGGGCCTTGCTGCCCGCGATGTCGAACGGCGCGAGCCGTTGGTCGAACGACACGGACTCGCTAAAGCGGAGCATCAAGTCGGCGGGACCGCTGGAGAAGCGGCCGCCCCAGGTGGCTTGGGAGGCTTTGGCCATGCGCGAAAACCAACGGCCCGCCCTCCGGCGAGGCAACGGGAAAGGTGGCGACGCCGCGCCTGCGGGTGGATGCGCTTGCCCCCAAGCGCGTCGTGCGCCCGCCCGCAGCCGAAACGCCAGCCGCAATCTCGCGCTCCGCTCAGCGCCTCGCCCGCTCACCCGCGCTCCTCGCCCGCCAGCAAATGGTCGCTACCTCCGCAGCCGGTAGAAACCGCGCGTCGTGCCGAGCTGCTCGGTGTTCTCGGCGAATGGCGAGTCCATCAGTGGGAACGCGTCCCAGTGCACCAGATCGATCGATGTCTCCAACACCCCCCCGCCCGTCCAGTCGAGCCGCAGGTAGCCGCCCGCGGCTGGCGTGAGCGTGATCGGGCTTTCCGGCCCGGGAGCGGGCAGACCCCGCGCGTCGATCTCGGCGCGCAGCAACGCGAGCACGTGAAGGTTGTTGTCCTGCGTGGCGGAGAACCCGGGCGTGGTGTGGGGCTTGAGGGTGAAAATCACGCCGCAGATGCCGCGTTTGCGGTCGACCCACGGAAAGCTGCCGAACGCGCCGGGACTGCACACCTCCTCGACCGGCGAATCGGCGGTCTGCTGCGCGAGAATCCACGAGCCGCATCCGTAATCCCCTCGGTGGCCGTAGACGTTGTAGTCGCTCGGCGGCCACGGGCTGGCGTACTCGGGCAGGCCCCAGGTTTGGTTCCGGAAAAACACCTCCGCGGAACGGCTGCTCATCACGATCGTGCCGTCGGGCGCGATGCCGTTGCGCAGCACCATCCGCAGGAACTTCAGGTAATCGTCGGCCGTGCAGCGCACGCCGCCGGCGATCGCGGGATTGGGAGCGAAGACATCGTAGCTGGCCGAAGTCATGCCGAGCGGGCCGAACAACAGCTCGTTCGCCAGCGTCGTCCACGGCTTGCCCGTCACCACTTCGCAGATGCGGCCGACGACCTGCATGCCGTCGCCTTCGTAGGCGAGCTGCGTCCCGGGAGGGAACACGATGGGCGTGTGCGCGGCGATCTGGTCGACCGATTCCGCGAGCGTGAGCGTGCGGTCGATCTCGTAGTCGGGGTCGGCGAGAACCAGGCCCGAGGTCATCGCGAAGCACTGGCGGATGGTCGGCGTGCCCTTCCCCACCGCGTCGAACTCCGGCAGATAAAGGCCGATGCGGTCGTTGAGATCGAAGTAACCGCGTTCGGCGAGGATGAGCACGATCGCGCCGGAGAGCCATTTCGAGCACGAGGCGATGGCGAGTTTCGTGTCGGCTCGAACCAAGCCCGATTGGTAGGAGAACAACGGCGCGCCACGCAGCTCGGCGACCGCGCATACGCCGGGGCCGTAAAGATCGAGATGCTCGGCGAGTTGGTTGCGGGCGGCCGTGAAATCATAGGCCGGCAACTGCGCCCGCGAGGACGCAGCCGACACCAGAGCGGCGAACAGAAGAGCGAGTAGGCGCATGCTCCACAGAACGCGCGAGCCGACCGCAGGTTTCAGAGCACCAGCGCGGGTCGCGGGGCGCCGCGGTGCAACCACTCGCTCACTCCTGCCAGTGGAACACCACCGGCTTCTCGATCTCCGCGAGCAAGCTGCGGTGCACGGGGCACGTGAGCGCGGCGCGTTCGAGCTGGCCCTGCGGATCGGCGCTGCGCGGGAGCGGAATCCAAATCTCGGTCGTGAGCTTGGCGATGCGGCGCGGCGGCGGCGTCATGTCCTTCGTCACCTCGACGCGCGCGCCCTCGAGTGCGAGCCCGAGTTTGCGGGCCGCCATGCCCA
Organism: Opitutaceae bacterium; assembly: GCA_035298965.1. Classification (GTDB taxonomy): domain Bacteria; phylum Verrucomicrobiota; class Verrucomicrobiia; order Opitutales; family Opitutaceae; genus CAJCBL01. Next base: position 4,135 of record DATGXO010000241.1, on the reverse strand, counting down.
TGATCGTGAGCATGCAGGAGCCGAGCGCAGTCGCCACGAGATCGGTGGGGGAAAAGGTTTCGCCGCGCCCTTGGTTGTCGACCGGCGCGTCAGTCGCGAGCGTCTGGCCCGACGGGCCGTGGGTCGCGACAGTGTGGAGGTCGCCTTCGTAAACCGCGGTGATCTTGACCATGCGCGGCAGCGAACCGGGCGCGACAAACGTGCGCAAACGCGAAAACGGCGCTGTGCCGGCGGCGCGCGGTGCGGGAAACGCCGCGCCGCTATTCCGTCTCCGCCAGACGCGCGAGCGCCTCGGGCATGGCGACAGCGTTCCACACGGCCGCGAGCGGATAACGCGACTCCGCCGGATCGTCGCCGGCGCGGCCGAGCACGAGTTCGCCGGATTCGACGCGCTGCACGAGCTGCACGTACGGCACGGTGGCGTCGGGCACGAGCTGGCCGGGACGGCGCTGGAAAACGAACCCGTCGGGGCGCAGTGCCGAGGGTCCAAAGACGACCGATTGCCCGTCGTGCACGCGTTCGACGATACGGCCGGCGATGACCGGCACCACACAGGCGTCGAGCGCCTCGACCACTTGGCGGAAACGCTCCGCGCCGCCGTTGGCCGGGTCGAACCACGTCACGGCATCGAGCACGACCGCATCGCGTCCGGCGTACCACGCCACCTGCGGACCCTCGCCGCCGAGCCCGTGCGCCACGCCGAAGCGCAGCCCGCTCAGCGCGGCGACCGGCCACACGCGACCATCGAACTGGATACGGCGAGAATCGATCTCGAGCACCGCGCCGCCGAACTCCAGCCGCAGCGCGCCGTTCTGCGCGCGCTGGAACTGCTGGAAGAGCTGGCGCCGCTCACGCACGACGAGCGTGCGCGACTCCTCGTCGAGCAACTCGGCTGCGAGCACGCAGGCCTGCGCGGTGACTTCGAACTCGCCGATCTCCAGCCACGCTTCGCGTGCGAGCTGCCGCAGCTGCCGCACGACGCGCTGCCGATACGCGGCCTGCGCGCGTTCGTCCCAAGAAAACTGTTCCACGGCCGGCGCGAGCGTCTCGGTGCAGAGCCGGAGCACGGCCTCGTGTTTGTTGGTTTCCGTACCGTCGGCGAGTGCCGCGGCGACGAGGCGGTCCCAGCACTCGCGCACCGCGACCGTCGCGCGGCGACGCTGGTCGGCGCCGGCCGGCCAGCCGGAGAGATGCAGCAACCAGGGCAACACGGCCGGATCCCCGGGCACGCGGCGCGCATGCTCGACCAGCCCCGCGAGGGAAACCTCGATCGTGCGCGAGCCGATCCGGCGCAGCAGCTCGGAGTCGGGCCCGGCGACGGACTCGGCGACGCGACGGCGCGTGGCGAGTTGTCGAAGCACTTCGGCGACATGGCGCAAGCAGGGCTCGTCGTCGGCGGTGATGCGCTCCTCCGCCTCGTTGAGGCAGTCCTCGGCGCGCTGCCACTCGGCCGCGAGCGCGAAGGCGAGCGCCTCGCCCAGCGCGGGACCGTCGCCGAGCCGGCGCACGGCGAACTCCCGCAGCCAGCGAGCTTCGGCGAGTTCACCCCGGCGGGCGCGTTCCGCCGCGGCGAGCAGCGAAAGTGTCCCGAGAATCTGCGGCAACTCGGTGCGGAGCGCGGCCGCGCCCTCTGCGGCGGAGCCGGCGAGACCGAGCGCGGAAACACGGGCGGACCATTGCGTCCAGAAATCGTCGGTGGCGAAGGTGGCGGTCCACTGCTCGGCGGCGGCGTTCCACCAGGAGCGCGCCTCCTCGTCGAGCGGCCCCTTCTCGAGCTCGCGGCCGAGCGCGGCGTAGTGGAACATCACCGCCATGTTGTGCGCCGCGTAGCCGCGACTGCCGGCGGCGAGCCAGGAACTGTAGGCGGTCTCGGCGTCGCCGGCGGCCAGCGCGGACAACGCCGCATCCGCTCGTTGCTCCGGGTACGCTTCCGGCCAGAACCAGAACAGCTCCGCGAGCAGGCGGTCGGCAGACTGATCCGAGGCGAGCCCGGCGCGGCGCAGCTGCTCCGTCGAGAGCGGCAGGCTCGGCGCGAAGGCCCACGCGGGCGCGGGCACCTCGGCAAGCAGGGCCTGCACGCGCTCGACGAGCGACGCGGGCTCCACCGGCGGGAACAGCCCGAGCGTGCGGCAGGCGTTGGTCGCGTAGAGGTCGAGCCGGGCGGAGTCGCGCAGCGCCCGGCGCAGCTCGGAAGACGGCAAGTTTTCCGTCGTGGAGTCCTGGGGGCCAGGAGCGGCGGGGCGGGCGGCGACCGAGGTGGGGTGCGGCGCGGACATCGTGGGTAAAATTGAAGTGAACGATCGTCCACGCCCATCTTGGACGCGGCGACGACGCGCACTAAACAGGGTTTTTACAGCGCCGCCAAGCCGGCGTGCGGCGCGTTTTCTTCTGTGACTTTGCGGGCGGTTTACGTCACCAACCTCCCAACAAAAAACACCCGCCGCCACCATGCAACGTACCCTCGTCAAAGACGCGCTGGCGCGCGAGACCCCGCTCGATTCGATTCTCCTGCAAGGCTGGGTCCGCACGCGCCGCGACAGCAAGGCCTGCTCCTTCATCGAACTCAACGACGGCTCCAGCCTCAAGGGGCTCCAGATCGTCGTCGACCGCACCCTCCCCGATTTCGCCAAGACCGAGCACGCCACCACCGGCGCGGCGGTCGAGGTGACCGGGCAACTCGTCCCCTCGCAGGGGCAGGGCCAGAAGTGGGAAGTCGTCGCCCGCTCCGTCGCGGTCGTCGGCCCGGCCGACGGCACCTACCCGCTCCAGAAGAAGGGACACACGCTGGAGTTCCTCCGCGAGATCGCGCACCTGCGCCCGCGCTCGAATCTCTTCGGCGCCGTCTTCCGCGTGCGCAGCCGGCTGGCGTATGCGATCCATCAATTCTTCCAGGAGCGCAGCTTCGTGTACGTGCACACGCCGCTAATAACCGCCAGCGACTGCGAAGGCGCCGGCGAGATGTTCCGCGTGACGACCCTCGACCCGAAGTCGCCGCCGCTGCGCGAGGACGGCACCGTGGATTTCAGCCAGGACTTCTTCCACAAGCCGGCGTTTCTCACCGTGAGCGGCCAGCTCGAGGGCGAGATCTTCGCCTGCGCGCTCTCGAACATCTACACGTTCGGCCCGACCTTCCGGGCGGAAAACTCCCACACCTCGCGCCACGCCGCCGAGTTCTGGATGATCGAGCCGGAGATGGCGTTCTGCGATCTGCACGGCGACATGGCGATCGCCGAGGAGTTCGTGAAGTACCTCATCCGCGACGCGCGCACGCATTGCGCCGCCGACCTCGAGTTCTTCTCCAAGTTCGTCGACAAGGACCTGCTGCCCCGCCTCGACTTCGTGCTCGAGCGGCCGTTCCAACGCGTGAGTTACGACGAAGCCGTCGACATCCTCCTCAAGAGTGGGAAGCAATTCGAGTATCCGGTCGCCAACGGCACAGCCCTGCAGGCCGAGCACGAGCGCTACCTGACTGAGGTGCACTTCAAGTGCCCCACCACCGTCTACAACTACCCGAAGGACATCAAACCGTTCTACATGCGCCTCAACGAGGACGGCCGCACCGTCGCCGCCATGGATGTGCTCGTGCCCGGCATCGGCGAGATCATCGGCGGCAGCCAGCGCGAGGAGCGCCTCGACGTGCTGCAAGACAACCTCCGCCGCCAAGGACTGAACGAGAAGGACTATTGGTGGTACCTCGACCTCCGCCGCTACGGCTCCGTGCCGCACGCTGGCTTCGGCCTCGGCTTCGAACGCCTCCTCATGTTCGTGACCGGCGTCGCCAACATCCGCGACGTGATCCCCTTCGCGCGCACGCCCGGCTCGGCGGATTTCTAGAGCGGAAAAGACTGGTCGAACCCTCGGAAAACGCGGCCGCGAAAAAGTTGGCCAAAGGGTTCTTGACAGGTCCTACCCCGTTTCTACCGTCGCGCCTCTCCCGTTCCACGGGGTGGTAGCTCAGCTGGTTAGAGCGTCTGCCTGTCACGCAGAAGGTCGCGGGTTCGAGTCCCGTCCATCCCGCCATTTTGAAGGCCGCACCGCCAAGTGCGGCCTTCACTTTTCCCAGTCGCAGCGCGGGCCGGCCGGTCAACTCGGCGGCGTACGCTTCTCCGCGTTGCGGACCTGCTCGGGCGAGGCC
>DATGXO010000240.1:0-10643 GCA_035298965.1 Opitutaceae bacterium | reverse complement strand
TAGCCGAGACGCATCGAATCGATGACCGTCTGGCCGGTGGCGACTGCGCCGCACAACGCGGCGAAAGCAGACAAGACCACGAGACGCATGAGAGTTCCTGTGTTTGGGGTTGGGGACCTCCGCCCGAGGCACGAGCGGAGGAGCGCGCCCCGAGGGCAGGCGCTGCGGCAGAAAAGCACTCCGTCACGGAAACGTCAATGCTGCCGACTGCCACGGCAACCGATACCGCACGCGCGAGCCGCCCCCTCGGCCCCCTACGCACCGCCCCGCTCGGCGCGACGCGGTGCGCACCTCCCCGCGCCCGCAGATCGCGCCACTTGACGCCTTTGCTACGGTCTCACCTCGTTCCCATGCCACACGCCATGCGCCCCCTCCTCGCCTCGGTCCTCTTCCTTTTCGCCAGCGCCCTCGGCCTCGCCGCAGCAATACCCACACGCGGCCCGCTCGTCGTCACCGCGAACACCATCCTCGACGACCTCGTCCGCCAAGTCGGCGGCGACCAAGTGCGCACCCATTGCCTTGTGCAACCCGGCGCCGACCCGCACGCCTTCGAGCCCCGCCCGTCCGACGTGAAACAGCTCGTTTCCGCTGACGTCCTCGTCGTCAACGGCCTCGGCCTCGAGCCCGCCATCCTCAAACTCGCGCAGAACTGCGGCTTCCGCGGTGAGATCCTCGTCGCCGCCACCGGCCTCACACCCCGCGTCGGCTCCGGTCACCACCATCACGGCAAGGATGCGGAGGATGAAGATCACGAGCATTCAGAAATCCCCAGCTCCAGCTCAGCCTCCTCGCTCTCGATCCCGTCCCCCTCGTCCACTCCGTCCACAGCGTCCGGTTCGTCCACCCCCACGCCGCCCTCCGCCGCAAGCGAAAATCGAAAATCCGAAACCGAAAATTCTGCCGATCCCCACGCCTGGCAGAACCCGCTCCTCGTCGCCACCTACGTCGCCAACATCCGCGACGCCCTCGCCCGCGCCTACCCCGCCGCTGCCAACCGCTACGCCGAGCGCACGGCCGCATATGTCGAGCAACTCACCGCACTCGACCGCTGGGCCCGCGAGCAGATCGCGACGATCCCGCCCGCCCGCCGAAAACTCGTCACCTCCCACGATTCGCTCGGCTACTTCGCCGACGCCTACGGCTTCGAGACTGTGCCCGTTGCCGGCATTTCCTCCTCCGCCGAGCCCGAGGCGCGCGCTGTCGCCGCCATCGTCGACCTCATCCGCCGCGAACAAGTCCCCGCCGTCTTCTTCGAGCTCACCACCAACCCGAAGCTCCTCCGCCAGATCGGTGCCGATGCCGGCGTACGCCTCGCCGAACCGCTCTTCACCGACAGCCTCGGCACCCCCGATTCCGGCGCCGACACCTACCTCGGCCTGATCCGCGCCAACGTCACCCGCATTGTCGCCGCACTCCGGTAGCGCGAACCGTCCCCGGTGAGCCGACTGCGCTCCGCGTTTCCCCGAGATTTCGGAATCCGCGCTTCTTCGCGCCTCCTCCGTCTTCCCGTGGTGGGGCGGGCTTACGCCCGCCATCCGAAATCCGGTCTCACACTCGCCCGCCGCTTTCCCCATCGACGCCTCCGCCGAAGCTTCGTTCTCTTCGCTTCCTTCCGTGAGTCCGCCTCCCGAATTCCGTCCCCTTCCGCCCGGCGCCCCCACGAGCCCGGGGCAGTACCTTTCCGCCTCTCGCCTCACGCCTTCCCCCTCTGGCCTTACCTTGCATCAGCACGACATCATCCGCCTGCACGACGTCACCGTCGCTTACGGCCGCCGCCTCGCGCTCGACAGCGTCACCGCGCACATCCACTGCGGCAGCCTCACCGCGATCGTCGGCCCCAACGGCGCCGGCAAAAGCACCCTCCTGCGCGCGCTCCTCGGCTGGCTCCCGCTCACCCGCGGCGAAATCCGCATCGGCGATGCCCACCCTCAACACGCGTTGCCCCGCCTCGCCTACCTCCCGCAACGCCACGACATCGACTGGGATTTTCCCGTCACCGTGCGCGGCGTCGTCGAGCAAGGCCGCTATCCCGCGCTCGGCGCCTTCCGCCGTTTCCGCCCCGCCGACCACGAACTCGTCGACCGCGCCCTCGCCGAGATGAACCTCACCGCGCTCCAGGACCGCCAGATCCGCGCGCTTTCCGGCGGCCAGCAACAACGCGTCTTCCTCGCCCGCGCCCTCGCCCAAGGCGCCGACATCTTCCTCCTGGACGAGCCCTTCGCCGGCCTCGACGCCCCCAGCACCGCCGAACTCGCCGCCGTGCTCCAATCCTGGAAGGACCTGCACCGCACCGTCGTCGCCGTGCTGCACGACCTCGCCCTCGCCCGTCACCTCTTCTCCGACACGCTCCTGCTCGACACCCGCCTCCGCGCCGCCGGCCCCACCGCCGAAGTCCTCGCCCCCGCCCGCCTCGCCGAATACTACCCGGCGGCGAACGACGAGAGGTAACCGCTCCTCCAGAGTATGCATCCATCACTGAATCTCAGCATGTCCCGACTGCTCGCCCAAATTGGGATAGCACTTCAGCTTGCAATTCTGGTCGGCATGGCCTTCGCGGCCCACGCGATCTATTGCGTATTCTCCGCCGACATGCCGGCGGAAATCAGCCAAGGCGCATCAATAGTAACTGAAGGCGTTGCGCGCGCGCTTTGGTCCATAGCGATTGGCCAAAGTGTTGCCGTAATCGGGATCGGAATGATGCGGTTCGCGGTGCTCGGGAATTTTCGCGCGCCTTGGTTTCTCAAGTGGGGCCGCCGTTCGGTAATCGCTCGGATCGTTCTTCTTTCAGCGCACCCTCCGCTTGCACTTCTTTGCAGCACAGCAGGAATAAGAATCGGCAGTTTCCCTTGGATTCAGTGGGGAATCGACATCGTGGTTCTGGTACAAATGCTTCGGTATTTCGCAAAGCATCGTGCGGAGTACGGCCGCCTCAGAGTCGACCCGAGGCCAGCTGAATTCTCCACCCGATGATCTCCTTCCTCCTCGAGCCGTTCTCCTACGCCTTCCTCCAGCGCGGGTTGCTGGTGGCGGCGATGCTCGGGCTGAGCGGCGGGCTGCTGGGGAGCATCCTCGTCCTGCGCCGGCTCTCGCTCATGGGCGACGCCCTCTCGCACTCGCTCCTGCCGGGCATCGGTCTGGCGTATCTGTTTTTCGGGCCCAGCCTGCCCGCGCTCCTGCTCGGCGCGCTGCTCGCCGGCCTGTTCACCGCGTTGGCCAGCGGCCTCGTGAGCCGGCTCACCCGCGTGAAGGAGGACGCCGCGTTCGGCTCGCTCTTCCTCGTGCTTTTCGCCGCCGGCGTCGCGCTCGTCAGCCGCCTGCCCGCGCGCGTCGACCTCCTGCATTTCCTCTTCGGCAACATCCTCGGCGTCGGCCCGGCCGATGTCGCCCTCGCCGCCGGCGCCTCCGCGCTCACGATCGCCGTCTTCGCGCTCTTCCGCCGCAGCATCATTCTGGAGACGTTCGACCCCGTTTTCCACCGCGCTACCGGCGGACGCGGCGGGCTCACGCACCTCGGCGTGCTCGCGCTCTGCGTGGTTAACCTCGTCGCCGCACTCCAAGCCATGGGCGTCGTGCTCGCACTCGGGTTGTTCCTCCTCCCGGCTGTGACGGCGTACCTCTGGTGCGACCGTTTTTCGCGGATGCTCGTCGTCTCCTCCGCGACCGCCGTGCTCGGCTCGGTCGTCGGCATCTTCGTGAGCTTTCACGCCGGGCTGCCCAGCGGCGCCGCCATCGTGCTCGCCCTCGGCGCGCTCTTTCTCGCGTCGGCGCTGGTCAGCCCGCGGTACGGCGTGATCGCGCGTCTCCGCCGCAGCCGCCGCGAAGGCAAAGCGATCCGCCACACCGCGGAATAGCTTCGCAACCTTGCGCCCATCCGGACCACGGCCGCGTACGCTCGCTCCCGTGCCGCCGGAAGATTTCGGAACAGCCATGTCAACTGATGGTTGACATGCCTGTTCTCACTTCAGCGGTGCCACGGTCACTTGGATCGCGAGCGGACGCGAATACACGCGGATGAAACTGCGGAGAGTCGTGGCCCGAACGTGCGGCGATTTCGCTCTTCGTCCGTACACGTCCGAACTCTCCGGGATTCGCGTTCATTGGCGTCCAATAGCGGTTCCTTCCGCATAGACGCCGCCGGGCCGCTCGCGCCCTTCCACTACCCTCAATGCCCCGGTTCGCTCACTGCCCCGACTCGGGCTCGGGCGCGCCATCCGGGGTCGCTGTCGGCGCGGCCGGCACTTGCGCCGGGGTCTCCAGCTTCGGCTCGGCCGGCTTCTCCGCCTCTGGCTTCCGCTCGGCCGCCGCGGCGGGAAGATCCTCCGCCGTCACCTCGCCCGACTTCGGATTGTAGATAAAACGTTTCCCACGGGGCGCAGCGGGGAGCTTTTGCAGGTAACGGCTCTCGACCAGCTCATCGAGCGTGCGCGGGAAACGACCCTCCAGCACGTTGAACTGCTGCACCGCCTGCGTGAGCGTCGTCAATCCGGTGACCTCCGCCGCCTTCTTCTCCGACTTGTCCAGCGTGCGCGCATAGTCGCCCAGCGGCCCGGGCGTCGTGATCTTCTCACCACCCGCCGGTTTCGCGGGATTGGCCGATGCCGGTTTTCCGCTCGCGCTGTTCGCCGGGCGGCGTTTTTCCGGACAACCGGTAAGGAGGAGCGAAGTGGCGACGAATCCGACGAGGCAAAGGCGCTTGTTCATGCCGTAATGCTGCCGCGCCGCCACAGCGGCGCAAGCCCGCGGCGGCGCGCCGGAGATTGTCATCGGTTTCTGACGCAGCAAAACTCCCGCCGATGCCCGCCCGCTCGCCCGCGCAACGTCTCCAGCGCCTCCTCGCCGTCGCGCGCTTCGACGCGATCTCGCTGGTCGTCGTGGCCGCGCCAGCCGCGTTGATCGCGCTCACCTTACGCGAGTGGTTCGCAGCGTCGGTCGGCGCGGCAGTCTCGTTTTGCGGCTGGCTCGAGTGGACTGGCGCACGCCGCCTCGCCCGCAGCCAACCATCCGGGGCGCTCCGCTTGGTTGCCGCGCAACTGCTCTGCCTTGCCGCGATTCTCCTCTACGCGCGCCACCTCGCGGGCCAAGTCCGCGCCGATCACATCCTGCAACTGCTGCCGTCGTTCACCCGCGAACAGCTCTTCCTCATCTTCCCCGACGCCGGATCGGCCGACGCGTTTCTCCTCTTCGTCCAACGCCTGATGGTGGCCGCCATCGCCCTCGTGGCCGTGATCTACCAAGGTGGGATGGCGCTCTACTATCTGCGCTCACGCCGCTTCATCCGCGCACTACTCGCCGCGCCGCCGCCGCTCGGCCACACACCGCCGGCGCAGCGCTGAGCCGTCACGCGTCCGCGCGCTCCGCCGCCGCGAGCGTCGCTTCGTCGAGGCCCATGCGCTCACGCGCAAAGGCCCGCAAGTCCGGTGTGAGCGGCGCGCGAAAAGTCCGTCCACCCTCGCCCGGCTCGAAGCGCATTTCGAGCGCGTGCAGCGCATGCCGGGGCAGCGTGAGCAGCGACGCCAGCCGCGGCGTGAACCCGTCGCGGATGAACTCGAGGAAGAGCAGCTGGTCGGGCCCGTACATCTTGTCACCAAGAATCGGGCACCCGAGCTCGGCCGCGTGCACGCGGATCTGGTGCTGCCGTCCCGTGCGCGGCCGCACCCGCGCGAGCGTGTAACCGCCGCCACATGCCACCGGCAGGAACTCCGTCATCGCCGGCCGCCCCTCCGGCCCGCGCACCACCGCCTGCCGCGCCACGATCGGGCTGGAGAGATCGCGGCCGAGCGGCGCATCGACGACGACCGGCCCGCGCAACTCGCCGCAGAGGATCGCGAGGTAGAGTTTGCTCACTCGCCGGCCCTCGACCGCCGTTTGCAGCCGGCCCGCCATCGGGGAGTTTTTCGCGAAGACCATCACGCCGCTCGTCTCGCGATCGAGCCGATAGATCATGTGCACGCGCGGGAGTTGCAGGTGCTCGCGACACGCGCCGACAAGCGACGACCACGGGCCGTTCTTCGACGGATGGCAGACGATGTCGCCCGGTTTATTGAGCACGATCACGTCGTCGTCCTCCTCCACGATCCAGAGGGGAAACTCCGCCGGTGCGATCAGCCGCGGACCGTTGTCGACGTACTCGCTCATCGGCATCCCTCCGAGCGCCGAACCGGCGCCGCCTTGCGCCACCCCAGCTCCGCTCCGCGCGTCGGCACGACACTACCGCGTTGGGCACGCGCCGTTGAAATCACTTCGTCGCACCAGTCGTGGAACCGCCGCCGCCCGCTCCTGTCTCGCTGGGCGGGACGATGCAGCACCGCGGAAAAACCGCTCAGCACGCGACGCCGGCACACAGTGTGCACCACTCCGGTATCGAGTCGCCGTTTGCCGTGCCACGCCTCGCTCCAGTCTCCGTCCTGCCATCCACCTCGCTTCGCGCTGGTCGCGCTCGGCAGCGCTTCCGCGGCAGGTGGGCGGGCCGCGGCACGCCTCGCGCGGGAGTCAAGCGGCGTATCGAAAAACGAGCCGGAAAAATTTCTGCGGAAAACAATTCCACGGTTGTTAACCCACACCGTTTTCGGCCGATATTGGCCTCGGCGCATGACCCTGCCTGCCCACCCCGCCGCAGCCCCGCGGAACTCCGGTACTATCAGGTCGCACGACCCGAGCAGCGGCCGCCTTTTTTCCTTCTGCGTCCGTTTCCGCGCGCGGCGCGACCGGTTGCAAAAGCCCACCCGCAGGCTAGCCTCGCAGCGCAGCGAGATGAACGTTTTCCCCATACCGGATTCTACTCCGGTCACCACGGCTACCGTGACGGGCGCGAGGGCGTTTTCGTAATCGAACACGATCCCACTAATCGCGCCTCCCACACCCAAAACAAGGAGCAAAAACGCACCATGAAAGCAGATACAAATCCGCACGAAATCATCGTTTCCGGCATCCATGTCGACCTGACCGCCGCCCTCAAGGCCTACGTCGTGGACAAGATGCAGCGATTGTTCGATCACGAAGATCGAATCGTGCGGCTCCGCGTGGAAATCGAATTTGACGACCGCAAGGCCAAGGAAGACCGCTTCACCGCCAAAGCCCATCTCCAGATCCACGGCCCCGACACCAACATCTCCGTCACGTCCGACGATGCCTACAAATCGATCGACTTCCTCGTCGACAAACTCGACCGCACGCTCCGTCGCCGCGCTCGCATGCACAAAGTGAAGCGCAACCATCCGCACGACGTTGAACTCGCCGCCGCGCTGCCGAAAGTCGGCTGAACACGCGCCCGCTCCCACGTTCCTCGCGACCATGCCGCGCCGGAAATCCGGCGCGGCTTTTTGTTTCCCCGCGAAGAAGCGACGCCCGGCCGTCCATCGGATTTCGCGTTGCTGCCCGCTCGCCCAATCCGCATTCCGCAACCTGCATTCCGCAATCGCATGCCCGATCCCGCCGCAGTCCAGTCGATGTTCGCTCGCATCGCGCGCCGCTATGATCTCGCCAATCGCCTGCTCAGCGGCGGGACCGACGTGTGGTGGCGCTGGCGACTCCGGCGTGCCGTCGCCCGCCGCCGGCCGCAAGCGGTGCTCGATCTCGCGACCGGCAGCGGCGATGTCGCCTTCGCGCTCGCGCGCGGGCTGCCGGAGGCGGTGCAGATCACCGGCATGGATTTCTGCCAGCCGATGCTCGACGAGGCTGAGGCGAAGAAGGCGCGATCAACGCGCTACGCGAAGATCCGTTTCCTGCCCGGCGATGCGATGGCGCTGCCCGCGGCCGATGCCTCGTTCGACGCGCTCACGATCTCATTCGGCCTGCGCAACGTGGCCGATCGCCACCGCGCGCTTTGCGAGATGCACCGCGTGCTGCGACCGGGCGGTGCGCTCTTCGTGCTCGAGTTTTCGCAACCGTACCGCTGGTTCGCGCCGCTTTATTATTTCTACCTGCGCCGTCTGCTGCCACTCGTCGCCGCGCCGCTGACTGGCGACAAGGGCGCCTACGAATATCTCGGCGGCTCGATCGCGCAGTTCCCCGCCCGTCCCGCGATGGCCGCCGAGATCCGTGCGGCCGGATTCGCCGAAGTCCGCGCCACAGCGATGACGTTCGGCATCGTCGCGCTCCACGAAGCACGCAAGTGATCCGCACGTAGAGGGAAGCGGTTTCAGCGATGTCCGTAGACTTCCATTAGTTGGGCCGCGCACACGCGCGTGCTGGCACAACCGCGGCTTGTTTCGTGCACGCGCCGGGGGTTCGGCATTGCGTCGCGCGCGCCGGCAAACTTCATCCGCGCCATTCTGCGAGGCGCTCCCCGCCCCGCGGCCGCCAACCCAACCCAGGAACTTGCTTGGACATTAAGCAGATCAGGACGCTCGTTGATCTCATGAACCGGTCGGACCTGACCGATTTCGAGGTCGAGGAGGAAGGCTTCAAACTGCGCATCCGCCGTAACGCCGGACAGCCCGCCACTGTGCAGACGCAGGTCGGCATCCCGCTCGTCGCCGGTCCGATCACGCCCACGCCGGCGGTGATTGTGCCCACGCCGCCGGTCGCGAGTCCCGCGTTGCCCGCGCCCGCCGCGCCCGCGGCCGGGACCGACGAGGCCGGCGTGGTCTACATCAAATCGCCGATGGTCGGCACGTTCTACCGTGCCGCCTCGCCCGAAAGCCCGTCGTTCGTAGAGAGCGGCACAGCGGTCGCGGAAAAATCCGTCGTCTGCATCATCGAGGCCATGAAGATCATGAACGAGATCCAGGCCGAGCTGAAGGGCACCATTCTCGAGGTGCTCGTCGAGAGCGGCCAGCCGGTCGAATACGGCCAGCGGCTCTTCAAGGTGAAACAGGGCTGAGCCCGCCCGGCGCCCGCGCCTTCGCGGCGCGCCACCGCAGCCCCCACCCCGTTTCACCCTCATGATTCAGAAAATCCTTATCGCGAACCGCGGCGAGATCGCGCTCCGCATCGTCCGCGCCTGCCGCGAACTCGGCATCAAGACCCTCGCCGTCTACTCCGAGGCCGATGTCCAGTCGCTCCATGTGCAACTCGCCGACGAGGCGATCTGCATCGGCGGCCCGCGCGGCAACGAAAGCTACCTGCGCGCCGACCGCATCATCAGCGCCGCCGAGGTGGCCGATGTCGACGCCATCCATCCCGGCTACGGCTTCCTCTCGGAGAACGCCGATTTTGCCGAGCAGTGCGAAACCTGCGGCATCAAGTTCATCGGCCCGCGCTCGCAGAGCATCCGGATGATGGGCGACAAATCCGTCGCCAAAGACACCGTACGCAAGGCCGGCGTGCCGATCGTGCCCGGTTCCGACGGCCCGGTGAGCACCGAGGAGGAGGCGCTCAAGGTCGCGCGCCGCATCGGCTACCCGGTCATCATCAAGGCCGTCGCCGGCGGCGGCGGCCGCGGCATGCGCATCGCGCACAACGACATCTCCTTCGCCAAGGAATTCCACGTGGCCCGCAACGAGGCCGAGAAGGCGTTCGGCAACGGCGCCGTCTACGTCGAGCGCTACATCCAGAACCCGCGCCACATCGAGTTCCAGATTCTCGCCGACGAACACGGCAAGGTCCTGCACCTCGGCGAACGCGACTGCTCGATCCAGCGTCGACACCAGAAGCTCATCGAGGAGTCGCCCTCGCCCTTTCTCACGCCCGAGCTGCGCACAAAGATGGGCCGCGCCGCCGTCGCCGCCGCCGAGGCCGCCGGCTATGCCAACGCCGGCACGATCGAGTTCCTCGTCGACGACCGCGGCGAGTTCTACTTCATCGAGATGAACACCCGTATCCAGGTGGAGCATCCGGTGACCGAGGAGGTGACCGGCATCGACCTCGTGAAGCAGCAGATCCTCGTGGCCTCCGGCGAACACCTCGCCTTCGACCAGAAGGACATCACGTTCACCAAGCACGCCATCGAGTGCCGCATCAACGCCGAGGATCCTGCACGCAACTTCGCCCCCAGCCCCGGCAAGATCAACTTGTGGTACACCTCCGGTGGCCGCGGCGTCCGCGTGGACACCCACGTCTATTCCGGCTACTCCGTGCCGCCGTATTACGACTCGATGATCGCCAAGCTCATCGTCACCGGTGCCACACGCGACATCGCCATCCGCCGCATGCGCCGCGCCTTGGGAGAGTTCACCGTCGAAGGCATCAAGACCAGCATCCCGCTGCAAAGCCAGATCCTGACCACCTCCGACTTCCAAAACGGCCAGTACGACATCACTTGGGTGGAGAACTTCCTCCGCGCCGAGGGCAAGAAGGCCTGAGGAGCGCGGATTTCCCAATCCGCAGCACCCGATGACGCCTGAACGCGATCTCAATCCCTATGCGGCTCCGCAAAGTGATGTGACGCCAAGTTTCGTGCATGCTGGACTGTCAAAACGCCCTGCCTCCACGAAATGGGCTTTGGTCCTGGCCATGCTTTTTGTGGTCGGCTATGCCATGACCATGCGAAACGCGATTGTTCACGTCGGGTGGTCTGGATTGGAATTGTCGTGGATGGATGTTCTCGATCTCAGCCTTCGTCTGGCCTGCCTGGTCGCTCTGTTGGCAGGCAGTGGAAAGCCCTGGGGCTATTATCTTGGTTCCGCAACCCTTGCTTTTTTCGTGCTGATGGCTGGGCGGAATCTATGGAACGCTCTCGTGGGTTATCCTGATCCGGCCATGGG
>DATGXO010000239.1:0-29016 GCA_035298965.1 Opitutaceae bacterium | reverse complement strand
CTCGCTGCGCGCGCTCCGCCAGCTCGAGGCGCGCCTGCCGCTGCTGCTGCTCGGCGGCGTGTTGCTGCCGCTGTTCGTGGGCGTGGCGCTTCTGGTGTACCTGCCGCTGCTCGCGGGTTTGCTGCGCGTCATCCTGAGCGTGTTCGGCTGGGCCGGTTTCCTGGCCGGTATTTTCTACTACGGCCGCCATGTCCACCGGCAGCTCAACCTCCGGCGCGAACTCGAGCTGCGTTACCTCGGCGAACGTGCCGTCGCCGAGGAACTCGCACCGCTGCTCGCCCAAGGTTACCGGCTCTTTCACGATGTCGCGATCCACGGCATCGAGTCCAAGCTCGACCTCGATCACGTGCTCGTCGGCCCGAACGGCGTGACCGCCATCGAATCCGAGACGCGCCAGCGCGACACCGGCAAGAACGCCAGCCGCGACCACGAGATCACCTTCGACGGCCGCCAGCTGATCTGGCCCTGGGGCACCGATCGCGACACCGTCGCCGCCATCGAGGGCGAGTGCGCCAGCTTCTCCAAGTGGCTCCTCCAAACCACCGGCTACCGCATCCAGGCCGCCGCGCTCCTCACCGTCCCCGGCTGGTGGGTCGACATCACTGGGCGCGGCATCGTCACCGTCGCCAATCACAAGCAGGTGCTCGCCGCGGCCACCGCGCGACAGGAGACATTTCTCAACCCCGAACAAATCGAGAAAATCTGCCGCGAGCTCGAGCTGCACTGCCGCGACGTCGAGTGCTGACCCGCCCGGGCCTGTCGCCCCGCCCGCCGCCGCTCACTTCGAGCCGGAAAACACGAAGGCCGTCCTCTGTGAGGACGGCCTTCGACGTTACAGGAGAAACCGAGCTTACTTGATCTCCTTGTGCACCGTGTGGCGCTTGAGGAAGGGATTGTACTTCTTCTTCTCGATTCGCTCGGTGACAGTCTTCTTGTTGCGGAACGTGAGGTAGCGGGAGGGCTGCTTGCCCTCTTTACGGGCTTCGGTGCACTCCAAGGTGACGAGTTCTTGCATGGTGAAATTGGTTGAACGGCCAAAGAACCACCGCGCCGCGACCGCCCGCAAGACAAAACTGCGCCTCGCCCGGAAATCGCCGCGCAGCCGCAGGTCCTCACGGCTCCCGCGGCGAATGCCCGCGCCGGCCCGCATCCGCTTCGCTCAGCGCCCGCGCCTCACGCGCTCCTTCTCGCTCTCGCGCTCGTCCTCGAGCCGCGCCTTCTCGTTGGTCATCTGCTGGCGAATCTTCACGACCTCCTCGGCCTCACCGCGCTCGAGCGCCTCGTTGTACGCCTTCTGCAGGAAGATCTCGCGCTCGGCGATCTTGGCCTTGTAGCGGGCGTCCAGCTCGGCGAGCCGCTCCTTCTGCTCGGGAGTAAGCGGCGCGGTGTCGGGTTCGGCGGCCTTCAGCCGCTCCATGGCGAGTTCGTAGGCGCTCTTCATGGGCTCGGGGCGATAGCGGCCGACCCGGCCACTGGCAAGTTTGCCGGAGCGGCCACCTCCGCAGGTGCGTCCTCCGGTGCGCCGTGGCGCGCCAAGACCGCCAGCAACAACACCACCACCGCGACCGGCGCCCACGTCCCGCCCAGCCGCTTCCGCCAACGAAGCGCGTACCCGGTCAGCAACATCCCCAGCAACACCACCAACACCGCCGTGCCCAACCACTCCGCGCGGAACTCCGCCGGCCAGTGCGCCCCCGGCACGCGCATCGCCCACGCCAGCCCGCGCTCCATCGTCGCAATCGTGAGCGCGCTCGCGTGGTTGAAAAACACGCTCACCGGCTCCAGCCCCAGCAGCCCCGCCAAGATCGAGCCTATCCCCGCCACGATCGCCAGACTCGAGGCCGGGATGCACGCCAGGTTCACCACGAGCGATCCGGGCGTCATCAACCCGAAGCTGGCCAGCGTCATCGGCACGCTCACCAGCGTCGCGGCCACGGCGAGCGCGGCTCCGGAGATCACCTGCGCGCCCAGCCAGCGCCCCGCGCGTCGCCACCAGCCCCACTCCGCCGGCGGCAGGTCCGCCCATGGCCGCCAACGCCGCTGCAACCGTTCCTCGAGCGGAAGTCCGTACAACAACAACGCCGCCACCACCGCGTACGACATTTGAAATCCCAGCCCGAACAGCTGCCACGGCGCCCACCACAACACCACCAGCGCCGATGCCGCGATGCCCGCGACCGGATTGCGCGCCCAACGCAGCGCCTTCGCCGCGATCACAAACGCGATCATCAGCCACGCCCGCTGCGCCGACGGCGCCCCTCCCGTGATTTCGACGTACAACCACAGCGCCGGCAACCCCACGGCGGCCACCGCCAACCGCGGCACGCGCAACGCCTCCAACAATCCAGCCAGCACCGCCCAGATCACCGCGATGTGCAGCCCTGAGATCGCGAACAGGTGCATCGTCCCCGAGTTCATGAACAGCTCCCGCTGCTCCTCGCTCAGCTCCGCCTTGCTGCCGAGCAACATCGCCACGTGGATCGAGCGCAAAGCCGGCCGGTCCTCCAGCCCCAGTCCGAGGATACGTTCGAAACGTTTCGCCGCCGCCGCGCAAAACCGCCGGTACGCACCCGCTCCCCGCTCCTGCGCCAGCCAACGCGCCCGGTTGAATTTGAACGCCGCGCCCGAGCTCACGAGGTACCCGTCGAAACCCGTCGTCGTTTCGCGCGCCAACGGCGTCAGCACGCCGAGCGCCCGGACCTGCGCCGAGCGCACCAATTCCGCCTCCGCCGGCGCCCGCACCGAGAAATACACGCGTTGCCCGATCGCCTCCGCCACAACCGCCGGCGCCGCCGCGATCCGCGCGAAACCCGTCGTCGTCACGCGTCCCGCGGCCGGCGGAAACACGCGCTCGATCTCCAGCACGAGCTCCGCCTCCCGCGCCGGCAGCCGCGCCCACACCGCCAGCCGGTTCTCCCGCAGTTGAAAATAGGCGACCGCCGCCGCGCCGACCGCGAGCGCGACGCCGCCAGCCCACAGCACCCGCGCGCGCCGCTCCTCGCCGCGCCCGCTCCACCAAGCCAGCGCCACGCCCACCGCCGCGCACAGCAACCACCAGCCGCCGCCCCACCCCGCCGGCAACGCCCGCGCGACCGCGAAGCCGGCCATCGTCGGCAACAACAACCACAGCACCGGCGCCCGCTGGCCGAGACTTCGCTCCTGCATTCGTCGCGTCCTCCCGCTTCGTTTTCCTCCGCTTCGTTTCTTTCGTTCCCTTCTGTCGTCCGAAATCCCTCCGCGGCCGCGCGCCTCAAATCAGATGCGCGATGAATCGCCGCCCGGCTACCGCCGCGCCGCGCTCCATGCCGCGGCGCAGGTAATCGCGACCCGCCGCGACCGCCGCCACGAGCGGCTGGCCGAGCGCAAGCTGCGCCGCAATCGCCGAGCTGAGCGTGCAGCCGCTGCCGTGCGTGTCCACGGGTTCGATGCGCCGGGCCGCCCAGCGTTCGCAACCGCCATCCGGCCGCGCGAGCACATCGACCAACTCGTCGCCGCCGAGGTGTCCGCCCTTCAGGAGAAACGGTACGCCGAAACGCCGCGCGAGTTCGAGCGCACCGACGCGCATCGCGGCCTCGTCGGCCGGCCGCCGCCCCAGCAGCACCGCGGCCTCGTCGAGATTCGGCGTCACAAGCGCGGCGAGCGGCAGCAGTTGTTCGCACACTGCGGCGACAGCCTCCGGCCGCAGCAGCACCGCGCCGCTCGTCGCCACCATCACGGGATCGACCACCACCGGCACCTCGCGCCACTCCCGCAAGAGCGTCGCGACGGCCGCAATGATTGCCGCGTCGAAGAGCATGCCGGTTTTCACCGCGCGCACTGCGAAGAAGCGAAAAACCTGTTGCGCCTGCTCGACGACGAATTCCGGCGCGACCGCCGTCACGCCGCTCACGCCGTCGGGATTCTGCGCCGTGAGGCACGTGATCGCCGTCGTGCCGAACACGCCGTTCGCGGCGAAGGTCAGCAGATCCGCCTGCACGCCCGCGCCGCCGCCGCTGTCGGAGCCCGCGATCGAAAGCGCCACCGGGAGTTCGTTCATGCGCGCACCGGCATAACGTCGCCCCTCCGCGCCGCCACCCGGAAATCGCCACCACCACCGCTCCACGGACGCCGTCTCCGCGAAACGTAGTCTCGCACCGCTCCGACCGCCGCGCTTCACTCGCGCGCCCACTTCTCCGATGGAACGCAACTCCCTCACCCGCTTCGCCTGGCTCTCGATCGCCGCCGCCTTGGCCACGATCGCGCTGAAGACCTCGGCGTATTTCCTAACGGGCTCCGTCGGCCTGCTCTCCGATGCCGTCGAGTCGCTGGTCAATCTCGCGGGCGGCATCATGGCGCTGCTCATGTTGCGCGTCGCCGCGCGGCCGGCCGACGACGACCACGCCTACGGACACAGCAAGGCCGAGTACTTTTCCAGCGGTGTCGAGGGCACGTTGATCCTGCTCGCCTCGGCAAGCATCGCGTACACCGCCGTGGCGCGTCTGCTGCACCCGCAACCGCTTGAGCACATCGGCAGCGGCCTCGCGGTGTCGTTCGCCGCCTCGGCGGTGAACCTCGTCGTCGCGCTCGTCATTCTGCGCGCGGGCAAACGCCGCAATTCCATCACGCTCGAGGCAAACGCCCATCATCTGCTCACCGATGTGTGGACCTCCGTCGGCGTTGTCGCGGCCATCGGCGCGGTGGCGTGCACCGGGTGGAACTGGCTCGATCCGGTCGTCGCACTCCTCGTCGCCGCCAACATCGTGCGCACCGGCGTCGGCATCGTGCGCCGCTCCGTCGCCGGCTTGATGGATGCCGCGCTCGCCCCCGCCGATCTCGCGAAGATCGACGCCGTGCTCGCGACGCACCGCACCGCCGGCGTGCAGTTTCACAACCTCCGCACCCGCGAAGCCGGCGCGCGGAAGTTCGTCAACTTCGACGTCCTCGTGCCCGGACTCTGGACCGTCCAACAGGGGCACGACCTCGTCGAACAAATCGAAGGTGAGATCCGTGACGCGCTCCCCGACTCGACGGTCTTCACGCACCTCGAGCCCGTCGAAGACCCAGCCTCCTGGTCCGACGCCGGCCTCGATCGCTCGAAGCAGTCACCGTCAGCAACCGGCAAATAGCGCCCCGACCGCGCGCGGTGGCAGCCGCTGGCTGACGCCTCCACACCACCGGCGCCACGCAACGCGCACCAGCCCGCAGCTTCACGCTCCCGTTAGGTTGGAAGTGGGACGCGGTGCCCGGATTCCACTCTGCCACGCCGTAGCGAAAGCCTTGGTGGCTTTCGCTACGCGCTGAACGTGCGGACTACGGCTTCGTGACCTTCAACCGGATGAACCGCCGGTTCGCGCCAGTCAGCTTCGTGTTGTCGAGCACGCGGAGCGTCGACGCGGTGTTGGTTTCGACCGTCGTGCCGGAGGTCGTCCAGTTGGTGAGATCGCTGCTGACCTCGACCACGTAGGTTAGGTCGGTTGCTGCGGAGTTCTTCGTGGCGGTAAGACGAAGAGCCCCGGTGGCGGTGTCGATCACCACAGTGGTCGCGCCGTGGAGTAGCGGATCCAGCCCGAGCGCGTACTCGAGAAGGTTCTCGAGCCCGTCGCCATCGGGATCGGCGCTCGGGCCGGCGATGGCATCGTCACCAGCGCTGCTGCCGAACTTGTCCTGCTGCCATTTCTGGAACGGCGAGAGCACCGTGAGCGTGAACGCCTGCGTGCCGTTGGGCAGCGAGCCGTTGGCCGCGACGAGGTTGAGCGAGTACACGCCCGCGGTCGTCGCTGTGCCGCTGAGTAGGCCGCCGGAGGAGAGCGTAACCCCTGCGGGCAACGTGCTCGCGGTGGAGTAGCTCGGCGCCGGATCGCCCGAGGCAGTGACGGTGAAACTGCCGGCGACGCCCACGACAAAGGTCGCGTGGTTGACGCTCGTGAAGACCGGCGAATTCGTGACCGTGATCGCGACGCTGGCCGTCTGCGAGTCGACGGTGACCGTGGCGCTGCCCGCACCGGCCGTGGCGCCGGGAGTAAACGTCGCGCCCGCGACGCCGTTTGTGAGCGTGCCCGCCGTCGGGCTCATCGTGCCGAGCGTGGCGCCGAATGCGACGGCCGGATTGCCCGGCACGCTGTAACCGGAACCGCCGGCCGAGTTGGTCGTGATCCGCGCCGTGACCGTCGAGGTCGTCTGGTTGTAGGCGGCGGTGGTCGGCGAAGCGGAGGCGGTCAGAACGAGATAGGGCGAATAGGTGACCGTGCCATTGAAGAGCGCCGACGTCGGGGAATTCGTGCCCAACCAGTTGTTCGCCGCGGAAGCAGTGCCGCCGTTGCCGGTGTTGGTGGCGAGGGCCGGACCGCTCGTGCTGACGGTGTTGGCGACGATGCGGCAGCCGCCGATCGTGGTGGTGCCGGAGTTCACATACACGCCGCCGCCGGTCGCCGCCGCGTTGCCGTTGATCGTCGCAGTCGAGATCGACGCGGTGCCGTCGGAGACGTAGACGCCGCCGCCCCAGCGCGTCGCGGTGTTGCCGCTGATCACGGTGCTCTGGTCGATTTTGAGCGTACCGGCGTAAATGCCGCCGCCATCAAGCGCCGAAACCGAAAGGCCACTGCCCACGAAGTTGTTCGTCACCACGCAGCCGTGCAATTCGAGCGCCGCTGTCGGCGATGAGTTGTAAGAGAAAATACCGCCGCCGCTGCCCGCGGCGCTGGTCCCCGCCGTCTTGTTGCCGCTGATCGTGCAGGCGTTGAGCTTCACGGACGAAACGCCCGCAGCGTAGCCGATAGAAATCGCGCCGCCGTTGGCGCCCGCACCGGAGTTGCTACCCGCCGTGTTGTTCGTGAACACGCAGTTGGTGAGCGTCACCGTGCCGCCATCGAACAACGCGAGCGCGCCGCCGTCGCCGTTGGTCGTGGAGTTGGTGGTGAACACCACATCGGCGAGCGTGAGGGAGCCGTTGCCCGCCATGCCGGCGTCGAAATCCATGGCTCCGCCGATGTTGTTTCCCGGCGCGATCGCCGTGATCTGATTTCGGCCGTGGCGGAGTGTGACGCCGTTGATCGAGGCCGCGAAACCGTCCACAGCCGCCAGCGGGTTGATGGAGAAAATCTTGTCGATGCCGTTCGCGGCCGTTGTCCCCGCCTGGATGATCGTCGTGGCGGAACCGGCGCCGGAGATCGTAACCGCTTTCCATACATCGAGGTCGCCGGTGGCGGCGACATCCTCCTCGGTCGCGGGCGTGCTGTTCGCGAGGGTAAGCGTGTACGTGCCGGCAGGTAGCTGGATCGTGTGCCCGCTGCTCGAGTCGTTGTTCACCGCGAGGATCGCCCCGCGCAACGAGCGGGTCGCCGAGGCGTTGAAGGCGGCGACGTTCGCCGTGCTCATCCCCGCGAGGGTATCGGCAGTGGTGTTGACAGTGATCGTCGCCGCGCCAGCGGCGAGGCCGGCAGTTGCGCTCCCCATTGCGACGAAAGTGCGGAGACGCGCGGCGAAAGGCCGGGGCAGAATACGGGCGAGCGGGCGATGATTCATCGTGGGGAGGGTTTGCCGGCACCGCCTGCTTTTGCGGAGCGTCGCAGTGAGCTCCGGGCGGGACCGAGGTATGTGCCGCGATGCTTCGTCATGCGCGCGGGGGCACAAGCGCGAAACACAATGACGCGCCCGGATATCCTTTGGCTTGATGCCGTGGCCGGATTCGGACGATGCTGCCACGCTCCCCTTTGCACCGGAGTCCCACAACATGAACCCTGCGCTCTGCCGGCGGCAATTCGTCGCCCACGGTCTCGCCCTCGCCGGCGCCGCCCTCCTCCTGCCCGTCCAACGGCTTTCCGCCGCCGTGTCGCCAAGCATCGGCGACGACTTGGCTGCGGGCGTGGCCGCCGATCCCGCGCACCGCGCGGCTCTCGCCCTGATCGCCCGCTACGGCTCGGTCGCTGCGGTGGAGCACGGCGCCGAGGTCACTCGCATCACCGTCGCCGTACGCGACATCGACGCGATGCAGCAGGCGCTCGCAACCGCCCGCGGCCACGGCGTCGCGCGCGTCGCGGCCGAGGGCAACCTCGCGCGTTTCCAGGTCCACGGTCGCCGCTTCGAGCTCGAGAACCGCCTCGATGTCGCCTGACTCCGATTACTCCCTCGGCACGCTCACCCATGAGCACTGCGCGCCGTTGATCGGGGAAACGTTTTCACTGCGCGCACCCGACGGGAGCACGCTGGAGCTGAAACTCGCCGAGGTGAAACCCCACGCCGGCGCGCGCCCCGGCCGCCGCGCGCCGTTCTCGCTGCTCTTCCGGCCCGCGGACCCGCAGCTCCTCCTGCCGCAACAGATCTATCCGCTGCACCACCCGCGGCTCGGAACCCTCGACATCTTCCTGGTCCAGATCCGTCCCGACTCGGTCGGTCCGCGGATCGAAGCCGTCTTCACCTAAACGCCCCCCCATGAGCAGTCCCTTTGTCGGCGAGATTCGCCTCACGCCCTACACCTTCAGCATGCAGAGCTGGGCCAGCTGCGACGGACAGTCCATTCCCATCGCGCAGAACGAAGCGCTCTTCTCCCTGCTCGGCACGACCTACGGCGGCGACGGCCAGAACTACTTTACCCTGCCCGATCTCCGCGGCCGCATTCCGGTGGGGCCCGCTAGTGGCTCGTACGCAGTCGGTCAGGTCGGCGGCACCGAGCAGGTGACACTTCAGACCACCCAACTCCCCGCGCACACGCACACCGCGATGGCCGTCGGTGCAGCGGGGAATGTCGCCTCCCCGAGCGGCGTCAACTGGGCCGGTTCCACCTTGGGCGCCTATGCCGACAGTCCCGGCACCCTGACTCCAATGTCCACCAACGCGCTCAGCGCGGCCGGCGGCAACGCCGCCCACGAAAACCGCATGCCGTACCTGGCGCTCAATTTCCAGATCGCCCTCGACGGCGTCTACCCCTCCCAAAGCTGATCCGTCCCCGCCATGTCCACCCCCTTTATCGGCGAGGTCCGCCTCTTTGGTTTCTCGTTCCCCCCGCGCAACTGGGCTACATGCCAAGGCCAGCTTCTCTCGATCGCCCAGAACCAGGCGCTGTTCGCGATCCTCGGCACGACCTACGGCGGCAACGGCCAGAACAACTTCGCCCTGCCCGATCTCCGCGGTCGCACTCCGCTCCACTTCGGCCAGGGCACGGGGCTTCCCGCCTTCGCACTGGGCCAGTCCGGCGGCGAAGCGCGCCACACTCTGACAACCGCCGAGATGCCGGCTCACACGCACGCACCGCGCGCTTCGTCCGGCGCAGCCAACCTGGCCTCGCCCACCGCCAATCTCTGGGGCGCCGCTCCACAGAATCCCTACAACGCCGCCGCGCCGACCGTCGCCCTCGCGCCTTCCGCGATCGGTGTCGCCGGCGCGTCCGCCAGCCATCCCAACGAGCAGCCTTACCTTGTGCTCAACTTCTCGATCGCCCTGTACGGCGGCGTCTTCCCGTCGCGCGCCTGAACCCGAGCCCCACCATGTCCACCCCCTTCATCGGCGAGATCAAGATGTTCAGCGGCAACTTCGCCATCAAAGGCTTCGCGTTCTGCAACGGGCAGATCATGCCGATCAGCCAAAACACCGCCCTCTTCTCCCTGCTCGGCGTCAACTTCGGCGGCGACGGCAAGACCACTTTCGGCCTGCCCAATCTCCAGGGCCGTGCGCCGCTCCATCGCGGCCAAGGCCCCGGCCTGAGCCCCTACTCGCTCGGCGAGGCCGGTGGCACCCCCACCGTGGCGCTCAATCTCAACCAACTGCCGGCGCACACCCACACGCCCAATGCCAACGCCACCGCCGGTTCCACCGACACGCCGGCATCCGGCGGCATCTGGAGCGCAGTCGGCCGCGGCCGCACCCCGCCCTACACCAACGCCGGAGCCAACGTCGCGATGAACAACAGCGCGATCGGCACCGCCGGCGTGGGCGGCACTCCGGCGCACAACAACCTCTCGCCCCACCTCGCGCTCAACTTCCTCATCGCGTTGCAGGGCATCTATCCGGTGCGCAGCTGACCGCGCCCACGCCGTGCCGCCCGCCCTCTCGCTCCGGCCCGTCGCGCCTGCCGATCGCG
Organism: Opitutaceae bacterium; assembly: GCA_035298965.1. Lineage (GTDB taxonomy): Bacteria > Verrucomicrobiota > Verrucomicrobiia > Opitutales > Opitutaceae > CAJCBL01. The sequence goes on along the minus strand of DATGXO010000239.1, from coordinate 18,965 downwards.
AGTTCCTCTTCGAAGTCTACGCCTCGACCCGCGTCGAGGAACTCGCCGCGGTGGCGTGGAGCCCCGCCGACAAGGATGCGTTCCTCCGGATGCAGTTCGACGCGCAGGATCGCGACTACCGGGCCAACTATCCCGTCGACGCCTTCCATGTCATCCTCGTCGACGGCGCCCCCGCCGGCCGGCTCTACCTCGACCGCACGCCGAGCGAACTGCACTTGATCGACATCGCCCTGCTGCCCGCCTTCCGCGGTCACGGCCTCGGCACCGCGTTGCTGCGCGATCTCCTCGCCGAGGCGCGCGCCGGACAGCTTCCGATCCGGCTCTATGTCGAGCACCTCAACCCGGCTCGTCGCCTGTATTTTCGTTTCGGCTTCACCGACGTCGAGGAGCACGGTCCCTACTGGCAGATGAAATGGACTCCGCTGCCCCACACCCCGACCGCGCCGTGACACATGCCGTCGCGCTCGCGCGTTTCGCCGATCTCGTCGCCGCCGACGCACCGCTCCGCACCCGCCTCGCGGCGATCCGCGAACACGAGGTTTTCGCCACCGCCTGCGTCGCCGCCGCCCGAGAACACGGGTTGGTCTTCTCCACCGAAGATCTCCGCGGTCTGCTCCAGTCCCGCCACCTGCTCTGGCTGCAACGCCACCTCTGGTGAACACCTCTGCGCCAGCCCTCTCCGCCTTTGCAGGCTGGACGCCGTTCCACGTCGTGCGCAGCGCGCCCGAATTCGCCGTGCTCTGGACCTGGCTCGGCGACGAGCGGTTTCAGGACCCGTTCTTCGACCAGACGGTCTCCTCCGCGTTCAACCACCCGCTCGCGCTCCTGCTCCAACGCGCCACCTCCCTCGAGCAACTCGTCGAGCTGGCCGAGCGCGCACCCGACCGCCCACCCACCGCCTTCATCTTCCACGTCTCGCGCTGCGGCTCGACGCTCGTCGCGCAGATGCTCGCCCGCATCGCGCGCCTGCTCGTCCTCTCCGAAGCCCGCCCGCTCACCGCCGCGCTGGAAGACCCGCGGTTGTCCGCGAGCGATCGCCGTCGCGCTTTCCGCGCGCTGATCCGCCTCTACGGCCGCGCCGCCGATTCGGCGGGCTACATCGTGAAACTCGACGCCCGCAATCTCCTCACCTGGCGCGAGATTGCCGAGGAATACCCCGGCGTGCCGCGCCTCGTGCTCCACCGCGACCCGGTCGAAGTCCTCGTCTCGAATCTCTCCAACCAGCAGGCCAGCCTCACCCCCGGGCAGATCGATCCCGCGCAACTCGGGCCCGCGCCGCGCGCACTCACCGGCTCGGAGGACTACGCCGCGTTCGTGCTCTCACGTTTCTATGCCGCCGCTGTCGAGGCTGCCGCCTCGCCCGGCTCGCTCACACTCGATTACCGCGCGCTGCCGCTCGCCGTGGAGACGCTCGTCGTCCCGCATTTCGGACTGCGCCTCAGCGAGACCGACCGTGCCGCCATGCTGTCGGCCACCGCCATCTACTCCAAAGACGCCTCACGCTGCGCGCCCTTCGCCGGCGATTCCGCAGCCAAACAAGCCGAGGCCGATCCCGCCACCCGCGCCCTCGCCGCCGAGTGGCTCGCACCGCATTACGAAAAACTCCGCGCCCTCAGCGCCGCGGCCTGAGCGCGCGCTTCCGCACCCGGCCAGCGGAAGCCCCAGCCCTCGCGGCCGCCGCGCCCGCGCAGTCACCGCTTGCTCCGCCTCCGGCTTCCGCGAACATCGCCGTTCATGAGCGACGCATCCGCTCCCCTCTCCCGTCCCGACGCCGTCCTCGGCGCGCGCTACGAATTCGCCAGCGACAACACCGCCGGCATCTGTCCCGAGGCCTGGGCCGCCCTCGCCGACGCCAACGCCGGCTTCGTCCCCTCCTACGGCAACGACGAATGGACCGCCCGCGCCGCCGATCTCCTCCGCGAGGTATTCGAGACGCGGTGCGAGGTCTTCTTCGTCTTCAACGGCACCGCCGCCAATTCCCTCGCCCTCGCGTCGCTCTGCCAGAGCTACCACAGCGTCGTCTGCCACGAACTCGCCCACTGCGAGACCGATGAGTGCGGCGCGCCCGAGTTCTTCTCCAACGGCACCAAGCTCCTCACCGCCGCCGGCGAACTCGGCCGCCTCGAATCGCGCCACGTCGAGGCCCTCATCCTCAAACGCACCGACATCCACTTTCCCAAGCCACGCGTGCTCTCGCTCACGCAGGCCACCGAGGTCGGCACCGTCTACAAGCCCGGCGAGATCCGCGCCCTCTGCGACCTCGCCCACCGGCACAACCTCGCCGTGCACATGGACGGCGCCCGTTTCGCCAACGCCGTCGCCGCGCTCGGCTGCGCACCCGCCGATCTCTCGTGGCGCGCCGGTGTCGACGTGCTCTGCCTCGGCGGCACCAAAAACGGCATGTCCGCCGGCGAAGCCGTGGTCTTCTTCCGCCCCGACCTGGCACGGGAGTTCGAATACCGCTGCAAGCAGGCCGGCCAGCTCTGCTCGAAGATGCGTTTCCTCAGCGCGCAATGGGTTCACATGCTGCGCGACGGCGCCTGGCTGCGCCACGCGGCGAACGCCAACGCCTGCGCCCGCCGCCTCGAGGCCGGCCTGCGCGACATCCCGCACTTCCGCATCGCGATGCCCGTCGAGGCCAACGGCGTGTTCGTCGAGATGCCGCCCGCCGTCGCCGCCGCGCTGCGCGCCAAAGGCTGGTTCTTCTACAACTTCATCGGCGCGCACGGCTACCGGCTCATGAACTCGTGGGCCAGCCGCCCCGAGACGATCGACGCCTTCCTCGCCGACGCCCGCACCGCCGCGGCCGCGCTGTAGGCCGGGTCGTTTCTCCTCCCATAGGTCCGATCCGACTCATCGGACCTATCTCCCGGCCTGCCCTTCCGCCAATCTGCACTCCAGCCTCCGCCTAATCGCAGATCGGCAATCCGAAATCGAAAATCACTCGATCCCGAACCGCCGGGGCTCGAACCCGCGTTCCTTCAGCGCCGCTTTCACCGCCGCGATATCGAGCCGCGCGCCGGGCTTCACGCCGTTGTCGCGATACCAGTTCTGGTTCATCTCGACCGCAAACTGCAGATCCGTGCCGTGCGACTTCACGCTGCGCTCGTCGCGCGGAAACATCTGCCGCACCTCGCGCAACTCGCCCTTCGCGTCGAAGAACCCGATGTCGAGCGGCACGAGCGTGTTTCGCATCCAGAAACTCATCTGCTGCGGCTCGCGGTAGATGAAGATCATGCCGTCGTTCGTCCCCAGCAAAGCGCGCTCCATGAGCCCCCGCTGTTGCTCGTTCGGCAGCACGGCGAACTGCAGTCGCGCCACGCGTTCGCCGATCTTCACCGGGAAGTAATCGGCCACCGTCTTCTCCACCGCCGGCTTCTCCTCGGCACAACTGGACACTGCGACCGTCGCGACAGCGGCGATCAGAACCAGGAGCGAACAGGCGAGAAAGCGGCGGAGTTTCGGCATGGCGAAGCGAGGTTGCCGCGCAGCATGCCGCCACCTACGGTCCGGGCAAAACGTTTTCCCGTGGCCAAATCCTCCACTCCCTCCCCGCTGCTCTACGCCGACTCGCTGACCGACGCGAACCAGCTCTACTACACCGGCATGTCCGTGCCCGATCCGTTTCTCGCCTTCGGGATCGGCCGGAAAAAATATGGCGTCTTCAACGCGCTCGAGTTCTCCCGCGCCAAGAAGGAATCGTCGCTCGATGTCGTGCTCTCGCTCGAGGAATGCCGCGAGCGCGCGCAGAAACGTTTCCCGCACGCGAAGATCGCCACCCCCGAGATCGTCGCCACGCTCGCGCGCGAGTTCGGCCTGAAACGTTTCGTCGTGCCGGACAACTTCCCGGCGAAGCTCGCGTTCGACCTCTTCGACCTCGGCTTGGCGATCGGCTTCGCCGACGGCTCGTTCTTCCCCGAGCGCGACTGCAAAAAACCCGCCGAGCTCGCCGCGATCCGCGAGGGCAACCGCTGCAGCGCGCTCGGTTTCACCGCTGTCGAACGCATTCTGAAGGCCAGCACGATCAAGGGCGGCTTCATCCAGTTCGAGGGGAAGAAACTCACTTCCGAACGCCTCAAGTTCGCCATCGAGACCGCCTGCCTCGCCGCCGGCGCCGTGTCGCTCGAGACCATCGTCGCCGCCGGCGATCAGGCCTGTGATCCGCATTGCCGCGGCAGCGGCCCGCTCCGCGCCGGCGATCTCCTCATCGTCGATATCTTCCCGCGCGTGACCGCCACCGGCTACCACGGCGACATGACACGCACCTACCTCAAAGGCCGCGCCAGCGACGCCCAGCGCAAGCTCGTCGCCACCGTGCACGCCGGCCAGAAGCTCGGCCTGCGCACGATCCGCGCCGGACTGAACGGCCGCAAAGTCCACGAGGCCATCGTCGCGCTCTTCGAGAAGGAAGGTTTCCAGACCACGCGCGACGAGCACGGCTCCCGCGGTTTCTTCCACGGCACCGGCCACGGCCTCGGTCTCGACGTGCACGAGTACCCGCGCGTCTCGGCCGTGGACAACATCCTGAAGAAAGGCCACGTCGTCACCGTCGAACCCGGCCTCTATTATCCCGGCCTCGGCGGCTGCCGTATCGAGGACGTCGTGCACGTGACCACCACCGGCAACGAGCTGCTCTCGAAGCATCCCTACCGCTGGGAATTCGCGTAACACGGCAGAACGCCGTGCTCGCGAACGGCGCCACACCGATCACGGTTTCTTCCTGTGGAGCTGCTCGCGAGAGCAGCTTTCCGGCATTCGCCGCGGCATCCGCCCGATTCCGCAATCCGCAATCCGCATTCCGAAATCCCCATGCCCGAGCTCGCCGAGGTTGAGTTCTTCCGCCGGCAGTGGAATCCCGGACTCGGGCAACGCATCTCCGCCGTCGAAACGCATCCGCGGGCGCGCGTCTTCCGCGCCACCGGTGGCGCCGCCATCGCCCGCGCGCTGCGCGACCAGACGCTCCTTAGCTCCTCCGCCGCTGCGAAACACCTGCTCTTCCGCTTCAGCGGCGAAGCTTGGCTCGGCCTGCATCTCGGCATGAGCGGCGAACTCGCCGCGCGCCCGGCCGATCATCGCGCCGGCAAACACGATCATCTCGTCCTCCGCACCGCGGAGCACGCGCTCGTGTTCACCGATCCGCGGATGTTCGGCCGCGTCGAGCTGCACCGCGGCGCCGAGCCGCCGCCGTGGTGGACCGCGCTCGCTCCGCCGCTTCTGTCGCCACAGTTTACCGTCGCGGCGTTGGCGGAGTTTCTCCGCCGTCGCGCGCGGGCTCCGCTGAAGGCCGTGCTGCTGATGCAGGAGCGCTTCCCCGGCGTGGGCAACTGGATGGCCGACGAGATCCTCTGGCGCGCCGCGCTGCACCCGCGCCGGCTCGCCGGTTCGCTCGCACCAGCGGAAATCCGCACGCTCCGGCGCGAGTGCCGCCGCGTCGCGCGACTCGCGCTCGACACCATCGCCGGCCGCACCGAGGCCGACACCCCGCCATCGCTGAACATCCAGATCCCGGACTCCTGGCTCTTCAACCACCGCTGGCGCGACGGCGGCCGCTGCCCGCGCACGGGTTGCGCGCTGGTGCGCGAGGAGATCGGCGGCCGGACCACGTGCTGGTCCCCGCTCCGGCAACCCGCCCCAGGCCCGAAGCGGGGCTGAAAAGAAAACGGCGGCCCACAATCGTGGACCGCCGTGGGGCAGCATAGCCAAAGCCGCGTTCAGAATCGGAACGTGTTCGTGAGCTGCCAGGTCTGCGGCGGGCGGATGCGCCAGCCGGCGACCAACGGTTGACCCTCGGCCTCGACCGGCTGCGTCGTCACCGGGATGAGTTCGTTGCCGACGAAGGCGTTTCGGACGTTGAGCTGGATCTGCCACTCGACGTTTTTCCAGATCTTGCGGCGGTACCCGATCCAGAAGTCGAAGTTCGTCTCGGGGTCGCCGCGGTACGGATGCGCGATGTCGTAGTAGCCCTGCTCGAAGAAGCCTTCGAGCGGCAGCATCGGGTAGCCGATCACGATCGAGGATTCGTACCGCACGCCCGCGCCCACGTTGAAGCCCGCGAGCATGCCGGTATCGAAGTCGTAGTTCGTGATGGCGTTCACGCGCCATTTGCGCAGCTCGGGCACGTCGGTGCCCTCCTGGTTCTTGAGCATGTGGAACGTCGAGCCGAAGTTCGCGTTCCACTGGTACAACGTAGTCTCGTTGCCTGCGCCGCCCCACCAGACGCGCAGGTCGCCGGCCGCGGTGGTGTTCAACGCGGTCTCGTAGCGCGCCACGAAGTCGTTGAGCGCCGCGCCGCCGACGTTGTAGCGCTGCGCCTGCGTCTTGGCGGCGTTGATGCCGAGGCGCCAGTTCCGGGTGACCTGGGCGTTGAGCTCGATCTCGTAGCCCTCCGAGCGGCTGCTCTCCGGGACGGCGAACACGCCGTTGGCCGGATCGCTGCGCGCGTTGAGGCCGTTCTGCGCCGAGAGGTCGAGACCCCACGTGGCGTAAAAGCGCGGATCGACGCTCGCCTGATACGCGCGGTAGGCGGAGACGGCCGCCGTCTCGCGCGCCTGCGCCTGCTCCAGCGTCTCGTCGCCTGCGCGGCCATAGTTGTACTTTGTGTTCTCCGGATCGGGATTCGGAACCGCGGAGCCGAGCCAGTCCTCGTCGAGGTTGAACTCGAAACGATTGGCCCAGTTGCCGCCCCAAACCTGCGACGCGGTGATGAACCAGCGCACGCTGTCGAGCGCGGTGCTCGTGGCGTTCTCGGAGAACGTCTCGTACTTGTTCAACTTGAGCGAGAATCGACCGTCCTTGGTCTCGAGCAGGATGCCGCGGTCGGTCGTGCGGCCGGTCGGCGCCGGGAGCGGATCGCCGTAGACGTCGACCCGGGCGGCGGCGGGCTGGAAGTTCGACGACTTGTTGTAGAACAGGCTCACGTTGATCGGGCTCTTCGCGAGGAGCTTGTCCAGCCCCGGCAGGGAGTTGACGTGCGCGACCACCGCCCAGCTGTGCGATGTCACCTGACGGCGGATATCGTAATCGTCGCGGAGGCGGTAGGTGTTCGGCGAGAGGTCCATCACGCCACGCGTGGCGCTGTCCTGGTTGTAGGTGGAGCCGGAGTCGGCGGCGTAGGTCCAGGACTTGGCGATGTCCTGCCGCACGCCCCAGGTGCCGACGATCGAGTTGTTCCAGAACTTACCCTGCCACACGAACGCGTTGGAGCTGATCCGGGACTTCGAGAGGCGGGCGCTGGTGGTGTTGTGCGCGCGGTTCTCGGGCGAAGCTTCGGAGTCGACCCACTTCAGCGGAACCGGGCTCCAGCCCACGTAGTTATCGGGATTCTCCGATTGGGTGCTCAGGCGGCGGTTGGGCACATTGAACTCCGGCAGGTCGAGGTAGTAGTTGTTGATCCACGGATCGGCGGGGTTGACGTAGCCCGGGGCGCTCGGATCGGTCGGCCTGTTCCAGATGCCGACGAACGTGTAGACGCTACCGTCACCCACAGTGAACCGTTGGTTCGGATTCGGCAGATAGGCGCCGGAAGCGGTCGTGCGGTCCTTCAGGCTGTCGCCGAGGTAGATCACGGAGTTCGGCACGACGGCGTTGTCGGTGATCGGTACAGGACTGCGGTCGGACTGCCGCCGCACCCATTCGGCATAGGTGTCGTCCGCGGAGTAGCGAATCCAGGAACGGGAGTCGCGGTCGTCCTCGTCGATGGCGAACATGCCCGTGACGGTGTGCTTGCCGAGCAGCTTGGTGAACCAGTTCTTGCCGTACTTCTCGAAATCCTGGGAGGCGAACATCGTGAGCCGCGTCGTCTCCTTCTCGCTGACGAGGCTGCTGTTGTTGCTCTGACCGTTGTCGGAGAGGAACGCGCGGCCGACGTTTTCGTTGGGCGTGCCATTGGCGAAGGGCTCGCCGTTGGCGCCGTCCGGTGTGCCGTTGGGCAGCATCGAATTGATGTCGACGTAGATGCCCTGGTGGCCGCCGGAGAGCAGGCTCAGGCGCCCGTTTTTGTAGTACTCGTTGTTGTAGGAGAGCTCGAAGCCGAGCTGCTCGTCGAAGAACGTCTGCGCGAGGCTCAGGTTGTAGACGCGGAAGTCCTGCCACTCCTTCTTGTTCGGGCCGTCGAGGAGCTGGTTGTAGAAGTCGAAGACCGAGGAGTCGGTCAGCGAGTAGTTCTTGTACGGGCCGGAGAGGTAGAACGGCAGGCCGGCGTTGCGCGCGAATTGCGAATACGGCGCGACGCCGGGCGGGCGCATCCACGGCCGGCCGCCGATCGTGCGATCGATCGAGCCGTCGGGGGCGAGGCCGCCCTCGGTGCGCTGGGAAGGCTCGAGGTGCACCACGCCGAGCTGGCCGGGCTGGCCGTTGTCGAAAAACACCATCGGCCCGCCGAACTGCTGGGCGAAGTTGCCCACCCACGGGTTGTAGTAGGGATTCGGCGCGCCGGAGTTGATCACGCCGGGGATCGTCGCGCCGTTGTAGGCGGGGCGCAGCTGGCCGTGGTTTGGGCGGCCGGTGTTGTCGTCGGTCGTCTGCGCGGGCGAGAACGTGCCGCGGTTGAGAAAATTGAAGGTCGCCGGCACGCCGAGGAAGCCGGGGATCGTGCGCGTGCCCGTGTACGTGCCGCTCTTGAACCACGGTGTGATGAGGTCGATCGGCGGCAGCGTGCGCGGGTTGTTGGACCGCACGCGACCGGCTTCGTAGTTCGCCTTCAGGATGGTGCGCATGCCGTTCTTCTTGAGAAACGCGGGCTCGAAGCGCAGCGCGCCGTAGAGGCGCTCGTCCTTCGAGTACGCCGGCTCCTGCTTGAACTGGTCGTCGTTGCGCAACGCCGCGACGCGCAGCGCCAGCTGATCGGGCAGCAGCACATGGTTGAGGTCGAGCGCTTGCCGGTTCGCGCCGTAGCTCCCGATCCGCACGCTGGCCTCGCCTGCGTTGCGGAACATCGCCTGCTTCGTGCGGGTGTTGATGATGCCCGCGGGACTGCCTTGGCCGAATAGAATGGAGTTCGGCCCGCGCTGGAGGTCGACGCCGTCCACCGCGTAGCTGTCCCACGGCACGTCGGTGAGGAAGAAGTCGCGGGTGTTGTCCGCCGAGGTGAGGCCGCGGATGCGGGTGTTCGTGTTCGGGCTGATGAACTTGCTCGATTCGTCGAGCAGCGGGCCGTCGCCGTTGCCGGCGAAGTTGCCGTAAGAGCCGCCGACCTCGGAGCCGGTCGTGTATTGGAGCAGCGTGCGGTTGTCGGTCGCACCTACGTCGTTGAGGAACGAAGACGTGATCACGGAGACGGCGCTGCCGAGGTCGCGCAGCTCGGAGTTGAGGCGATTGCCGGCGAGCGTGGAGGCGGCGGCGTAGCCGGTGGTCGCCTCGCTGGTGACTTCGAACGGACTGAGGATCACGACCTCGTCCTCGGCCTCGGTCCTCGCTTCCGGCGGCGCGCCGGTCTGGGCGATCAGGCCCGGGGAAAGCACCGCGGTGAGCGCGGCGATGCGGTAACGGTACGGTTGCATGGTGCAGTGTCTGTTGGGTTGCAGGCTCCTTCCGTGGAGAAGGGGCGTTGTCGGTTGGCGAACAATCCAGGGACGACAGGGGGTAGCGCTGGGCACCGGAAGTCGGGCGGCGACGCTCAGCAACAAATCTTTGGATTTAGCAGATCCGCCCCTCGGTGCCCCTGGTATTCGCCCCGACAGGCCGCTCCGGTGGACACTGGATGCCCCGCGCAGCGTGCTGCGCGGCAGCGGCGCCGGCGGCAGGGCCCTCAGCCGATTTCCGCGTGGCAAACCGATCGGGACCACGCTCAGCATGCGTCCGCTCCCGCGTCCTTTCTCCTCTTCCGGTACTCCCGTCTTCGCGCTCACCACATGGCCGGCAAACAACGTCTCGATGAACTGCTCGTCTCCCGCGGACTCGCCGTCTCGCGCACTCAGGCGCAGGCGCTCATCCGCGCCGGCAAGGTCCGCCACGGCACCGAGCGCCTCGACAAGCCGGGCAAAGAGTACCCGGTCGACCTCGCGCTCGAGCTCGAGCAACCGCCGCGGTTCGTGAGTCGCGGCGGCGAAAAACTCGCCGGCGCTCTCGAGCGTTTTCAGCTCTCGCTCGCCGGCGCCCACGTGCTCGACATCGGCGCGTCGACCGGCGGCTTCACCGATTGCGCGTTGCAGGCCGGCGCGGCGGATGTCGTGTGCGTGGATGTGGGCCGCGCGCAACTGCACTCGAAGCTCCGCGCCGATCCGCGCGTCACAAATCTCGAGCAGATCAACGCCCGCGAGCTCCGCGCCGAGCAGCTCCCGCGCGCCGCGTACGACGCGATCGTGATCGACGTGTCGTTCATCTCGCTGCGCTCGATCCTCCCGCCCGCGTGGCCGCTGCTGCGCTCCGGCGGCGTGCTTGTGGCCCTCGTGAAACCGCAGTTCGAGGCCGGCAAGGCCGAGGCCGATCGCGGTCAGGGCGTGATCCGCGACCCCGCGGTGCACGCTCGCGTCGTTGCGGATGTCACCGCCTGCGCCGCCGCGCTGTCCGCCGCGGTCGTGCTCGGCACGATGGATTCGCCGCTCACCGGCGCCGATGGCAACCGCGAGTTCCTCCTCGCGCTGCGGAAGAGCTAGCCGCGGCTCGCCGCACGCACGGCGCCGTCCGCCTGCAGGCGGGCCTGCCGGAGGCGGTCCACCAGCTTCGTCTTTGTCACCGGTTTTCGGAGGCAACCGCCGCCGCGCAGGAGGGCGAGATTTTCCGGGGTGGGGATCTGCGCGGTCGAGCCGAGGATCGTGGCCGGCCGCTGCTCGTAGCCGGGCACGCGCCGCAGTTCCCGCAACGTCGCGAAGCCATCGTCACCGGGCATCGCGGCATCGAGCAGAAGAAACTCGAACGGCTCCTCTCCGCGGGCGTGCCGCTCGCCGATAAGCGCGAGCGCCTCGGCGCCGCTCGCGGCCACCGCCGGTCGCATCGCGAGCGCACGCGTGAGGCCGAGCAGGAGGACGCGGCTGGTGGCGTGGTCGTCGACGATCAGTACGCTCGCGCCGGCCAGCGAACCCTCCGTCAGCGATTCAGGTTCCGGCGGCAGATCCAGCCGCGGTAACCGCGCCGTGAAACTGAACGTGCTGCCCTTGCCCACCTCGCTCTCGACCCTGATCTCCCCCGCCATCAGTCGCACCAGCCGTCGCGCGATCGCCAACCCTAGCCCGGTGCCGCCGTAGGTGCGCGTCATCGAGTTGTCCGCCTGCTCGAAGGCCTCGAAGATCGCCTCGCGCCGGTCCTCCGGAATTCCGATACCGGTGTCGCTCACCGCGAAATGCACGCGATCCGGCCCGAGTTCGGGAGCGGGCGAGACCCGGAGCACCACCTCGCCGGCGGCGGTGAACTTGATCGCGTTTCCGAGCAGATTCAGCAGCACCTGGCGCAACCGTCCGGAATCGCCGACCACCAGCGCCGGCACGCCGGCGGCGATGAAGAGCGTGAGCTCCAGCCCGTTGGCACTCGCCCGGTGCGCCACGGTTTCCACGGCGAATTCGACGCACGCGTGCAGATCGAATTCCGCCGGCGAGAGCGAGAACCGCCCGGATTCGATCTTCGAGAAATCGAGCACGTCGTCGATGATCGTGAGCAGCGCCTCGCCCGAGGCCCGCGCCGTGCGCAGACACTCGCGCTGCTCGTCGCAGGTGGACATCGAGAGCGCGAGCTCGGTCATGCCGAGCACGCCGTTCATCGGCGTGCGGATCTCGTGGCTGATGTTCGCCACGAACTCGCTCTTCGCCCGGCTGGCCGCTTCCGCGGCGTCGCGCGCGGCCGCGAGCTCACGAGTGCGCGCGGCGACGAGGGCAGTGAGCTGCTGTTCGCGTCGGAGCAGCAGCCGCGTCCGCCACAGGATCACGGCCCACCAGAGCAGGCCGGTCGCCACCACGCAGGCGCACCAGAACTGGACCGTCTGCCAGTAGCGCGGCGGGATCTCGAACACCAGCGCGGCGGTGGACGTGCTCCAGACGCCGTCGTTGTTGCAGGCCTCGACCTCAAAACGATACCGCCCCGGCCGCAGACCGGCGTAGAGCGCGTGCCGCTCGTTGCCGCCCTCGATCCAGCCCGCATCGTAGCCGATCATCCGGTACCGGAAACGCACCCGTTCCGGCGCGGTGAAGCTGAGCGCGGTGAAATCGAAACGCAGTTTCTCCAGACCGCGGGGCAACTTGCCGAGCGCCCGCGGATCCCGGCGCTGACCGGCGACTTCCACCGCGTCGAGCCGCACCGGCGGCGGCACCGTGTTGGCGCGGATCCGAACGGGATCGACCACCGCCACACCCGTCGCCATCGGGAACCACGCGGTGCCCTCGGCGGTGCGGAGGCTGTTCGGAAAACCGCCGTCGATCGGGCCACCCGCCGGCAGCCCGTCCGACTCGACGAAGAACGCATAGGGCACCTGCGCCTCGCCGCGCGCGAGCGCGTCGTCGATGCCTTCCAGCGGCATGCGGAGCAGACCCTTGCTCGTCGTCATCCACAGGCTGTCGCCCAACAGCTCGCACGCGAATGGCCGCCCGGCCAAGGTGAGCGGATACGGCACCGCATCGATCGCCCCGCGGCGCACACGGCGCAACGGCACATCGGCGGTGGCGACCCACAACGTGCCGTCCGCCGCCTCGGCCATGCCGACCGCGCCACGGATCGACCCCTCGCTGCCCGCGAACAACGTGCTCCAGCGGCCGTCCTCGTCCCGGCAGCCGACGAAACCCGCCTTGTCGCCGAGCCACAGCCGGCCGCCGTGGTCGAGGAAGAGAAACGAAACGGGTCCCGCGTGGCCCGGCACCGGCTCGTCCTCGAGCCCGCGCGGCGTGATACGTTTCAGCCCGAGCGGCGCGAGCCCGATCCAGAGGTTGCCCCGGCGGTCGCCGATCATCGCGCGGATCGAGGTGTTGCCGAAGTCGAGCTGCTGCGGCTCCACCGCGCCGCCGCGGATCACCTCCAGCCCGTCGCCGGGATGCGCCACCCAGATCGCGCCATCGACGCTCTCGGCCAGCACGGAAACCGTGTCCTCCGCCAAGCCGTCCGCCTGGCGGTAGGTCGTGATCTTGCCATCGGCGACATGGCTGAGCCCGCCGCCGACCATGCCGATCCAGCGTGAGCCGTCGCGGGCCGGCAGCACGCACATCGCGGAAGAACCACTCAAACCCTCGCGTCGCGAAATGCCGGTGGCGACCGGGTCCTTCAGGCGGACCAATCCCCGGCGGCCGCCGGACCAGAGGTTGCCCTCCTTGTCTTCGAGCAGGCAAAACTGCTCATCGAGCGGCTCGCCCGCGCGGTTGCGCAGCTCCTCGACTTTCCCGGCCGCATAGCGGCAGAGCCCGCTCGGCGAGGCGATCCACAACGAGCCGCCCCGGTCCACGAGCAACGCGTTCACCACCGTCGTCGACAAACCGTCGGCCGCAGTGAGCAGTTTCACCTGCCGCCCGTTCCGCACGAGCGCGATGCCGAACGGCGTGCCGATCCAGAAACCGCCCCCCGGATCCCCCGTGATCGCCGTCGAGCGCTGGGTCGGCAGTCCGTCCGCCGCACCGCAGGCGACCACGCGGCCGGCGGCGAAGCGTAACACCCGCGCGCCGATGATCCACAGCGCGCCATCGCCCGGGTCGCGCCAGATCGCGCGGATGCTGCTCGACACCAGTTCGGGCGGAATGCCGATGCGCTCGCCGCGTCCCTCGCGGAACCGCCAGACATCGCGCCCGGTGGCCACAAACATCCCGCCCTCCCCGTCCGGCTCGAAACTGCGGACGGTCGCCAGCTCCGCCGAGGCGGGAAACTCCAACCGCGTGATCACGCCATCGCGGCAGGTCGCGAGACCGTTGGCGGACGTGCCGATCCACAACGCGCCATCGTCCCCCTCGCCGAGGCCGTACACGACCGAGTTCTTCAGCACCGGCATGCGCGCGCGGTCGTAGGTCGTGAACCGCTCGCCGTCGAATGCCGCGAAACCTTCCGGCGTGCCCACCCACAGGTAACCGTCGGCAGTCTGGCGCAGCGCGCGGACACTGTTGTTGGGCAACCCGTCGAGCACCGTCCACTCGGCGAAGGCGTACTGGTGCGGGGACCGGCTTGGATCGAGCGCGCGCAACGGCACACCGGCCGCCAATGCCGCCGCCAGAAGCGCGCCCCGGAGTAATAAAGAAGCGATCCGCACGTTTCCCACGTCCGCTCGACGGTGTCCTAGACCTGCCCCGCCTCGCAAGCATCGATACACACTAGAATCGTGAACAATCCGTCGAGTTGCGCGCGCCGGGCAGACCCGGGTGTCCACACCTGATGCGGGCGCCGAGCCCGCGACGCTCGCGCGCGACCGCGCCGCCTCGGCGCTCGCCAAGCGACCGCCCGCTCCTACGCTTCCCTCTGCGATGCCTCCGATGCGCTCCCTCGCCTTCGTCGTGAACCGCACCAAGAACGGCGCCCACGACCTCGCCAACGACCTCATGGCCCTCGCCCGTGCGGCGCAGGTCGAAACGAAGTTGTTCGCGCAGACTCCGCTCGCCGAGGGCGCGCTCGGCGGTTGCGACGCCTGCTGCGTCGTCGGCGGCGACGGCACGCTCCTCAGCGCCGCCCGCGAAGCCGCCCTCGCGCGCGTGCCGGTTATCGGCGTCAACCGCGGCACGCTGGGCTTCCTCACCACGTTCTCCGCCGAGGAGGCGCTCGCGCAGTTCCCCGCACTGCTCGCCGGCGACTACCGACTCGCCGAGCGTTGCCTGCTCTCCTGCCGCACCGGCCCCGGACACGAGGACTTCGCGCTCAACGACGTCGTCATCAAGGACGAGATCAACTCCAAGCTCGTCCGCCTCGGCGTGTACGCCGACGGCGAGTTCGTCACCGATTACCACGGCGACGGCCTGCTCGTCGCCACGCCCACCGGGTCCACCGCCTACAACCTCTCCGCCGGCGGCCCGATCATCCACCCGGATGCCGATGCCATCGCGCTCACGCCCATCTGCCCGCACACGCTCAGTAACCGCACCGTCGTGCTCCGCGGCGGCGTGACGCTGCGCATCGAAAGCCGCATGGAGGACTCGCAGCTGCTCGTCGCCATCGACGGCCAGCGCAACCTCTTCACCTGCGCCGGCCGCGCGATCGAGATCGCCGTCGCCCCGCTCCGGCTCACGCTCGTCCAGAAACCCGGATACGAGCACTTCGAGGTGTTGCGCTCGAAGCTCGGCTGGAGCGGCGCCGCCACCGGCAACCCCGCCCGCGGCTGAGCGGTCCCGCGTTCCGCCGCCAGTACGGTGGCCCCCCGGATTCGCCTCGCACTGGAAACCGCGCCTCCATTCCCGCCGGTACGCGCGATGTGCCGTACCGTTTCCATCATGCATGCCATCCGTCCCGCACCCGTTTCCTGGCGACGCTGGGGCGACGACCTCGAACTCGAGGCCGTCGCACAGCTCGAGCGCGCATGCCGGTTGCCCATCGCCGTGCAGGGCGCGCTCATGCCGGACGCGCACGTGGGCTACGGCCTGCCGATCGGCGGCGTGCTCGCGACGGAGGGCGCGGTGGTGCCGTTCGCGGTCGGCGTCGACATCGCGTGCCGCATGAAACTCAGCGTCCTCGATCTCCCCGTGGACTGGCTCCGCCGCCACACGCAGGATCTCGCACACGCGATCGAGACGGAAACCCGGTTCGGCGTGGGCGCGAGCTTCGAGAAACGTCGCCGCGAACATCCGGTGCTCGACGAGGATTGGACCGTGAGCCCCGTCACGCATTCGCATCGCGACAAGGC
Organism: Opitutaceae bacterium; assembly: GCA_035298965.1. Lineage (GTDB taxonomy): Bacteria > Verrucomicrobiota > Verrucomicrobiia > Opitutales > Opitutaceae > CAJCBL01. The sequence continues at coordinate 3,241 of DATGXO010000239.1, read as the reverse complement.
CTGGGCGCAGCTCGGCACCAGCGGCAGCGGCAACCACTTCGTCGAGTTCGGCTGTCTCACGATCACCGATGGCGCCGCCGGCCTGCCGCCGGGCGAGTACCTCGCGCTCCTCAGCCACAGCGGCAGCCGCGGCACAGGCGCGGCGGTATGCGAACATTACTCACGTCTTGCGGAGCGCCGGTGCGATCTGCCGCGCGAGTTCGGCAAACTTGCCTGGCTCGAGCTCGCATCGGCCGAGGGCGCGGAGTACTGGGCTGCGATGGAGCTCATGGGCCGCTACGCCTCCGCCAACCACGCGCTCATCCACCGCCACATCGCGCAGCACCTGAAGGCCGACGTGCTGCTCTCGATCGAGAACCACCACAACTTCGCCTGGCGCGAGCACCACCACGGCCGTGAGGTCGTCGTGCACCGCAAGGGCGCCACGCCCGCCGGCGCCGGCGTGCTCGGCGTCATCCCCGGCTCGATGGCGTCGCCCGGTTTCGTCGTCCGCGGCCTCGGCAACCCCGCCTCGCTCGACTCCGCCGCGCATGGCGCCGGCCGCGTGATGAGCCGCAAGAGCGCGCATGCGACGTTCACGTGGAAACAAGTTCGTCCGCTGCTCGAAGAGCGCGGCATCACGCTGCTCTCGGCCGGCATCGACGAGGTGCCGGGCGTCTACAAGGACATCGCCCGCGTGATGGCGGCGCAGGCGGACCTCGTCGAGCCGCTCGCGCGTTTCGATCCCGCCATCGTGAAGATGGCCGGCCCGGGCGAGCGCCCCGAGGATTGAGCGACGGCTTCTCGCGTGAAATCGCGACACCGCGGAGGCTTGGCGCTCAACGACGATGCCGGGCGCCGCGTCGATTGACGGCGCCACGCCCGGCACCCAAGCAAGACCCCAACAAACTCACTTCAGCTCCACGCGCGCCTCCAGCGGCGTGCGGTCCGACGCACCACCCACGAGCACGCGGAACTCGCCGGGCTCGACCTTCCAGCCCCGCGTGGCGGCATCCCAGAACGTGAAATCCTGCGGGCGCAGCCGCAGCCGCACCACGCGGCGCTCGCCGGGCGCGAGCTCGACGCGCGCGAAGCCCTTCAGCTCCTTCACCGGCCGCGGCACGCTCGCCTCGACGTCGCGCACGTAGAGTTGCGTCACTTCGGTGCCCGCGACCGGGCCGGTGTTCGTCACGGCGAACTCGACCGTCACGCGCTCGCCGGACTGGAACTCCGCCGGCGAGACTTTGATGTCCGAATACGCGAAGGTCGTGTACGAGAGCCCGTGGCCGAACGCGAAGAGCGGCGCGATCCGTTTCGCCTCGTACCAGCGGTAGCCGACGAACACGCCCTCCTTGTATTCCACGGCGCGGATCGGCTGCCCCATGTCGTTGTCCGGTTCCCAACCGTGGTAGAGCTGGTCGTCGGCATGCAGGTAACCGCAGCCGGGCGAATCCTCGAAGCGCCGCTCGATCGTGATCGGCAGCTTGCCCGAGGGGTTCACGTCACCGCAGAGGATTTCGGCGAGCGCGGTGTTGCCCGACTGGCCCGGATACCAGGCGTGCACGATCGCCGCGGCGCGCTCGCTCCAGCCTGTCATGTCGAAGGCGCCGCCGGAGTTGATCAACACCACGGTGCGCGGGTTCAGCTCAACGGTACGCCTCACGCGCTGCTCCTCGGCCGCGGGCAACGCGAACGGCCGGTCCCAACCCTCGCTGTCGAGCGTGCCGGTGCTGAGCAGCACGACCGCAGCCGCCTTGAGCTGCTCGTCACTGGGCGCCTTCGCGTAGTCGACGCGCTCGCCGTAGGTCGCGCGCAGCGCCTCGAGCAACGTCACATTGTTGTAGCCCTCCACTTCGCCGGAGCCGCCGCCGCGCGGGAGTTTTTCGCAGAAGAAACCGGTGAGCAGGATCCGACCGGCACCCGCTTTCGCGAGCGGAAGCACGCCGCCGTCGTTCTTCAGCAGCACGATCGCCTCGCGCGCCGTCTGCAACGCGACCTGCTCGTGCTCGGCGTATTTCGAGAGGAAGAAGTCGTCGCGCACGGGCCGGTCGAACACCCCCATCGCGATCTCCGTGCGCAGGATGCTGCGCGCCATGCGGTCGATCTGCGAGGCGGTCACCGTACCCGCTTGCAGCAGCCGCGCGGCGTCGGCCTTGAGAAACTTCTCGCCGGGCATCTCGAGGTCCTGGCCGGACTTGATGATCTTCTCGGCGTCCCACACGGACCACCAGTCCGTCATGACAAGCCACCGGAAGCCGAGGTCGCGCCGCAGCAGCTCGCTGATGACGCGCTCACTCTGGCCGGCCCACTCGCCGTTCACCTGGTTGTAGGACGTCATCACCGCCATCGCACCGGCGTCGATGCCGGCTTTGAACGCCGGCAGGTAGATCTCGTGCGCGGTGCGCTCGTCAAGGATCGAGTTCGAGGTACGGCGGTGGTGGTCGGTGTTGTTCGCGTAAAAATGCTTGAGCGTCGGGATCGTGCCGGTGTCGAGCACGCCGGTCACGTAGCGCTCGACCATCTTCGCCGCAAGGAACGGGTCCTCGCCGAAGTACTCGAAGTTACGCCCGCACTGCGACTGCCGGTAGATGTTCATGCCCGGCCCGAGCAACACCGCGATGCCGCCCGCGCGGCACTCCTCGCCGATGCTTCGCGCGTAGCGGTAGGCGAGATTTGGATCCCACGTCGCCGCAAGCCCGATCGCCGCCGGGAACGCGACGGATTTCTCGAGCGCGTTGCTCAGGTTGCGCCGGATGTTCACGCCCTGCGTGGCATCGGAGAGGTAGAGCTCCGGAATGCCGAGGCGGGGAAATCCTTTGATGAAAAAGCTGTTGTGGCCGCTGATGAGCTCGAGCCGCTCCGCGGTCGTCATCTGCGCGAGGACCTCGCCGGCGCGCCGGTCGGCCTCCTCATAACTCACGGGTGTCTTGAACGACGGTTCGGCAAGGGCGGTGGTGATCATGGTGGCAACCAGTACGGACGCGCGGACGAGGCGCGAACCGTCGGCAAGAAGCGGACGGTGGGGGTTCATGCGTGCGCAAGAGGTGAACGGCACCGCCGTCGGTGCGCAACGAGGAGCCGGCGCTCCTGCGCTGCGCGTCGCACAGATGACGCATCAAAACGGCTGTCACTGCGGGCTGTCCGCCCACGTCATCCGACTCGTCCGCCGCAGCGCGCACGCTCTGCGCCGCGCCGGTTTCGCGCGCGTGCCGTACTGCCACTAGACGGCACGCGCCAGATACCGTTCAGCGCCGCGCCCGCA
>DATGXO010000238.1:0-56450 GCA_035298965.1 Opitutaceae bacterium | reverse complement strand
TCCTTAGCGCACGACGCGTGCGCCGCCGCCGCCGAAGGTCTTTTCGACTTCCTTGCGGGTCGCCATCGAGGTGTCGCCGGGGGTCGTGGAGGCGAGGGCACCGTGGGCGGCACCGTATTCGACCGCCTTCTGCGCGTCGTTGAACTCCATGAAACCGAACTGCACACCGGAGGCGAAACTGTCACCGCCACCGACACGGTCGAGGATCTCCAGGCCGGGATACTTGCGGCTCTCGTGGAATTGGCCGTCGTGCCAAAGGATGGCTGACCAGTCGTTGACGGTGGCGGTCTTCACCGCGCGCAGCGTGGTGGCGGCGACCTTGAAGTTTTTGAACTCCTTCACCGCCGTCTCGATCATGGCCTTGAAGGCATCAAGTTCGATGCTGGAGATGTTGTGATCGACGCCCTTGACCTCAAAGCCGAGCGAGGCGGTGAAGTCCTCCTCGTTGCCGATCATCACGTCAACGTACTTGGCGATCTCGCGGTTGACTTCCTGGGCCTTCTTGATGCCGCCGATGCTCTTCCAGAGCGAGGGGCGATAGTTGAGGTCGTAGGAGACGATGGTGCCGTGCTGCTTGGCGGCCTTGACCGCCTCGATCACGACCTCGGCGGTGGTGGCGGAGAGGGCGGCGAAGATGCCGCCGGTGTGCAGCCAGCGCACGCCGAGTTTGCCGAAGATGTGCTCCCAATCGAAATCGCCGGGTTTGAGCTGCGAGGCGGCGGTGTTGCCGCGGTCGGAGACGCCCACGGCGCCGCGCACGCCGAAGCCGCGCTCGGTGAAGTTGAGGCCGTTGCGGATGGTGCGGCCGATGCCGTCGTCCTCGCGCCACTTGATGAAGTCGGTGGCGACGCCGCCCTGCATGATGAAGTCCTCGACGAGGTGGCCGACCTCGTTGTCGACGAAGGCGGTGCAGACGGCGGTCTTCAAACCGAAGCACTTCCGGAGGCCGCGCGAGGTGTTGTATTCGCCGCCGCCCTCCCAGGCGGTGAAATGCCGGGTGGTGCGGATGCGGCCCTCGCCGGGATCGAGGCGGAGCATGACCTCGCCGAGCGAGATCTGGTCGAAGGCGCACTGGGCGGCGGGCTTGATGGGAAGACTCATGGGATGCGGTGAAGGGGGTGGTTGCGAAGGGAGCGGACTACTCGATGCGAGCGGGGGCGGGGAGGGCAAGGGCGTCGGACGGTCAATGTGTTGAACGTGCAGCGCGTGGGCGGCTCACGTTTTCGGGGGCAAAGAGCGGCCGTCGCGCCAAGTGCCCTCGACGTAGGTCGTGGTCGGGATCGAGGGGATGCCGTATTTGTTCTGCTGGAGTTGGCCGGCAAGAAGCTCGACGGCCAGCCGGCCGACCTCGGTGTGGTTCTGCACGACGCCGGCGGTCTTGCCGCTGAGGTCCTCGAGGAAGATGTCGACGAACGCGAGGTCCTGCGGGATGCGCAGCTTCATCGTCTTGAACGTGTCGGCGACGAACTCGGTCTTGCCGATGAGCACGTCGGGCTGGTTGCGGCGGATCCAGTCGGCGAGCGGCTCCTTGTTCGGGATGAGATAGGGCGGCAGGCGGTCGGTTTGCGCGAGCGAGCGCTGTTCCCAGAGGAAACCAGCCTGGTAAAGGTGGTCGACCGTGATGTCCCAGCCCTCGTCCATCACGAACCCGATGCGGCGGTAGCCGCGGGCGAGGACCTTCTGCATCGCGAGGCGGGTGATCTGGAGTTGATCGTTGGTGACAACCGGCAGCTGCGGCTCGTGCGGGAAATAGTCGATCTTGACCGCGGCGAAGCGGCTCCAGTCGAACTGCAACGCGACATCGATCTCGCGCACGTGCGAGGCGATGATGACGCCGTTGATGCCGCGGGTGTGGAGGATGCGGCTGAGCCGGCCGTGCGTGAGGCCGGGCTCGCGCATCCAGAAGTGCTCGAGGTGGTAGCCGAGCTCCTTGGCCCGCCCCTCCGCTCCGGCGTAGAAGTCCGGGTGCGCGGTGACCTCGCGCCAGCCCATGCGGGTGTTCCAGTTGGTCACGTAGGCGAGGGTGGGCGGACTGCGGCGCACGGCGGAGCCGCTGCGGTAGGCGACGAGCGCCTGGAGCATGGGGTCGGGCGCGTAACCGAGCTCGTCGGCCAGTTTCCGGATACGTTCCCGCGTAGCGGCGGGGAGGCGCGGGCTGTTGCGCAGGGCGAGCGAGACGGTCGTCACGTGCACGCCGGCCTTGGCGGCGATGTCGGCGAGGGTGACGCGGGGGCGGTTCATTCGGCCAAGGTAGAACGGTGGCGACGGGAAATGCAATTCTACCGTTAGCACTCAGGCTCCGTTGAGAGGGTCAATTATGGCCGCTCGACTCGCGAACATCGCCCCGTCATAACGCCCGGCCTTTCCCATGAAAAAGACCTCCGTTTCTTTCTTCAAAACGCCCGCCATCGCTTACGAGGGCCCGCAGTCCGCGAACGCCCTGGCGTTCAAGCACTACAACCCCGACGAGGTTGTCGACGGCAAGACGATGGCCGAGCACATGCGTTTCTCGATCGCCTACTGGCACGCGTTTCGCGGCGTCGGCAGCGATCCGTTCGGCCCCGGCACGATCGTGCGTCCCTGGGAGTCCGGCAAAGACCCGGTCGCCGTGGCGCTCAAGCGCATGGATGCCGCGTTCGAGTTCTTCCAGAAGATCCGCGCGCCGTTCTGGTGTTTCCATGACCGCGACATCGCGCCGGAAGGCAAGTCGCTGGCCGAGTCGAACAAGATCCTCGACCGCGTCGTCGCCCACGCGAAGGACCTGCAGAAGGCCACCGGCGTGAAGCTGCTCTGGGGCACGGCGAACCTCTTCTCCAACCCGCGCTTCATGTGCGGTGCGGCGACCAACCCCGACGCGCACGTGTTCGCCTACGCCGCGGCGCAGATCAAGAAGGCCCTTGAGGTCACCCTCGAGCTCGGCGGCGAGAACTACGTTTTCTGGGGCGGCCGCGAAGGCTACGAGACGCTGCTCAACACCAACCTCAAGCGCGAGCAGGCGCACCTCGCCGCGATGCTCCGCATGGCGGCCGACTACGCGAAGGAGATCGGCTTCAAGGGCCAGTTCCTCATCGAGCCCAAACCGAAGGAGCCGACCACACACCAGTACGACTTCGACTGCGCGACCTGCATCGGCTTCCTGCGCACGTACGGCCTCGAGAAGATCTTCAAGTTCAACATCGAGACCAACCACGCCACGCTCGCCGGCCACACCTTCCAGCACGAGATCGAGGTCGCCGCGGCGGCCGGCATGCTCGGCTCGATCGACGCCAACACCGGCAACCTCTTGCTCGGCTGGGACACCGACCAGTTCAACACCGACATCAAGGAGCTCACCCTCGCGATGACGTCGATCCTCAAGGCGGGCGGCCTCGGCACTGGCGGCTTCAACTTCGACGCCAAGCTCCGCCGCCCCTCGATCGACGCGGAGGACCTCTTCCACGCGCATATCGGCGGCATGGATTCGTACGCGCTCGCGTTCAAGCTCGCGAAGAAGATCCTCGCCGAAGGCAAGTTCGAGGCCTTCGTGAAGGAGCGCTACGCCTCCTTCGACAGCGGCTTCGGCAAGGAGATCGAGACGAAGAAGACCAACTTCCGCGAGCTCGAGAAGATCGCGCTCAAGCTCGGCGAGCCGACCCTCAAGTCCGGCAAGCAGGAGTACCTCGAGAACCTCCTCAACACCTACCTCCACAGCTGACCCTTCAGCCCGCGGCACCCCTCCGCCATGACCGCTCCGGCCAACCCCGCCGTCGAGAGTTACCACACGCAGCATTCGCCCTTCGGGGCGTTTGCGAGCTTCTCGATCGGGTTGGTCGGAAGTCCCGGCGGTTTCGGGCAGTCGCTCCGCGGTGCGGGCCGGCAGAACGTCTATGTCGGCTTCCGCGCGGGCGGCGCCGGGGCGGAGTGGCAGATGCTGCCGTTCTTCCGTCCGCCGCAATCGAACGAAGGCGCCTTCACCGGCGCCGATCCCGGCAACTCGGTCGTCCCGACCGGCTTTCGGATGCTGTCGCCGGCCGAGTATGAACGCACGCTCGGCTGGGCCAGCGACACGTGGCGCGCCGAGGCCGGTCGTTTCGGCTTCGGCCTGCTTTCCCCTTTCTCGCAGCTGTCCGATCCCGCGACCATGTCGCGCCCGGCAGCCCGCTTCGCACTCGCCCCGGCCATCACCGGCTGGATCGAGTTCGACAACCGGACCGGCGCCGAGCCGGTCGAGTTAATGTTTGGCGTAGGCGAGCTGGATCGCCTGCAACGACCCGTGCAGGATGCAGGACTCGACCTGCCGGGTTTTGCGGTCGGTCCGGATTTCGGCTACGTCACCGCGCGCTCCTCCGCCGTGGAACAACGGCTTGGGTTTGATGTTTTCGCTCCCAAGTTCCGAGATTACCGGGGGGTACATGTTATCGGCGGGGAGAGCGCGCTCATTTTCGAGGTGCCGGCCCGGCAGCGGAAACGTTTCCCGCTCGCGCTCGGTTTCTACCAAGGCGGCGTCGTCACCACCGGCATCCCCGCGCGCTACGCGTACGCGCAGTTCTTCGCGAGCCTCGAGGATGTGCTCGCGCATGCGCTGGCGAACCGCGCCCGTTACGAGAAGATCGCCGCGCAACGTGATCGCGAGCTCGCCCGCGCGAAGCTCGACGCCGACCAGAGATTCCTCCTCGCCCAGGCCGCGCACAGCTACCTCGGCAGCACGCAGCTGCTCTGGCACAAGGGCAAGCCGCTCTGGGTCGTGAACGAGGGCGAGTACCGGATGGTCAATACGTTCGACCTCACGGTCGACCACCTCTTTTGGGAGCTTGAGTGGACGCCATGGGCCGTGCGCAACGCCCTCGACCTCTTCGTCGACCGCTACTCGTACACCGACAGGATCAACGTCGGCGGCAAGCTCGTGCCCGGCGGCCTCTCCTTCACGCACGACATGGGCGTGATGAACCATTTCACGCCCGCCGGCCACTCCAGCTACGAGTGCGACCATTTGCATGGCTGCTTCAGCCACATGACGATGGAGCAGCTCCTGAACTGGGTGCTCTGCGCGGTCACGTACGCCGAGAAGACCGGCGACGTGAAATGGCTGCGCAAACGCCAGCCCGTGCTGCTCGGCTGCGCCGAGAGCCTGCGCCGCCGCGATCATCCGAATCCGCAAAAACGCGACGGCATCATGAAGCACGACAGCGCGCGCTGCGGGCTCGATGGCGCCGAGATCACGACCTATGACAGCCTCGACGTCTCCCTCGGTCAGGCGCGCAACAACCTCTATCTCGCCGTCAAGACGCTCGGCGCTTGGGTGCTGCTCGAGCAGGCGTTCAAACGCCTCGGCCTGAAGGCCGATTCCGCCGCCGCCCGCGCCACCGCGGACCTGTTGGCGAAGACGCTCGCGACGAAGTTCGAGGCCGACACGCAGTCGTTCCCGGCCGTGTTCGAGAAGGGCAACCGCTCGCGGATCATCCCGGCGGTCGAGGGCTTCGTCTATCCGCTGTACCTCGGCATCAAAGACGCCACCGCGCGCGAGGGCCGTTTTGCCGAATTGCTCGGCCTGCTCTCGAAGCACCTGTGCGGCATCCTCGTCCCCGGTGTCTGCCTCGACGGCAAATCCGGCGGCTGGAAGATGAGCAGCACCAGCACGAACACTTGGTTCAGCAAGATCGCGATCTCGCAGCACGTCGTGCGCACGCTCTTCCCGGAGGCGATGACCGACGCCGCGCGCGCCGCGGACCGCGTGCACGCCGACTGGCAGCGCCGCCCCGGCTGCGGTGAGCACGCCATGTGCGACCAGATCAACAGCGAGACCGGCGTCACCTGCGGCAGCCGCTACTACCCGCGCGGCGTGACGACCCTCCTCTGGCTGCGCGAGTAGCCCGCCGGCGGCCAGCGGCCGCGTTTCCCCTCTCCGCGTTTTCAACCCCACCGAGCTCCACCCATGAGCCAGACCCCTCAGCGTCTCTCCTTCCTCGAAAAAGCCGGTTACAGCGGCGGCGATGCCGCGGCCAACTTCGTCTTCATGACGATGGTGCTGTTCCAGACCAATTTCTACACCGATGTGTTTGGTCTGTCCTCCGGTGCCGCCGCCGCGATCCTCCTCTGGCCGCGCCTGTGGGACGCCATCTTCGATCCGGTCATGGGTATCCTGGCCGACCGCACAAACACCCGCTGGGGCAAGTTCCGCCCGTGGGTGCTCTGGACCGCGATTCCGTGGTGCGCCGTGATGATCCTCGCCTACACCACTCCGAAGGGGTGGAGCACCGGTATGATGATCGCGTACGCCGGCATCACGAACACGATCCTGATGACGCTCTACTCGATGAACAACATGCCGTACTCGGCCCTGAGTGCGGTCATGACGGGCGATCTTAACGAGCGCACGAAGCTGAACTCGTACCGCTTCGTCGCCGTCAACATCGCGCAGTTCATCGTCGGCGGTTGCACGCTGCCGCTCGTCGCCAAGTTCGCCAAGAACCACGACCGCCAGCACGGCTGGCAGATGACGATGACGCTCTGGGCGGTGCTTTGCCTCGTGCTGTTCCTCGTCACCTTCCTTACCACGAAGGAGCGCATCAAGCCCACCACCACGGTGAAGGCCTCGCCGAAGCAGGACTTCGTCGACCTCCTGAAGAACAAGCCGTGGATGGCGCTGGTCGCGTTCACCATCTTTAACTTCGCGATGCTCACCTACCGCGGTGGGGCGCACTACAACTTCTACCACCATTACGCCGACAAGCCCGCGATGTTCGACTTCATCGCCAAACTCGGGCTAACGACCGGCGACATGACGCCCGGAACCGGCGTATTCGAATGGCTCGGCTACATCGCGCACGGCACCCGCGAGAACCTGCCGGGCAACGTCGCCGATGTCTTCAACAGCATCATCAACATGGTCGGCACCGCGACGACGATCGTGTTCATCATCCTCTCCGCGACCCTGTCGAAACGCTTCGGCAAGAAGACGGTCATCTTCTGGGGCTTCCTCCTCGGTGGCATCAACTCCTGCGCGTATTATTGGATCTCGCCGGCTAACACTACTGCCATGCTCGTGCTCGCCGCGCTCGGCTCCGTTGTGTACGCACCCACGATCGCCGTCGCCTGGGCGATGTACGCCGATGCAGCCGACTACTCGGAGTGGCAGACCGGCCGCCGCTTCACTGGCATGGTTTTCGCCACCATCGGCTTCGCGCTGAAATCGGGACTCGCACTCGGCTCCGCCGTCTTCCTCTGGGCGATGTCGGGTTTCTGGGGGTACGAGACCACCGCTCCGAGCGCGGCGAACGCGGTCCACGGCTACCACATGTCGTCGAGCTTCGGTGTGGCGGTCTGCTTCTTCGGCGCGGCAATCGCGATCGCACTCTGCACGCTCACCAAGGGCCGCACGCTCGAGATGGCCGACGAACTCGACCGTCGCCGCAAAGCCGCCGCCGCGGCCTGATCGCGCGGAGCCGTTTCTGCCATGTCGCTGCGTCGCCTCCTTTCCCTCTTTGCAGGCGCGGCGTTCGTTTGCTGCACAGCCGCGATGGAGCACGCTGGCTCCTTCGCCACCGGCCAGTACCGCAACCTCTTCACCGAACTGCTCGGCAAAACCGATGCTGAGGTGCAGGCGAAGATCGACGCAGCATGGGCGCACTTTTTCGAAGGCCGCGATGAGGACCAGCGACTCTTCTATCCCGTAGGCGCCGATCAGGCGTACATCGCCGATGTCGGCAACGGCGACGTGCGCAGCGAAGGCATGTCGTACGGTCTGATGCTCGCGGTGCAACTCGACCGGCGCGCCGAGTTCGATCGCCTCTGGCGCTGGGCGAAGGCGCACATGTACCACGCGGCCGGCCCGCGCCGTGGCTACTTCGCGTGGCAGTGCCGCTTCGATGGTACCCACATCGACGCGGGCTCCGCCAGCGATGGCGAGGAGTGGTTCGCGATGGCGCTGCTCTTCGCCGCCAACCGTTGGGGCCAACCCTCCGGCTCCGGCGACATCGATTACGCTGCGGAGGCGCAGGCGCTGCTCGACGCGATGCGCGACAACGCCCGCGGTGGCGAGATCACCGCGATCTTCGACGCCGAACACCGCCAGGTAGTCTTCGCGCCGACGGCGCAGGCCAGCCGCTTCACCGATCCGTCGTACCACCTGCCGTTTTTCTACGAACTCTGGGCGCGCTGGGATCGCGACGAGGAGGGGCGCCGATTCTGGGCGGCGTGCGCCGCCGAGAGCCGCGCGTTCTTCCGCCGCGCCGCGCACGCGAGCACTGGCCTCATGCCCGAGTACGCGCACTTCGACGGCCGGCCGGTCGCCGGCCCGCAGGGAGATTTTCGTTACGACGCGTGGCGCACGCTCGCGCACGTCGCGCTCGACCACGCCTGGTTCGCCGCCGATCCATGGCAGGTTGAGCGAAGCAATCGCGTGCTGCGTTTCCTGCTCGGGCAAGGCGCTTTCATTCCCGATCGTTACACCGTCGACGGGCAGCCGATCTCGACGGACGAGTCGATCGGCCTGGTCGCGATGGCGGCGGTCGCCGGCCTCGCCGCCGACCCGGAAAATTCCCGGCCCTTTCTTCAGCGCCTTTGGGATGCCCCGCCGCCCGAGGGTCGCTGGCGCTACTACAACGGCCTGCTCTATTTCCTCGCCCTGCTAGAAGCTGGTGGTCGGTTCCGCGTTCATCCGCCGGTCACTTCTGCCCGCTGAGTCGGACGAGTTCACTCACCGGCGCCTGGCGCCGGAAACCTCATCCCCTATGAAAACTCTCCTCACGCTCGCCGCGTGCGGCCTCGCTATGGGCGTCAGCTTGCGCGCCACTTCTGCGAACAGTCCATCGTCCGAAACCGGCCGGTACCGCAATCTTTTCGCCGAGCACCTCGGCAAGACCGAAGTCGCGCTCGATGCGAAACTCACCGCTGCTTGGCGGCAGTTCACCGTCGGCGATCCCGCGACCGAGCGGCTGTTCTACACGACTGCCGACCAGATGACGTACCTGCCCGACATCGCGCACGATGATGTGCGCACCGAGGGCCAGTCGTACGGCATGATGCTAGCGGTGCAGCTGGACGAGCGCGCCGAGTTCGACCGCATCTGGCGCTGGACGAAACGCCACATGTTCATGGAGGAGGGTCCCTCCGCCGGCTACTACGCCTGGCACTGCCGTTACGACGGCACGAAGATCGGGCGGCCCGGCCCCGCGCCCGACGGCGAAGAATGGTTCGTGATGGCGCTCTTTTTCGCCGCGCATCGCTGGGGCAACGGCGAGGGGATCTTCAACTACGGGCAGGAGGCGCAGGCGCTGCTCCGCCAGATGATCAACGGACGCCCCGGCACCGTTCCCGTGCCGCCGATGTTCGACCGCGAGCACAAGCAGATCGTGTTCGTGCCGCACGGGCCGGGCAGCCGCATCACCGATCCGTCGTACCACCTGCCCGCCTTCTACGAACTCTGGGCGCGTTGGGCCGCCGATCCGGCCGACCGCGCGTTTCTCACCGAGGCCGCGAGGGAGAGCCGCAGACTGCTCCGCGCCGCCGCGCACCCGGTCACCGGGCTGATGCCGGATTATTCCGAATTCGACGGGCGGCCGCACGCGCGCGATGGCCATGAGAACTTCCTCTTCGATGCGTACCGCACGATCGGAAATGTCGCGCTCGACTGGGGGTGGTTCGGCCGAGATCCGTGGGCGGTCGAGCAGAGCAACCGCGTGCTCGCGTTCCTCGCCGCGCAGGGCGCGACAATGCCGAACAACTACACGCTCGACGGGCGTCCGCTCACAGCCGACTACTCGCCGGGCCTGCCCGCGATGGCGGCGGTCGGTGCGCTCGCCGCCGACAACGACGCTGCGAAGCTCTTCGTCCAACGCCTCTGGGAAATGCCCATCCCTGCCGGCCGCGAGCGGTACTACGACGGCTTGCTCTACTTCCTCGCGTTGCTTCAGGTCGGCGGTCGCTACCGCATCCACGCCCCACCGGCACCTTGAACCTCTCCGCTTCCACCATGACCCTGCGCTCTCTGCTTCGATCGCCGCTCCTCCTCTTGCTTATGCTCGCCGCGCTTGCCCGCGGCGAGGATGGCTACCGGCTCTGGCTGCGTTACGAGCCGGTGACCGACCCCGCGCTTCGTGCCGAGTACGCGGATGCGTTTGCCGAACTGGTGCTCTCCACGCCCACCGGTGCTGATTCGCCCACGCTCGCCGCCGCGCGCGCGGAGCTCGTGGCTGGGCTTCGCGGACTGCTCGGGCGCGAGGTGGCCGTGCGCGTCGCTCAATCCACCCGTGTGATCGCCGGCGGGCCCGACGCCTATGCGCTACGCGTCGAGCGCGACGGCAGCTCGCGCTTGGTCATCTCCGCCAACAACGATCTCGGTGCGCTCTACGGCGCGTTTGCGTTGTTGCGCCAGATCCAGACCGCGCGCCCGGTCGCCGAGCTCGACGGGCTGGCGAGCGCGCCGCGCATCAAGCGCCGGCTGCTCAACCACTGGGACAACCTCGACGGTTTCGTCGAGCGCGGCTACGCCGGCTTCTCGATTTGGGACTGGCCGAAGCTGCCCGAGGTGATCGACCCGCGCTATACCGACTACGCACGCGCGTGCGCCTCGATCGGGCTCAACGGCGCGGTGCTCAACAACGTCAACGCCAACGCGACCATCCTCACCGCACCGTACCTTGAGAAGATCGCCGCGCTCGCCGCGGTGTTCCGCCCGTACGGCGTGCGCGTCTACCTCACCGCGCGGTTCAGCGCGCCGAAGGAGATCGGCGGTTTGCCGACCGCCGATCCGCTCGACCCGGCTGTGCGCTTGTGGTGGAAAAACAAAGCCGACGAAATCTACCGCCACGTGCCCGACTTCGGGGGCTTCCTTGTGAAGGCCAACTCCGAGGGCCAGCCCGGTCCGCAGGACTACGGCCGCACGCACGCCGAAGGCGCGAACACGCTCGCCGACGCCCTCGCGCCGCACGGCGGCGTGGTGATCTGGCGCGCGTTCGTCTACAGCCACGAGGCGCCCGACGACCGCGCGAAGCAGGCCTACAACGAATTCACGCCGCTCGACGGCAAGTTCCGCGCGAACGTCTTTGTGCAGGTGAAGAACGGCGCGATCGACTTCATGCCGCGCGAGCCGTTCCACCCGCTCTTCGGCGCGATGCCGCGCACGCCGCTCGCCCCGGAATTGCAGATCACGCAGGAATACCTTGGTGGCTCCGCGCAACTCGCGTTCCTCGCGCCGATGTGGAGGGAAACGTTGGATGCCGACACGTTCTGCGCCGGCCCGGGCTCCACAGTCGCGCGCGTGATCGACGGATCGATCGATCGCCACGCGGACTCGCTGATCGCCGGCGTCGCCAACACCGGCACCGACCGCAACTGGACCGGGCACCCGCTCGCCGCCGCCAACTGGTACGCCTTTGGCCGGCTCGCGTGGGACCACACGCTCTCCGCCGCCGCGATCGCCGACGAGTGGACGCGCCTGACATTCTCCAATTCGCCCGCGGTCGTGCAGCCGGTCACCGCCATGCTGCTCGCCTCGCGCGAGGCGGTAGTGAATTACTCGATGCCTCTCGGTTTGCACCACATCATGGCCGAGGGCCACCACTACGGACCCGGTCCGTGGGTCGACCGCGCCGCCCGCGCCGACTGGACCTCCGTCTACTACCACCGTGCCGATGCCCGCGGTCTCGGCTTCGACCGCACGGCGAGCGGTTCCAACGCCGTCGCGCAGTACCGGCCCGAGGTGGCGCAGGTCTTCGGCGATCCCGCGCGTTGCCCGGAGAAATTTCTCCTCTGGTTCCACCACGTGCCGTGGGATCGGCCGCTCGCCTCCGGCCGGCCGCTATGGGACGAGCTCTGCCTGCATTATCAATCCGGCGTGGAGCAGGTGCGCGCCTGGCGCATGACGTGGGCTTCGCTCCGGGGGCAGGTCGACGACGAGCGCCACGCGCTCGTGGCACAACTGCTCGCGCGGCAGGAGCGCGATGCCGAGTTCTGGCGCGACGGCTGTCTGCTCTATTTCCAAACGTTTGCGAAACGCCCGTTGCCGGCCGGCGTCGAGTCCGCGGCGCACCCGCTCGAGTACTACCGCGATTTCCGCCTGCGGTTTGCGCCAGGCGATCCGTCGGCACGCTGAGTGTCTCTTCCTGCTTTCGCTTCCATGAAACGTCTTTCGCTCCTCTTTCTCGCCGGACTTCTGGCCTGCGCCGGACTGGGCGCCGCTCCGGCGGCGTTGCCGTTCGTCTCGCCGATCATCGGTGAACACATGGTGCTCCAACGTGGTCAGATGAACCGCGTGTGGGGGTGGGCGACGCCCGGCGACGAGGTGCGCGTCGCGATCGGCGGCATGACTGCCATCGCGGTCGCGGCGGCGGACGGGCGTTGGCAGGCCGAGTTCGCACCGCCGCCCGCTGGCGGCCCGTACACGCTCACGATCGACGGCCCGCAGCACTGCGAGTTCTCCGATGTGCTCGTGGGCGACGTGTGGCTGTGCAGCGGACAATCCAACATGGAGTTCGGTCTCGCCCGCGCGCGTGATGGCGCGGCTGAAGTCGCGGCGGCGAATCAGCCCGGCATCCGCCTGTTTCGGGGCGGCGCGAAATCCGCCTACGCCGCGGCCGCGGTGCCGCAGGGCGAGTGGCGCCCGTGCACGCCGGAGAACGCCGGCAGCTTTTCCGCGGTCGCATACTTTTTCGCTCGCAAGACCAACGCCGAGACCGGCGTACCCGTGGGCCTGATGCAAGCCGCCGTGGGCGGAACCTTCGCGGAGTGCTGGATGTCGCCCGAGGCGCTCGCGCCGATGGCGGAATTCCGGCCGGCGTTCGCCGAGATCGCGCGCCTGCGCGCGCGCGGCGGTGAGGAGTACGGCAATTATGTGAGCCATTGGTACGACGAGTTCGACCGCGGCCAGCGCGAAGGGTGGGGCGGCGAGGCGCTCGACACCGCCGCGTGGAAGCCGACGTCGCTCAAGAGCGCGTTTGCCGCCCTCGGCGTGCCGACGACTCCGGCCGTCGTCTGGCTGCGTCGCGAGATCATGTTGCCCGACCCGCTTCCGGCCGGCACCGCGAAGTGCCTGCTCGGTGTCGTCGAGAAGATGGACACGGTTTTCCTCAACGGCCGCTGGGTCGGCGCGAGTTCTTGGGTCGAGAATCCGCGCGTCTATCCGATTCCTTCCGATGTGTTGCGCCCGGGCCGCAACGTCGTCGCGATCCGCGTGCTTAAGACGAAGCCCGATGGTGGTTTCACCACTCCCGCAGCCGAGCTGAAACTCGTCCTCGGTGACGGCACCGCCATCCCGCTCGAAGGCGAGTGGCGCGGCGCGGTGAGCGTCGACGCGCGCGCACCGCACCCGTTGCCGCTCGGCTACGAGAACTACCCGACCATGCCCTCGGTGCTTTTCAATGGCATGATCCGTCCGCTCGCGCCGCTGGCGATCGCCGGCGCGCTCTGGTACCAGGGCGAGGCGAACCAGTTCAACGCGCCGCAGTACCGCACGTTGCTTCCGGCGTTGATCGCCGACTGGCGCGCGCTCTTCGGGCAGGAAACGTTGCCGTTCTACATCGCCTCGCTGCCGGCATTCACCGGCCGGCTTGCTTCACCCCCGGCGCAGGCCGACGGCTGGACGCAAATCCGCGAGATCCAACTCGAAATCGGCCGCACCGTGCCGCACGCCGGTTGTGCGGTGACCGTCGACACCGGCGACGCGACCGACATTCATCCGACCGACAAACTTCCGGTAGGCGAACGTCTCGCGCTTCTCGCCTTGCGCGACGTGTACGGTCGCGAAGTCGTTTCCGCTGGCCCGACCTTCGCCGCGCTGGAGCCGCTGGCTGGCGCGCTGCGCATCCGATTCACGGGCACGGACGGCGGACTTGTGGCGCGTGGCGAGAAGCTGGGCGAGTTCGCCATCGCCGGCGCCGATCGCGTGTGGCGTTGGGCCGCGGCGCGGATCGAGGGCGACACAGTTGTCGTTTCCTCGCCCGAGGTGCCGCAGCCGGTCGCGGTGCGCTACGCGTGGCAGGCGAATCCGCTCGCAACCCTCTTCAACGGCGCGGGTCTGCCCGCTGCGCCCTTCCGGTCGGACAACTGGTGAATCCCCAAGAACTTCCCCGCCTATGAAAACGCTTCTCGCCGCCGCTTGTGCGGCCGCTGCCCTGATTCCCGCCGCACTCGCCGCCGCCGAGCCCGTGCGCTTCGACTGGTTCGAGTACACCGGCCGCGATGATGTCTTCGCCGCGCCGCTGCCCGCCGGCCATTTCCGCAATCCGATCCTCGCCGGTTTTTATCCCGACCCTGCGATCTGCCGCGTGGGCGAGGACTACTACCTGATCAACTCCACGTTCTCTTATTTCCCCGGCATCCCGGTCTTCCACAGCCGCGATCTCGTGCACTGGAGTCAGCTCGGCAACGTGATCGATCGGCCGTCGCAGATGAGCTTCGCGGGACTGCGCATCACGCGCGGACTTTTCGCGCCCACGATCAAGTACCACGACGGCGTGTTCTATGTCGTGTGCACGCTCGTGGACGGCGGCGGCAATTTCCTCGTCACCGCCACGAACCCCGCTGGCCCGTGGTCCGATCCGCAGTGGCTGCCGTTCGACGGCATCGATCCGTCACTGTACTTTGACGACGACGGCCGCGCCTGGATGGTCAACAACGGCAATCCGCCCGACAACAAGCCGCTCTACGACGGCCACCGCGCGATCTGGATCCAGGAGTTCGACGTCGCGAAGCAGCAGCTCGTCGGCCCGCGCTCGATCGTCGTCAACGGCGGCGTCGACCTGAGCAAGAAGCCCGTGTGGATCGAGGGCCCGCACCTCTTCAAGAAGGACGGCTGGTACTACATCTGTTGCGCCGAGGGTGGCACCAGCATCAACCACTCGCAGGTCATCCTGCGCAGCAAGGCGCCCACCGGACCATTCGTGCCGTGGGAAAAGAATCCGATCCTCACGCAACGCGACCTCGATGGCGCCGCGCCGCAGGCCGTGACCGCCACCGGCCACGCCAACCTCGTTGAAGGCCCCGACGGCAATTGGTGGGCAGTGTTCCTCGCGTGTCGGCCGTTCCAGCACGGCTATCAGGCGACCGGCCGCGAGACGTTCCTGCTGCCCGTGATATGGACCGACGACGGCTGGCCGCTCATCCTGCCGCCCGGCGAGCGCGTGCCGTACACGGTGCGCGCGCCGCAAACGGCAGCCGTGAGCCCCGCGCCCATGCCGCTCTCGGGCAACTTCACCTGGCGCGACGAGTTCGATTCCGGCGCCGAGCAGCCGGCGCCGCTCTGGCTGATGGCGCGCACGCCCGCCGAGAAATGGTGGAGCTTCACCTCGCCGCAGGGGCAGCTCAGCCTCACACCGCGCGCGGATACGCTCGACAGCCTCGGCAATCCCTCGTTCCTCGGCCGCCGGCTGCAGCATGCGAAGTTCGACGTCTCCACCGCACTCACCGTGCCGACGGAGGAGGGCGTCGCGGCCGGGCTGGCGCTGTTCCAGAGCGAGAAGCAGCACTATTTCTTCGGTGTGCGTCGCACGGCGGAGGGGCTCGAGGTGTTTCTCGACCTCGCCAACGGCGGCAAACCCGAGCGCCTCGCACGCGCGATCATTCCCGTGCTCGACCGGCTGGAGCTGCGGATCACGGGCGATGAGCTCAGCGGCGGTTTCGCGTTTCGGGCGCCCGAGGGCGAATGGCGTGCACTCGTCGCCGATGCCGACCTGAAACCGATCACGACCAACGCGGCCGGCGGCGGCATCCATTTTACCGGCGCGGTTGTCGGTCCGTACGCTCGCGTCGAGCGTTGACGCCTCGGCTTCCGTCGCCGGCGAGCCCGGCGCGGACGTCGCCGGGCGCCGGCGACTGCGCCTGCGGATTTGTTTGGAATTCGGCGGAGCGCCGTGGCTGAGTGGATCCGATGCGTACCCGAAGCGTGCACCTGGGCCGCCGGCAAACCGGCCGCGAAACCGAAGCAGTCGCCTGATGGAAACGAGACTGTTGCAATGCGGGCGTGCGCTGTTCGTGGCGGTGCAGTGGTGCGGCCGCGGGTTGGCGGCGCCGAAGTTCCGGACCTGGAGCCGGCGCTTCGCGGGCGCGGTGTGCGTGGCCTATTTTCTCTCGTTGCTGCTGCCGCTGTGGCACCCGGTCTACCGGTTCACCGGGCTGTTGCAGATCGACCGGGCGAACGAGCACTCCGCGTTGGCCGTGGTGCGCGAGCAGCCGATCCTGTTCAGCGACGGCGGCTACGACGGCCAGTACTACGCGCAGATCGCCTGCGATCCCACGCTGCGGAGCCCGGGTCTGCGCACCGCGATCGACAATCTCGCCTACCGCGCGCGCCGCATCCTCGTGCCGGCGTTGGCGTGGGCGCTCGGCGGCGGCCGGCCGGAGAACGTGCTCCATCTCTACTCGTGGTTGAACGTCGTGTGCTGGTTCGCGCTCGCGGTGTTGCTCTGGCCGATGCTCGACGCCGAGCGGAGCTGGCGCGGCGTGGCGGCGTGGGCCGGTGTGCTGCTCTCCGCGGGCGCGGTGGCGAGCGTGCGCTACTCGCTCACGGATCTGCCGGGAGTGGTGCTGCTCGTGCTGGCGTTTCGCGCGGCCGAGCGCGGCCGGACGGGGGGCGTCTCCGGCTGGTTGGCGGCGACGCTGCTCGCGCGCGAGACTTTGTTCGCCGGTACTTGGGGTTTGGTGCCACGGCGTTTTGCGAACTCGCGGGCACTTCTGCGCGCGGCCGGCTGGCTCGTGCTCGCGCTCGTGCCGCTGGTGGCGTGGCTCGCGTACATCCGCTGGCAGGTGGGGCCGTCGGACGGTGGCTTGCCGGGGAATTTCGCGTGGCCCGGAGTGGGGCTGGTGGAGCGTTGGCGCGAGTCGCTCGCCGCTCTCGGCCACGGCGATCCGCGGTTGGAGTGGGCGAGCCTGCTCGGGACGGTGGCCGTGACGGCCCAGGTGGCGCTGGTGCTCAGTCAGTTTGAACTCGAGAACCGCTGGTGGCGGCTCGGCGCCGGTTTCGTCGTGCTCGCGTTGGTTCTCGGCGGCGCGGTGTGGGAAGGTTTCCCCGGCGCGGCCAATCGGGTGCTGCTGCCGCTGTTGATCGCGGCGAACGCGCTCGCGTTACGGCGGCGGTGGGCGTGGCTGTGGCTCCTGTTGATCAACCTCTCGATTCCGGCGGCCGTGGTGGAAATGGATCCCGGCACGCCCGAAGTCGCGGCGGAGCGGGCGGAAGGCCGAGCGATCCTCGTGCGCCGCGGCGAGGGTACCTACGGGCCGGAACAACTCGGGCGGAGCTGGTGGATCTGGGTCGAGCGGGACGCCGCGTGGCGTGTGCAGTGTTGGGGCGGCCCGGCCGAGGTCACGATCACGGCGCGCGCGCGCTCGCTCGACGAACGCGAAGTGGCGATCTTCCATGCCGAAACCGAGCTGTGGCGCGGGCACCTCAACCCGCGTTGGACGGCGATCAGACTGCGGCCATTCCGCGTCACGCCGGGGGAGACGACGCTGACAATCAAAGCGGTCGCACCGGGAGTGGCGGAGGCGGCGACCGATGGCGGTCGCTCGATGTCGGCCTGTTTTCTCGAACCGCGAATCGTGGTACGCGCGCTCGAGGGCGAATGACGGCGCGGGCGTGGTGGACGTGTGCAGGACGGACCGCGAGTTACCGTGTTCCGCGGGGGAGGCGAGGGCGCGGAGTTTGGCGTGGATTCCGGCGCGACGGTCTGAATTAGTCGGAGTTCGATGAAAGTCCCGTTCCTCGACCTCACGCTCCAGCATCAGCCCTTGCGCGCCGAGATCCTCGCCGCGTGGGCCGCCACGCTCGACGGCAACCGCTTCTGCCTCGGACGCGACGTGGAGGACTTCGAAAAGGCGTTCGCCGCCGCGTGCGGCGCGGCCGATTCGGCGGGCGTCGACAACGGCACGAGCGCGCTCCAGCTCGCCGCGCTCGCTCTCGGGCTCGGGCCCGGCGACGACATCGTGGTGCCGGCGTTCACGTTCATCGCCTCCGCGTGGACGGCGACGTACATCGGTGCGCGTCCGGTTTTTGCGGACATCGATCCGGCGCACTACTGCGTGACGGCGGAGACGATCCGCGCGGCGCTCACACCGCAGACCAAGGCGATCGTGGTCGTGCACCTCTTCGGCCAGCCGGCGCCGATGGACGAGATCCTCGCGCTTGCCGCGGAGCGCGGCCTGAAGGTGATCGAGGACTGCGCGCAGGCGCATCTCGCGCAGTACCGCGGCAGGCCGGTCGGACTGATGGGCGACGCGGGTACGTTCAGTTTCTATCCGACGAAGAATCTCGGGGGCTGCGGCGAAGGCGGCGCGGTGATCTCGAAACACGCGGAGGTGTTGAAACGCGTGCGCGTGCTCCGCGTGCACGGCAGCGAGCGGCGGTATTACCACGATTTCGTCGGCGGCAATTTCCGCATGGAAGGACTCCAGGCCGGCGCGCTCAGCGTGAAGCTGAAGCATCTCGCTGGCTGGACGGCGCGTCGTCGCGCGGTTGCGGCGCGTTATCGCGCCGGGCTGAAGCTCGACGGACTTGCGGTGCCGCAGCCGCAGGCCTGGGGCGAGTCGGTGTTCCATCAGTTCACCGTCACGCATCCGCGCCGCGACGCGCTGCGCGAGCACCTCACGAAGGCGGAGATCGGCACGGACCTGATCTACCCGATGCCGCTGCACCTGCAGCCGTGCTACGCGGCGCTCGGCTACAAACCGGGCTCGCTCCCGCGCGCCGAGAGCGTGTGCGCGAACTGCGTGAGCCTGCCGATCTTCCCCGAGCTGACTGACGCGCAGGTCGACCACGTCGTCGCCTCGATCAACAGCTTCAAGGGATGATCGGCGGTGTACGCGTCAAGGTTTGCGGCCTGACCACGGCGGAAGACGCCGCGGCGGCCGCCGGCATCGGCGCGGATTTCCTCGGCTTCATCCTGTACCCGAAGTCGCCGCGGTATCTGCCGCTCGAGCAGTTCGCGGCGCTGCGTGTGCGACTCCCGGCGCTGCCGAGCGTCGCGGTGATGGTCCAGCCGACGGAACCGGAGCTCGCGGCGGCGGTCGCGGCGGGATTCGACTTTTTCCAAATCCATTTTCCGGTGACGGACTGGACGGCGGCGCGGAACGTGGCGGCGACTGTCGGTGCGGAGCGCCTCTGGCTCGCGCCGAAGCTGCCGCCCGAAACGGAGCTGCCGGTGCAGAATCTCTCGCTCGCGCGGACTTGGCTGCTCGACGCCTACCGTGCCGACAGCTTCGGCGGCACCGGGCACACAGGCGATTGGGCGAAATTCCGCCGCTATCGCGAGGCGCACCCGGAACGTCGCTGGGTCCTCGCTGGCGGACTTGCGCCGGAAAACACGGCGGCGGCGCTCGCGGCGACCGGCGCCGAGACGCTCGACGTGAACAGCGGGGTGGAGGCGTCGCCCGGACGGAAGGATCCGGCGAGGCTCGCGGCTTTGCGGGCGGCGCTGTTGCGGTAGCGGAGTTCGCCGAGCTTCGATTGACCGGTCGCGCACGCGGCGTCCCCGGGACGGAGCCGCTGGCGACTTCTGTTACGCGGGCTGTGGCGGGCGCAGCGTGGAGCCCTCGATCCAGTTGCTCTCGACCATCTCGATCCGCGGATGCGCGGGGATGCCGAAATCCTGATTATGGATGCGGCCGACGAGCAGCTCGACGGCCCACGAGCCCATCAGCTGCTGGTTTTGCTGCATGCCCGTGAATGCGGTGCCCTCGAGAATCTGGCTGATCGCCACGATGCCGACATCCTGCGGTGCGCGGATGCCGTTGCGGGCGAGGACCTGCTGAAGCTCGCCCAACGCGGTGTAGAGGTGGACGAAAAGGACGACGTCGGGGCGGTGGGTCGAGAGCCAGGCGAGGAACGGCTTTTCGTCGATCTGGTTGGTGCGCAGGATCGGGACCGGGATGGGATTGCCGAGCGTGTGCTCACACCAGCCGAGATACGCGCTGCTGTAGGCGTGGGCGCTGCGCTCCTCCTCGTAGCAGCCGAGCACGAGTCCCGGTCGGCGGTATCCGCGGGAATGAGCGAACGAAAGCGCGCGGGAGAGGTCGTTGTAGAAATGGCTGGTGACCCGATGCAGCGGCGTGGCGATGCTCAGCCCTTGGGCGACGATCGCGTAGTGGTCGAGCTCCTTCGGAAAAGGGTCGGAAAGACTGGGGCTTCCGAAGCACAGCAGGCCTTGCACGCCGCGGGTGTCGAGGATGTCGGCGAAACGCCCGATGGTCATCCCGGGCGCCTTGAGCCACATCGGTTCGAGGCGATAACCGAGCTCATCGGCGCGTTTTTCCATGCTGCGGAAAACCCGCGTGAGATGGAGCGAACTTTCCCACGGACGCGGCGTGTCGTAGAGCGAGATGACGCCGAAGCACGCCTCGTGCGTGCGTTTTCCGCTGTGGCGGAGCTGGCTCATGAGCTCCTTGAGTTTGGCGTTGGGGCGATAGCCGATGCGCTCGGCTTCGCGAAGCACGCGAGCACGCGTGGCATCGGGGATTTTCGGGCTGTTGCGGAGCGCGAGCGAAACCGCGGAGGGGGAGAGATCGAGGGCGGCGGCGATGCGGCGCAGGCTCATGGGTTCGACGCTGCGATTTCGTGCGGCGCCCCGCAAGTCGCCGGATTCGAGCAAACATGGGAGCTCGATAGTTAGAATCCTGCATCGGTTGTCTCCGGCGGGGTGGGAGCCAGTGATTCCGTCGAAATCCCCAAGTTTCACGCGTTTCAGCAAACCCTGTCCGGACATTTCAACGTCGGCATCATTGCCGGCTTCGGTGCGAAGGCTTCCCCAAGAGCCGAGCCCGCGAGTCACACGGCTGAATCTGCGGCAGGTCGTTCTTTTTTCTATCCCTTTTGTCGCTCGAACACCTGGTTTCCGCGGGTGGCCGACGCGACAAAACCGGCGGTCCCCAAGCCCGCCGGTTCCCCAACAACGCAACCACAAGCTATCGCTAACCATGCACCCTATACGCCCCCTCCCGCGTGGCGTGCGCTCCCTGCTGTCCCTGGCCGGAGCCGCTGTCACCACCGGGCTTTACGCGCAGACCGCCGCCCCGGCCGCGGCGGCCGCTGCGCCGGCTTCCGACGAGGATGTTGTCGTCCTCAATCCGTTCGAAGTCACCGCTGAGTCCTCCTCCGGCTATGTCGCCACGCAGACGCTCGCCGGCTCCCGCATCAACACCCGGCTCGAAGACGTCGGCTCTGCGATCTCCGTCGTCACAGCCGAGTTCCTGAAGGACACCGGCGCGACCGATAACAAGACGCTGCTCGCCTACACCACCAACACCGAAGTCGGCGGTACGCAGGGCAACTTCACCGGCGCGTCGATCAGCCAGACGCAGGACGAGGGCAGCAAGTTCACGAGCCCGAATCAGAACACGCGCGTCCGCGGTCTGACCTCGGCCGACAACACCCGGAATTTCTTCCTGAGCGATATTCCGTGGGACGGGTACAACGTGGACCGCGTCGACATGCAGCGCGGCCCGAACTCGATCCTCTTCGGCCTCGGCAGTCCCGCCGGTCTGATCAATGCGACGACCAAGACCGCGCAGCACCGCACGTTCGGCGAGTTCGAGTTTCGTTACGGCTCGTCCGGCGCGAACCGCCAGGCGCTCGACTTCAACCAGAACATCCTCGAGGAGGAACTCTCGGTGCGCCTCAACCTCCTGCGCAACGACGAGAAGTTCAAACAGAAGCCGGCCTACAGTCTCGACCGCCGCCTGTTCGCCACCCTGCGCTACGACCCGAAGTTCCTCAGCCGGAACGGCCACAGGACGACGGGGAAAATCAATTACGAGACCGGCTCGGTGCGCAGCAACAACCCCCGTACGGTCACCCCGGGCGACCGCATCACCAACTGGTGGGACAAGATGGGGCAGGCCGTCTACAACCCGGCGAAACTGGACTCGGTGCTGATGACCGACGCCGATGGCACCACCGGCTACGAACCGAACACCGGCCAATGGGACAAGTTCCTCAAGAACGCCTCGGGCGTGAACACCTCGACGCCGAATCCGACGTTCCAACCCTGGCTCGGCCAGGCGCAGTATTACGGTGGTATTTGGATGCCGGTGAACGCCGGCGAGACCAGCGCCTACACCGCGACGCTGCCGGAGTTCAGCAACATCCGCGGCCGCAGCTCGACCGGCGCGACCGACGGCAGCATCAACGGTTTGCCGTACTACCGCCGGGTGACGGTCGCCGGCACCGGCTATTGGGCCGACACCCGCTTGATGGATCCCAACGGCGCGACGCCGTTTTCGGACTTCGGCGGCTGGATCAACACCACCCTGTCCAACGCCTCCGTCTTCGACTTCTACAACAACCTGATCGACGGCGAGAACAAGCGGGAGTGGCAGAACTTCCACAACTTCAACGCCACGCTTACCCAGACCTTCTTCAAGGAGAAGTTCGGCTTCGAAGCCGCCTACGACCAGCAACGCTTCCGTCGCGGGCAGTATGCCTTCGATGGTTCCGGCTCGCTGTACGTCGACATCAACTCCCACAACATCGACGGCACGCCGAACCCGAACGTCGGCAAACCGTACATCCTCACCACCTACGGCTATGGCAACAACTCGGGTGACTCCACGCGCGAGGCTTCGCGTCTGAGCGCCTACTTCACGCACGATTTCAGCAAGGGCGGTCGGAACGGCTGGCTGATGAAACTGCTCGGCCGCCACACGCTGAGCGCCCTCTACAGCCAGGACCTGGTGCGGACGGACAACCGGAACTTCATCCGCTATGGGACGGACGATTCGTTCGGTGCGGTCACGGCCCCGGCCGGCAGCAACGCCAACTACATCGACAGCAACTTCCGCCGCCTCACCTCGCAGATCTACCTGTCCAACACCGCCCTATCCGGCGCCTCGACCTACAACGGCCTCTACATCCCGCGGGCCGGCAGTGCGGTCGAGATTCCGAGCGAGGTGCAGTACCGCTACTTCGACTCCACTTGGAATGCGACGGGCGTGAGTCCCGGTGCGGTTTGGACGAATCCGCTCAACGGCCGCGCCAGCACCCAGTCCGAAAATCCGGCCAACTACGTGGGCTGGACCTCGGTCCCGGTGAAGACGCTGAGTGCCGAGAACGGCGACCAGGACCTGCTCACGACGTCGGCGACGCTCAGCCGCCGCAAAGTCGATTCCCGTGCCGCCGTGCTGCAGTCCTACTTCTGGGATGGCGCCATCGTCGGCATGTACGGCATCCGCGCCGATCACGTGAAGATGTGGGGCTCGGCCGGGTACCTGGATGGCGCGCACAACCGCGTGGATTTCTCGAAGCTCAACGCCGACGGCGAATTGCAGTACGCGACGGCGGTCCGCGCCCCCCAGACCACGGCCGAGAAGAACTCCCCGAGCTGGAGCATCGTAGCCAAGCTGAACAAGTTCGCCGGCAAGTACGGCGAGCGATTCCCGATCAAGGTCAGCCTGTACTACAACGAATCGGAGAACTTCCAGGTCGCCGGTTTCCGGACCGACATCCACGGCAACCCGTTGCCGCTGCCGTCCGGCACCACGAACGAGCGCGGCATCATGATCTCCACCCCGGACGACCGCTTCACCTTCCGCGTGAACAAGTACGAGACCAAGGTCTTCGATGCGAGCAGCTCGGTGAACTTCGCGACTTGGTACCTGTTCGGTGGCGACAACTTCTTTATCCGCATGGAGAATCGCGCCGACGCCTACGAGTACCACCTGACCGAGCTTGGCAATCCGAACTCGGTCGCGGGCACCGGTTCCGTGACGGGCTCCTGGGTGTGGCGGTACGCGCCGCGCACGGGCGAAACGCAGGATCAGGCCGATGCACTCGCCGCGGCGGCCGTCGCCGGTTGGCGCGCCTACTCGAAGGAGCCGATCGTCCAAGGCATCATCAAGGCCTGGGGCTTCAACGACTTCAACGTCGCCCAGCTCACGACCATGGCGACTCCGCCGGCCAACTTCACGGTGGCGGAGGATCAGGTCTCGAAGGGTTGGGAGTATGAGTTCACCGCGAATCCCACCAAGAACTGGCGCATCACGGTGAACGCCTCGAAGACCGAAGCCATGCGCAACCACATCGGTGGCGCGCTGCTGCGTGAGTTCATAGCGCTCACCAACACCTACATGAACGGGCCGATGGGCCAGATCCGCACCTGGGGTGGCAACAGCACCGGCAGCACCGCGCTGGTGAGCTGGAACGGAAATTTCTTCTCCCAGTACACGAAGGCGACGTTGCAGGAAGGCTCCTACTCCGCGGAATTCCGCAAGTGGCGCTTCAACCTCATCACGAACTACAACTTCACGGAAGGCCGTCTGAAGGGCGTGAATGTCGGTGGCGGATACCGCTGGCAGGACAAGGTGGCGATCGGCTACCCGATGATCCGCGTCAGCGCCTCCGAGGTGACCTACGACATCGACAATCCGTACTGGGGCCCGAGTCAGGATGCGTACGACTTCTGGGTCGGCTACGAACGCAAGCTCACGGACAAGATCGATTGGCGGGTGCAGCTGAACATCCGCAATCTTTTCCAGGGTAACGAAGTCTACCCGATCGCGACGCAATACGATGGCACGACGGCGCAGTATGCGATCAAACCCGGCCAGACTTGGACGCTCACCAACACGTTCAGGTTCTGATGCCGAAACGATGATTCCCAGGCCGAGCAGATCGGCCAAAACGAGAGCCCGGACGATCCCCGGGCTCTTTTCGTTCCGCTCGGCGGATGGCTGCGGACATGAAACGCTGACCGCTCTTCCGCGAGTCGCCGCCGCCGCGCGTCAGATCTCGTAGTTGTAGCCCGCGAACGGCAGCTCGACCTCGAGCGCCTCGTGCTTGCGACGGTGGCGCACGGAGAGATTGGCGCCCTCGTAGGTCACGAGGCTGTGCGCGGGGACCGAGTTCATCAGCCAGACGTTCGAGCCGATGATCGAGTGGGCGCCGACGAGCGTGTCGCCGCCGAGAATTGTGGCGCCGGCGTAGATGGTCACGTGATCGCCGACGTCGGGATGGCGTTTCACGCCTTTCACCGGGTTGCCTTGCGGATCGAGGGCGAAGGATTTCGCGCCGAGCGTCACGCCTTGGTAGAGCTTCACGTGGTCGCCGATGGTGGTGGTCTCGCCGATCACGACTCCGGTGCAGTGGTCGATGAAGAAGTGTGTGCCGATCTTCGCGCCGGGATGGATGTCGGCGCCGGTGCGTTCGTGGGCGTACTCGGTGAGCATGCGCGGCAGCAGCGGCACGCCGCGTTGGTAGAGGATGTGCGCGATGCGCTGGAGCGAGATGACCAGGACGCAGGGATAGGCGAGGATGATCTCGTCGTGGCTGCGGGCGGCGGGATCGCCGTTGTAGGCGGCCTCCACGTCCGTCTGGATCAGGCGGCGCAGCGCCGGAAACTCGCTCAGCAGGTGGAGGCTTTCCTCAGCGGCGGCCCGCTGCGGCTCATTGTGGCCGGCATACGCGAGGGCTTTGGCGATCTCGGTGCGCAGGCTGCGCTCGATCTCCGCAAGCTGCCCACCGACCAGACTCGCAACCTCGTCGCGCGTCGGTGCCTGTTTCTCGAAAAAGCCGGGAAACAGCAGATGCATGAAGCCGCGGGCGAGTGCGTCCACAGCGGCTTCCGACGGCAGATTCGAGCCGTCGAGATGGTTGATGCCGCCATCGTTCAGGTAGGACTGGAGAAGCGCGGCTTTGATCTGGTCGAGGTGCATTGCGGGCCGGGTAGGGCGCTGGCGGTGGAATTGAATGAGCGAACGATCGAGTGACGGATGCTCGCTGCTCGCCACCCACTACTCGCTCCTCATTTGATGATCATGTCCTTCACCGTCTTGCCGGCGGGAATCATCGGCAGGACGTGTTCCGTGTACGGCACAATGACGTCGAGGACAAAGGGGCCGTCGTGATCGAGCATCTCCTGAATCGCGGCGCGCAGCTCGGACTTCTTCACCACGCGGCGGCCCTTCACGCCGAAGCCCTCGGCGACCTTCACGAAATCCGGATAGAGGCCGTCGAGGTTTTCGGGGCCGCCGATGTTGGTCTTGTCGCCGAGAATGGTGTTGCCGCGGACACTGTTGTAGAAGCGGTCCTCCCACTGCACGACCATGCCGAGGTGCTGATTGTTCAGGATCATCGCCTTGGCGGCGATCTTCTCGATCGCGGCGGTCGCCAGTTCCTGGATGTTCATCGTGAACGAGCCGTCGCCGTCGATGTCGACGACCTGCTTGTCCGGGCGCGCGACCTTCGCTCCGAGCGCGGCCGGGTAGCCGAAGCCCATCGCGCCGAGGCCCAGCGAGCTGATGTAGCGGCGCGGTTCGGCGAACTGATAGTACTGCGCGGCCCACATCTGGTGCTGGCCCACGCCGGTCACCACGATCGCCTCGCCCTTCGTGAGCTCGTAGAGAGCGCGCACCGCTTCCTGCGGGAGGATGTGAGCGCTCTGTTCGAAGGAGAACGGAAACTCGGCCTTCCACGCGGCGCACTGCTGGCGCCACTCGGCGGTATCCGGCGCGGGCGACTTGTGTGCGGCCTGCAGGGCGTTGAGGCGGGTGAGCGCGTGCTTCACGTCGCTGACGATCGGGTATTGCACGCGCTTGTTCTTGTTGTGCTCGGAGGCGTCGATGTCGAGGTGGACGATCGTGGCGTGGCGGGCGAAAGCCTTGGTGTCGCCCGTCACGCGGTCGTCGAAACGCGCGCCGAAGCACAGCAGCAGGTCGCAGTGGTCGGCGGCGAGGTTGCCCGCGACGGTGCCGTGCATGCCGAACCAGCGCAGCGAGAGCGGGTGCGTCTCCGGGAAGGCGCCGATGCCCATCAACGTCGTTGTCACCGGGATCTGGTTGCGCTCGGCGAAGGCGCGGAGCTCGGCGCTGGCTTCGGCGGAGATCGCGCCGCCGCCGACGTAGAGCAATGGCTTCTTCGCCGCGGAGAGCACGGGCAGGATAGCGGCGAGCTGTTCGTCCGTCGCGTGTTTCTCCGGTCTGTAGGCCGGCAGGCTCATCGTCACCGGCCAGACCGGTGTGAACTTCGCCTGTTGCACGTCCTTCGGGATGTCGATCACGACCGGGCCGGGGCGGCCGGTGGTCGCGATGTGGAACGCCTCGCGGAAGATCCGCGGCAGGTCGTGCACGTTCATCACGAGGAAGCTGTGCTTCACGATCGGCAGCGTCATGCCATAGAAGTCGGTTTCCTGAAATGCGCTCTTCCCGATGTATTTCGAGAACACCT
This sequence comes from Opitutaceae bacterium, assembly GCA_035298965.1. Classification (GTDB taxonomy): domain Bacteria; phylum Verrucomicrobiota; class Verrucomicrobiia; order Opitutales; family Opitutaceae; genus CAJCBL01. The sequence goes on along the minus strand of DATGXO010000238.1, from coordinate 29,332 downwards.
GGCCGGTGATGGCGACCATCGGCACGCTGTCCATGTAGGCGTCGGCGATCGCGCTGACGAGGTTCGTCGCGCCGGGCCCGCTGGTGGCCATGCACACACCGGCCTTGCCGGTGACGCGCGCGTACGCGTTGGCCGCGAAACCGCCGCCCTGCTCATGGCGCGGGAGGATGACGCGGAACTTGTCGGTCTTGGTGAACGCCTGGTGGAGCTCGAGCGAGGCGCCGCCCGGGTACGCGAACACCACATCGACTCCCTCGCGAATCAGACATTCGGCGACGCAATCGGCGCCTTTCATCTCGCGGCTGGCGTGGGTGTGGGCGGGGACGGAGGCAGTCTGGGCGGTCATGGTAGCGTCGTCGTTAAGGGGCGGCCAACCTTGGCGCTCGCTTTCGGCTCGGCAAGGGCGGATTGGACGGCGCCCTCTCCTGCGAACAACTATTCGCGCACCTGAAACGTCACCTGCGTGCGACACGGGCCGGCGACGACCTCTGCACGATGGTCGCCGGGACTCATCGTCCAGAGCGCGACTCCGTCCGGGGTGGTGGCGATGGGTTGGTCGTCCACGGTCCAACTCGCCGTGGAATCGGCGGTCGGCAACACGGCCTCGAGGCGGAGCATCTGCTGGCCGCGCGGCAGCGCCTGGTCGAGCGCGTAACAGGCGCCGGCGCGTGGTTGGCGGATCGCCAACTCCGGCGCGGGAAGGACCACGGTGGCGCCGAGGTGGTTCTGCGTGCTGGCGCACCACGTGGCGTACTCGGGCGGCAACGTGAGCGCGGTGGTCCCGTCGACCGTGCGCAGCCAATCACCGGCGGACTCAGTCGGTTCGGTGCCGCGAAGAAACCACTCACGGACCGTGCCCGGGCTCTCCGCCACGGGACGCCGGCCGGTAAGGCGGCAAACCTCGGCGGCGACGAGCGTCGCGCTCTCGTGTGGTGCGGGCACGGCGGTGTCGTTCACGAGCAACTCGTCGATGATCGCGCGCCAGAGCGGTGCGGCGGCTTCGATTGAAACGGTGCCGTCCATCGGGTGGCCGTCGAAGTTGCCGGCCCAGACGGCGACGGTGTGCTCGGCGGTAGATCCGACGGTCCACGCGTCGCGAAAACCTGAACTCGTGCCGGTCTTGCAAGGCACGCGCACTGGCGCGGCGAGGGGCGAGCCGCGGCCGAAGGACCGGCGTCGGGCGTCGTCGTCGCAGAGCAGGTCGGTGATGATCGCCGCGGTGTCGGGCGAGATCACGGCGCGCCCGTGCGTGGGCTCGTCGGTCAGTAACCGCCAGGCGGGCACGCGGCCCTCGGCGGCGAAACCGGCGAACGCGGCCGCGAGGTCGAGCAGGCGCGGCTCGGCGTTGCCGAGGATGAGGCCGGCGCCGTAATCCTCGAGCTCGCGGGGAAACGTGAAGCCCCACTGCGGCAGCCGTTCGAAGAACGTCCGTGCGCCGATCCGGCTGAGCGCGCCGACCGCGGGCACGTTGAGCGAGCTGGCCAACGCCTCGCGCACGCGGACCGGGCCGAGGTGCTGGCGATCGAAGTTCTGCGGGTCGTAGTCGACATATTCGGAGCGGATCGCATCGGGTGTGTCGGGCAACACTGTGGCGGCGGTGAGGATGCGGCGCTCGATCGCCTCGGCGTAGAGGAACGGCTTGAGCACCGAACCGCCGCTGCGCGGCAGGAGCGCGCCGTCGATCTGGCCGGCCTCGCCGTCAAAGTCGGCCGACCCGACGAGCGCAAGCACGGCGCCGTCGCGGTTGTCGATCACGACGGCCGCGGCCTGCCCGACGCCGCGGCCGCGCAGTCGCTCGACATGGTGGCACAGGAGCGTGACGACGGTGCGCTGGAGCGGCAGGTCGAGCGTGGTGCGGACGCGCCCGCGCAGCGCGGGCTGGCGGGCGACGACGGCGTCGACGAAGTGCGGCGCCGCGTCGGGCCAGACGGAGCGGTCGAGCGCGGGTGGCTCGTCGCCGAGGGCGGCGCGTGTCGCCGGATCGAGGAGACCGCGCTGGGCGAGCATGGTGAGCGAGCGGCGGTAGCGTCTGGCGGCGGCGGCGGCGCGCGACCACGGGTTGTAGCGCGTGGGCGCTTGTGGCAGGCCGGCGAGGTAGATCGCCTCGGCCAGCGTGAGGTCGGCGGGTTCCTTGCCAAAATAGGCGCGGGCGGCGGCGCAGGGACCGAGGCGGCGGTTTCCGTAGTCGATGCGGTTGAGGTACTCGGCGAGAACGCGTTCGCGCGGCCAGGTACGCAGGAGCCGGACGGCCGCCAGCGCCTCGCAGGCTTTGTCGTACCAGCGCCAGCCGGTGCGCGGGCGCGTGTTCTTGATGAGCTGCTGCGCGATGGTCGAGCCGCCGGAGATCACGCGGCCGTGGCGCATGTTGCGGCAGAGCGCGCCGCCGAGCGCCCAAACGTCGACGCCGTTATGCGTCCAGAAGTTCCGGTCCTCGAGCGCGACCGTCACCCCCGGCAGCCATCGCCCCATTTCCGAGAGTGGCAACGCCTCGGCATGGCGCGCGCGCTGCGTGGCCACGACGGCGATCTCGCGGCCGGCGCGGTCCTCCAGCGTGACCGTGGTGTCCGGCGGTTGCAGGAGCGCGGCCGGCAACGGAATCAGGAACGTGGCGACGTAGGCGCCGAGCGCCCCGACCGCGGCCGCGGTGGTGGCCCAGCGCAGCGCCCGTGCGACTGCGCGGGCGAGACGGCGCAGGCTGGAACCGGAACTGGCGGGTGCGGCAGGCATTGTTTCAGCGCACCTCAATAGTCGTACCCTCGCTCGTGCCTGAGAAACGCCAGTCGTACATCGGCGCGATGGTGGCGCCGGGCCACTGGTAACGGCCGCTCGCGGTCACGCGCACGACGACGCTATAGGCCAGCGTGCCGGCGGCGACATCGTCGAAGTACCAGAGCGTGCGGTCGTCGCGTTTCTCCCAGTGCGAGAGCGCCGCACGGTTCTCGGTCGCGAGCTCGGCGAGCTTCTCACGCAACGAGAGTCGGAGGTACTCGGGATCGACGGTTTCAAACGCGGCGGGCAACGACTCGTCGAGCGCCACGTAGGCGTGGCTCCGCTCGGTCATGACGCGGAACGTGACCAACAGCTCGTCGCCGAGGGAGAAGGGGGCCGCTGGGGTGCCGTCGCGCTTGGGCTCGGTAAGGTTGCGAACGACGCGTTCGAGGCGGAAACCGCGGTCCTCGCGCCGCTCGGGCTCGGGCAGGCGGTACGCGGCGCGCAGGAGGAAACTGCCGCCGGCGAGGTTGGTCGCAGACTGGCGGGAGAGCAGCGCGGGCAGCTCCGGCAGAGGCACGCCGTACCAGCCGGCGGAGCGGCCGTCGGCCGAGCGTTGGAGCCGTGGGGAATCCGCGGCGACGAGGGCGAGGCGTTCACCGCTTTCGTCGCGGAGGAAGGCACGGAACGCGAGCAGCAGCCAGAGGTTTTCCTGAGTCGAGAAGGTGGGCGAGCGGTCGAGCAGGATGCGGAAGCGTTGTCGCAGTTCTTCCTTCTCGTCGGCGGTTTGCGTGGCGCCGCCGATCTCCAGGCGGGCGAGGAGTCGCAGTGCGGTGGTGCGCGCGGCGGACCGTAGCGTGCTTGGCGCGAAGAGCTCGTCGGGGTCGTCGGCGCCGAGTTCGGCGACGAACTGTTTCCGCTCGTCGGGCATGATGCCGTAGCGGTGGAGCGCGAGCGCGAGGAAGGCGCGTCCGTCGTCGTCGAGCGCGTCGCGTTGCTGGTGGAGGTCGAGCGCCTCGGCGCGGAGCTTGCGGCCGGGTTCGAGCGTGGCGGAGACCATCAGAGCGAACGCGCGCAGGGTGGGCTCGACGCGCATCCGCTCGCCGCGGCGGGCGATGCGGCGGAGCGCGGTTTGCAGGCCGTCGCGCAGGAGCGGCGAGACGCGGAAACCGGAGCGCTCCGCCTCGGCGACAGCCCACGCGGTCTGAATCGTGACGAACGGGTTGGCGACCTTTGTGCCCGGCCAGTAGGGCATGTCGCCCTCGGGCAATTGGGCGCGGGCGAGAATGGCGAGGCCGGTCTCGATCCGCTTGCGGTACTCGGGTTGGCGCGCGGCGGAGTCGGGCAGGCCGTCGAGCAGGTCGGCCATCAAGGCGTAGGCGAGGACGCGCGCGGAGATCTGCTCGTCGCAGCCGTGTGGGTAGTCGAGCAGGCGCGGCAGGGCGTCGCACACCGGCAGCCACGGCGAGGTCGAGACGAGGAGATCGGCGGTGCCGGCGGCGCGTCGCCATTCGGCGGGCACGGCGGAGGGGGGCACCAGACCGTTTGCCGGGACGGTACCGATGCACGCTTCACGACGGACGATACGGGCGGGCTTCACCGGCAGGCTGAGCTCGACGGCATCGGTGGCGAGCGGTTCGCGGGGCGAAGCGACGCCGAAGCGCACCGCGAGTTGCGTCGCTTCGGGCGAGACGACGGCGGGGAAGATCGCGGGGTCGGGCAGTGCGCGGCGGAGCTCGTAGTCCTGTACGGTTGCACCTTGGAGTACGGCACCGTCGGTCGTGCAGGTGGCGCGCACGGGTAGCGTGGGCCACTCGTTCTGGCGGAGCAGCACGCGGAGATCGGTGGTGTCGCCTTGGCGCACGAAGCGCGGGAGCGCCGGCTCGGCCTGGAGGCGGCGGGCGACTTCGACGAGTTTCTCACCGTGACCGAACTGTTCGGTGCCGTGATGCGCGACGGCGACGATGCGGTAGGCGGTGAGGTTGTCCGGTGCGGTGAAGGCGAAAGTGGCGCGGCCGGCGGCATCGGTTTGCCGGCTGCCTTGCCAGAACGCGAGGGCGGCGAAGCGGCGCCGGATCGCGGTGGGGCGGCCGGCGCCGTCGCCGATGATGAACCCTTTCTGGAAGAGCGGCGCGTCGGGTGGACGCGATCCGAACTGCCGCAGGCTGCTGCGCGTCTCCATCTGGTGGTTGATCGCGGGGAAGAACACATCGGCGGCGTCGCCGAGTTGCCAGCCGCCGTAGCGCAGCACGGCCTCGTCGACGGCGAAGAGCGTCACCTCGGCATCGGCGGCCGGCTGACCGAGGGCGGTGACGGCGACCTCGCCTTGGATCGGCTGGCCCGGCTCGACCTTGGCGGCGGCGACGGTGGCGACCACGCGCAGCTCGGTCTCCGGCCGGCGGACACGAAGTTGGCAGTGCGCGAGGCGCTCGGCCGGGGCGCCGAGGGACTCGGGACGGAAGAGGTAGATCTCGACGTGCGCGTTGGGATGCATCGCTGGCGAGATGGGCACATCGACATTGGCGGCGTTGCCGGGCAGGCGGACGAGGTTGCTGAACAACATGTGGTCGCTCTCGACAGTAACCCACGCTTGGCCGGCGAACGGCGCGCGCAGGGCGATGTGCGCGGTGTCGCCGACGTTGTACTCGGTGCGATCTGGCGTGGCGGCAAAAGTCGAGTCGTCCCACTGGGCGAACTCGGCCGGCGCGGCGCCGGAGACGGAGGTGTCGGTGCTGGCGCGCGGCGAGTTGGCGACGCCGGAGAGCGAGACCACGGCGACGTAACGGCCGGTCTCGGCGACCGGGATCGTTTCGCGGAACGGCGCGGCCACGGTGCGCGTGGCGACCTTGGTGAAGAGCGGCGTGTTGCGGTAGCGTACGACGCGGCGCGAGACGTGTTCGCGCACGCTCTTCTCGGCGACGTGGTAGAGCTCGACCTGCAGCGCAATGCCGGCGAGCGGTTGGCCATCGAGCGAGAGGGCGGTCGCATCGAGGTCGACGGAGGCGGTGTCCTTGCCTGCGGAGAGCGCAACCGCCGGCTGGGCGGGCGCGACGGGGACGACCCGGTCGTCTTCGATGGCGACGGTCTGGCCGTCGGGCGCGACCACGGAGATTTCCCAGGTGACGTGGGCCGCGGCGAGCCGGTGTGCGGCGGGGAACGGTTGATGACTCGAAAGTTCGGCGACGCCGTCGGCATCGAGCAGCGCTGTGCCCTCGAAGACGCGGCTAACGGTCTCATCCTCGCCGCGGTTCTCCTCGGCGGAATCGGCGGTCCAGCGGGGGCGCGTGAGCTCGCGTTCGGGCGAGCACCAGTCGCCCGTGGAGAACCAGCGGTCGGAGTCCTCGTCGGGGCTGGCGCTGTTGGGCGTGAACGACGTCCAGACCGCGCGCCAGCGCACGGCGGCGCGGGCGTTCGGGGCGCCGTGGAAATAGCGGGAGAGCACGCGCACGCGGCTTTCGGTTGGATCGGTCGCGGCGAGGCTCGCGGCCTCGGCGGCGAAGGGCGGCGCGCGGAACTCGTCGATCTTCACCGGGCAACTGGCGCCGAGCGCGCGCAGTTCGTAGTTGCCGATTGGAAGCGTGGCGGGCAGCGCGATCGCCTCCTCCCAGCCTCCGAGTTCGTTGAGCGAGGTCTCGCCGGTGAGCACGGATTCGTTGCGCGCGATGCGGACGAGTTGCCAAACGACGGAGCGGCCGGACTCGGGTAGGGCGAGCTGGCCGTCGCGCACGGTGCGCACGATGCCCTTCACCCGGAGCGTCTCACCGGGCCGGTAGATGCCGCGGTCGGAGAACAACCACTGGCGCAGCGGCTCGGGCGAGACGGTGGAATCGTCGCCGCCCTCGCGATCGTCTTCGAAATAGTACCGGTGATGGCGCGACGGTAACCCGCCGCCGAGGTCGACGAAGTGGGCGGAGACCGAATCGCCACGGCGCACGACGACGAGCGCCGGGCCGTCGTCGGCCTGCGTATCGGGGAGTTGGGCCTGGCCGGTGGCGTCGGTGGTGGCGCGGCCGAGTTGTTTGCCGTTGGCGGCGAGAAGCTGGATATCGGCCTGCGGCACCGGATCGCCGGTGACGATGTCGAAGAGGCGCGCAAGGAGACCGTCGGCGGTGGTTTTCCAGACGAAGAACTCGCGGTTCATGAGGACGAGCACGCGGTTGCCGGCGAGGCGGCTGTCGGCGGTGGAGCCGGCGATCTCGAAGAGGTAGATGCCTTCCGGCAGGCGGTCGGGGGCGAAGGACACATTGCGCGGCACCTCGCGGTCGGCGGTGGCGGCGTCGAAATCGCCTTCGGCGACCACGGGCAGGTGCAGCGCGGGCACGAGCAGCTCGGTCTGGGCGAGCGGGTTCTCGCCGGTGGCGGGTTGGCGGCGGGTGTCGTCGATCGTGCGGTATTCGTCGAGCCGGGTGCGCACGGCCTGCATCGAATCGATGGGCACGCGGGCGAGGCGCCAATGGAGCGGCGCGGTGTTGACCTGCACGAGGTCGAGTGTGAGCCCCTGACGCGCGCTGGTTGTGACGACGCTGCGAGGGATGATCACCGCCGGGCGCTTGTCGCGGAAATGCGCGTGCCAGTTCTCCGCCTGCTCCAGGAGGAAACCGCGCCGGCTGCGGACGCCGGTGGCGATTTCGACGCGGTAGCGGAGCGCGGGATCGAAGTCGCCGAAGAGGCGCACGGCGCCCCACTCGCTCTCGAGACGGAGGTGGGCGACGGCCGGCGTGATCACGAACTGGCGCAGCGAGAGCGCCGCGGCGTCGAGCGGCTGGTTGAATCTCAGCTCGAGGAACGGCCCGAGCACGGGCTGGTTGTACCCGGCGACGGACTCGATATGGAGCGGGTCGGTGCGACCGACCGGGAAGACGTGAACATAGGCGAGGCGGCTGCCGTCGATCGCGCAGCGGGTGCCTTCGACGAGCAGTTCGTAGCGATGGCCGGTCGGCAACGGCTTTGCGGGCGAGACCGTGAAGCGGGTGCCTCGTTGGTCATCGTGCGAGGGCCCGAGGGTGACCTCGCACGGCGTGGTGCGGCCAGTCTCGTCGCGCCAGACGACGGTGCGCGCGACCTCGGCGGCGGCGACCGCGTGGCTGAACTCGAGCGTGAGCGATGGCTGCGCCGGGATCGTGCCGGAGTAGGGTGACCACGGCTGGCGCACGAGGAAGAGCGCCTCGGGCCATTGCAGGCCCCAGCTGGCGGCGGAGACCGGGCGGCCGGCGAGATCGCGCAACCCGGAACGGAGGAGCAGTTGGTAACGAGTTGCTGGAGCCGGCTCGGCAGCGACGGTGAGCTCAAGTTCGGTGGGGCTGCGCCAGCGGCTGCGCACTGGCAGTGCGGGCGTGAGCGCGACGGGAAGCTCGGCGGCTGGCTGGTCGAGGGAGGCCGCGGGCACCATCGGCTCCGCGAACGAGACGACGACGGTGTCGCTCTTGCGGAGCGGACGGACCGGTTGCGATGAACCCGTTGCGCGGTCCTCCTGATCGGGATCGAGGGCGCGCGCGGTGAGGCCGGTGACCGAAGCTTGGAGTGGAACGGTGGCTACAGGACCAGTGGTCTGTGGCGGCGAACTCGGGCAGCCGGTGAACCCGCCGAGCGCGGCGATGAGAACGAACGCGGCGAGCGGAAGCAGGAGCCGGCGGCGCTCGTTCATGAGGCATCCTCCGTGGTGGCGGCGGCTTCGAGGCGCTGTGCGGTGGCGAGATCCTGCGTGGCCTCGGCGAAACGTTGCAGGTGGCGCAGGCTGGTGGCGCGGGCGCGGAGGATCTCGGGGCGGGTGGTGTCGGATTGTTGAAGGAGAAACGAGCTCAGCGCATCGACGGCCTCGGCGTGACGGCCCTGCGCTTGGCGAACCAGCCCGGTGAGGCGCGACAGTTCCGGGTACTCGGTGATGTCGGCCGCGGTGAGCGCGGAGGTGAGTTGGTCGAGGGCGCGGCTGGCCTCGGCGATCTCGCCGGTGGCGAGAAGGGCGAGGGTGAGCACGCGCTGAGCCGCGACGAGCTGTGGCTGCGCCTTGAGGAGCGTGCGCGCTTCCTGGACGGCGGCTTCGGCGTGGCCGAGCGAGTAAAGCAGCTCGGCCCGTTCGACGCGGAGGGCGGGGAGGTCGTCGACGGAGAGGCGGCGGGCGGAATCCTGATCCGCGATCTGGGCCTCGAGGGCGGCGAGACGGCGCCAGTCCTCCAATTGCGCGCCACGGGCATCGCTGTACGCGGCGAGCGCGGTCGAGGAGGCGAGCCAAGGCAACGCGGCGAGCGGTTCCGGATCGGCCGTCGGGCGTCGGTCGGCGAAGCTGGGCGGCAATCCGAGCGTGGCGGCGAACAGCACGGGCATGCGGGCGCCGGGTGCGGACTCGGCCGCTTGTCGGAGATCGTCGCCGGCATTTTGCCAGAGGCCGAGCCGGGCGCTGAGCAGGGCTCGCTCGAGCCGGAGACGCAGGTCATGTGGCGCGGTGGCGAGCGCCGTATCGGACGAGTGGAGGTGGGTGAGGGCGCGCTCGACACGTTCCCAAGCGGGCAGGAATTCCTTCACGCCCGGCGCGGCGGCGGCGTGGGTTCTCAGGTGTTGGAAATCCGCCTGGACCACGGCCCAGTCGTGTTGGCGGAGCGCAATGTGGGCGCGGACGAGGCGGGCGGCCGGGGCATCGGCAAAGCCGAGGCGTTCGTCGATGCGGTCGCGGGCGCGGAGCCATTTCTCGCGGTTGACGAGCAGGGCGGTGAGCTCGTCGAGCGCCGCGACGCGGTCGGCGGGGGTGGCGGCGCAGTCGGCGAGATAAGTTTCCCAGAGGGCGATGGCGGTGTCCCAGTCGGCCTGCGCGGTGGCGGCGCGGGCGCGCAGGCGCAGAACGGATGGGCGGTGGTAAGGCGTGTCGTGCTCGAGCTGGGCGAGGGTGGACTCAAGCTCGTCGAAGCGGCGGGCCTGCAATTGGCCGGTGGCAACGGCGAGGAGGCGCTCGGGCGAGTGGTCGAGACGGACGAGACGGCGCGCGATCTCGCCGACGGCGGCGGAATCGGCGGCGCGTTGGGCGAGGGCGAACTGGCGTTCGAGATCGAGCAGTTCGCTCTTCCGCTGCGCGTGCTGGAGGCAGAGGCCGGCGACGATGCCGAGCAGCAGAGTGCAACTGGCGAAGACGAGCCGGGAGCGGAGCTGGGACGCGGTGACGGACTGGGTGGAGAGGCGCGACATGGAAAGACGGGTGGCCGCGGCGCCAGAAAGGCCCGCACGGCGCGGGAGTGGGCGAGGTGCCGACTTCAGGATCTCACGGCACGATGATCCCCATGTGAAGCGACGGTGCGGATTCGGTGAATTCGGCCGCCGTGCGGGCGGGATACGGGTCCGGCGGGCTGGAGCGGAGGTGGTGCAGGAGACCGTGTGGGAATCAGCGTGCACGCGGCGCGACGCCTGCCGACTTGCGCTCGGGTGCGGCGCGGTGCGGAATGCGGCGCGTGATTTCCCTTCTCTTCATCGGCGACATCGTGGGGCGGCCTGGCCGCGGCATCGTGGTGGATAAGGTCGCGCAGCTGCGCGAGCGGCTCTCGTTGGATTTCGTGATCGCGAACGCCGAGAACTCCGCGGCCGGCGCGGGCATCACGGGCACGATTGTGCGCGAGTTGCTGGCGGGCGGAGTCGACGCCATCACGCTCGGGGACCACGTCTGGGACCAGAAGGGTTTCGAGGCGGAGATCGGGCAGTTCGAGCGCGTTTGCCGGCCGGCGAACCTGCCGGCGGTCTGCCCCGGCCGGGAGCGGCTCATCGTCGAGAAGAACGGCTTCCGGCTCGGCGTGTTCACCGTTCTGGGACGTAATTTCATCGGGCTGAAGGGCGACTGCCCCTTCGCCGCGGCGGACCGGTTGTTGCAGGCGTCGGCGGCGGATTGCGACGCGGTGTTCGTCGAGGCGCACATGGAGGCGACTTCGGAGAAGATCGCGCTGGGCTGGTACCTCGACGGCCGTGCGCTGGCGGTGGTCGGCACCCACACGCACGTGCCGACGGCGGACGCGACGGTGCTGCCGAAGGGCACTGCCTACCTGACGGATGCCGGCATGACCGGACCGTACGAATCGGTGCTCGGCCGCGACATCCAGGCGGTCATCGGACGTTTCGTCGACGGCATGCCGCGGCGGTTCGAGGTGGCGAGCGGTGACGTGCGTCTCTCGGGCGCGCTCGTGCGCTACGACCAGGCGGCGCGTCGGGCGGTGAGCTGCGAACTCGTCACCGAGCGGCTCGGTTGAGCGGCGCGTCCAGTCGGCCCAAGGCGTCTAGAAGCCGATGCCGAGCTCGAGCTGGTTTTCGCGGCCGATCGCGAGCGCGTCGATCCCGCGGGAGCGGAGCGTCTGCGCGAACTCGGCGGCGAAACCATGGACGGTGATCACGCGGCGGGGTTGCACGCGTTCGACGAACTCGAGCAGCTCGGGGAAATCGGCGTGGTCTGAGAGGGGAAACGCGGCGTCGCAGCCGGTCTGGTACTTGCAGGAGGAGTCGAGAGCCCAGCCGGTGATCATCGCGGTGCGGCGCGGGGCGAGACGACCGAGCCAGGCTTTGGAACTTTGCGGCGGCGCAATCACGACATGGCCGGGTGCGGCGAGGGCATCGAACTCGCGATAGGCGGGAAAGGCGAAGCCGAGTTGCTGGCAGACGCGCGTGAGCCGGTCGATCTCCGGGTGCAACATGATCGGCAGCTCGGCCCCCGCGAGGCTGGCGAGGATCTCCTGGGCCTTGCCGAGGCTGTAGCCGAAGAGCACGGGGATCGCGCCGCTCGCGAGCGTTTCCCGGCAGAAGCGCACGATGTCGGCCACGACTTCCTCGGCGGGCGGCAGGCGGTATTTCGGCAGACCGAAGGTTGTCTCCATGATCAGGACATCGGCGCGCGGCGTGGCGCAGGGCTCGGCGGCCTTGCCGGGGCGGAGCTTGAAGTCGCCCGAGTAGAGCAGGCGACCGTGCTCGGACTCGGCGAGGAGTTGCGCGGAGCCGGCGATGTGGCCGGCCGGCAGCAACGTGATGTGGCAGCCGGGAGCGATCTCGTGCGGGCGGTCGAAGGGACGCGTGAGCAACTCGCGGCGCGCGGGCTGGCGGGCGTGCATGAACCGCGCGGTCGCCTCCGTACAGAGCGTGAGGCGGTGGCGCGCCATGTGATCGAAATGCGCGTGGGAGATGAAGGAGCGCGCGGCCGGGCGCGGGGCGTCGAGCCACCAGTCGATCTGGGGCAGGTAGAGACCTTGGCGGAGGTGGACGTCCCACGGCATTCGGTGAGCAATGCGGCGGCGGCGCGGCGCGGTCAAACGGCGAACTGGGAGCCGCGCGCTGCGTTGGCGACGGCGGCGCGATCAGTCGGTGCGTCGAGAGGCGCGCATCTCCTGCCGGAGGCGTTGGGTTTGCCAGTCGTCGGCGGATTGCACGGCGCGCCAGTGGAAGCTGTGGCGCGTGATCTGCGAAAAAATCCAGCGCGTCTCGATGCCGGGCTCGAACGAGCCGGAGAGCACGATCTCGTCTCCAACTGCGCGCGCGATGAACGGCCGGACCGTGCGGCGCACGGGCCCGAGCCAAGTCGAATGCCAGGCGCCGATCGCGGGATCGAAGAAGCGAATGGTGACGCCGTAGTCGCCGGCGTCGGCGCGGCGGGCGCGGTGGTCGCGTGCGGGGGATACCCAAACATCAACGATGGCGCGGCCGTCCAGCGCCCAGGCGAAATGCCATTCGCCGCTGTCTTCGTGCGGCGGGGCGTTTTCCGAATAAGTGGTCACGGCGAGATCCCACGAGCCGACGAACTGGCCGAAGAGCGCGAGATCGGCGGCGAGTTCGCGGCGTGGCCCGTCGGCGAGGAGCGCAGAGGCCAACACCGCGCGTGCGCGTGCGGCGGGCGAATGGCCGCCGCTCCAAGCGCCGAACAACGCTTCGGCCACGGGATTGGTGGTGAGGTGAAAGCCGTCGCGCGCGAGGTCGCTGGGAAGCGTGGTGTCCGAGAGCAGCGGGGCGGCGCAGGAGCAAAGGGCGGATGCGGTCATGGTTCTCTCCGGGTTCGATTGAGGGGCCGGACGATAGCAGCGGCTGCTGACAGCGCCGTGTCAGGAGGGCAGTTTTCGGGGAAACTCCGTCGCCATGGCGCGACATGGCGGGCTCTCGGCGCTGTTGCCAGCGCGGGAGTTACTGCTCGTTGGAGAAACGCGTCCGCGTTCCGCTGTCGCCGCGAAATGAAGACTGCGGCGAAACTCAGCGCGCGGGTTTGAAACCGGCGGCGAGGAGCGTCTCGAAATGAGGCGCTTCGTTTTCACGTGCGACGGTGGCGACCTCGACCTGCGTGAAACCGGCTTTCTTCAGGAAGCCGTGGAGGGCGTTCTCTTTGAAGCCGAGCCAACGGTCGGCGTAGAGCTCGCGCGCCTTCTCGAAATCGTGGGCCTTCAGGTCGAGCACGATGAGTTGGCCGGAGGGTTTGAGGATGCGAAAGGCTTCCTCGACCGCGCGCTGCGGGTGCTCGGCGTGATGGAGCGCCTGGCTGAGGATCGCGAGATCGACGCTGCTCTCGCCGAGCGGCACGGCTTCGATGTCGCCGAGGAGGTAGCGCAGGTTTTCGAGACCGTTCTTCTGCGCGAGTTCAGTGCCGACCTCGACCATGCGGGGCGAGTTGTCGACGCACCACACCTGCGCGGCGCGGCGGGCGAGGAGTTGCGAGAGCAGGCCTTCGCCGGCGCCGAGATCGGCGACCACGATGCCGGGCACGAGGCGCAGCGCGAGGTGGCCGATGGCTTCCCACGAGCGGCCGGGGCAATAGTTTTTCCCGAGGCGGCCGGCGACGAGGTTGAAGTACTCCTCGGATTGGCGGCGACGGCGCGCGAGGATGCGTTCGAGATTGGCGCGGTCTTCGCCGGACTCGGGCTGATCGGCGATCGCTTCGGCGGCGGTCCGCAACAACGTGAGCTGGCGCGCGTCGAGCGTGGGGCGGAGCGAGTAGTAGGCGCGTTTGCCGTCGCGGCGGTCGGCGACGAAGCCCGCCTGGCGCAGGAGCGAGAGTTGCGAGGAAACGCGCGACTGTGCCATGTCGAGAATCTCCTGGAGCTCGGCGACAGAGAGCTCCTCGCGCAGGAGCAGCGCCAGCAGCCGCAGGCGCGTGGGATCGGCGAGGATCTTGAGCGTGTCCCAAGGAGATTTCATCGCGGCGCGACTGTGGCATGGCAGCGGGCGGTTTTGCACGAACGAATCGGCGAGGCGCGTCGGACGTGGCGCGACTGTGCGCGTCGCGCGGGGCCGACGGAAAACGGCTGCTCGCCCGCAAGTTTTTGTTTAAAAGGAAAGCGCGCACAGCGAGCCTTTCCCGCTTCGAGCGGCGCTCTATGCTACAACGTGCTGCTTATTATCTTCATTCGCGGTTAACCTTCCCCACTCCCCCAGACTGCATGAAACCCAACGTAATTGTCCTTGGAATCTCCCTTGGCGCTTTGCTGATCGCCGGCTGCTCGTCCTCGCAGCCACCGGCAGCCAAGCCCGCCCCGAAAACGGCTCCTGCTGTGGTGACTCGTCCCGCGCCGACTCCGGCGGCCGAAACGCCTCCGGCCCCGCCGCCGCCCATCGCGCCCGAGGTGGCGGCCGTGGTCGAACAGCTCACCGAACCGGAGTCCGGTGGCCTGCAGCACGAAAAGGTGGAAGCGACCGGCTTCCCGCAGGCGATGGCTTCGCTCCAGATGGGCGCGCCCGCGCCGGATATGAATCAGCCAGTCAATTACGGCAGCCAGCCCCCGACGCGCGGCCTCACCGCCGACGGCGCCACGGCCGAGCTGGTCGAACGCGACTGGACCGGCATCGTGCTGGTGCCGATCAACGCCGAGTTCGCGAAGGCGTACACCTCGCTGGTGCGGCTGACATCGATCGAGGCGCATCCGCTCACGGACGGCCGCGTGCGGACCTGGGTGCGCGTGCGCAACGTTGTCTCGACCACCGCGAACGTGGGCGTGGCCTGCACGTTCCTCATCAAGGAACGCGGTGAGGCGACCTCGCCGCGTTTCTACAGCCTACAAATTCCGCCGCACGAGTACCGCGACGTGTTCTTCGTTTCGCCGGTTGGACAACTGGTGAACTACACGGTGCTGGTGAAACCGGGCAATTGAGCACCGCCACGCGCGAGTTGCCGCGGCCGTCGCTTCCGGGCGACGGCCGCGCTGCTTTTCCGGGAAGCGCGTTCGCGCTCAGAACGACGCGAGAAGTTTCTTCAGATCAACATGGTCGAGGACCATGCGTTTGATGATCGGGATCTTGTCGGCGTCCTGCGGCTGCGTCTTGATCGTCATGTTGTTGATCTTCGAGGCGACGGCGTAGGACTCGTCGGCGACCGCGACCACGGGGATCGGAGTCTGCGAGAGGAGCTCGAGCAGGCGCGGGTGGGGCAGCGTGTTGCCGGTGAGGACGATGCCGGAGACGACCTTCCGCCCGGAAAGGCCGGCGGCGGAGATGGTGGCGAAGAGCAGGTCGTCGCGGTCGCCGGGCGTGACGAGCAGGACGCCGGGTTTGAGGGTGTCGATCACGCCCTTGGCGGTCATGGCGCCGATGACGACTTCGTCGATACGCTCGTTGGCGCCGGTGGCGCGGCCGTTGAGCCAGCGGGCGCCGATCTCCTCGACGATCTGCGCGAGGTTCGGCGAGGTGAGCGGCTTCTGAATGGGCAGCACTCCGAGCAGCGGCACGCCGTGGCGGGCGAGACCGCGGCCAGCGTATTCGGCGATGAAACCGAGTTTGTCGGGCTCGACCTTGTTCACGATCGCGCCGATCACCTCGACGCCTTCGCGGTCGAACAGCGCCTTGTTCATCGCGATCTCGTCGACGGGTCGGCCGATGCCACCGGAGGAAACGAGAATGACCTTCGCGTCGAGCAGGCGGGCGACGGAGGCGTTGGAGAGATCGAACACGGAGCCGACGCCGGCGTGGCCGGTGCCCTCGATGAGCGTGAAATCCTTTTCCCAGGAGACGCGATCGAACGCGCGGCAGATGCGGTCGACGAGCACCGGGAGCGTGCCCGCGGGATCGGTGAGATAACGCCGCGTGAACTTCCCGTCGACGGTGACGGGACTCATGCTCTCGATCGGGACCTTCACGTGGTAGATCGTGTCGAGGAGCACGGAGTCCTCGTCGATCTGGTGCCCCTCGACTTCGACGAAGCGCTGGCCGACCGGCTTGATGAAGCCGACGCGGGGATAGAGCGTCTGCAGCGCGGCGAAGAGCCCGAGGCAAGTGGTGGTCTTGCCCTCGTTCATCCGCGTGCCGGCGACGAAAATACGTTTGGTCGTGATGTTGGTCGGTTTGGAGAGGAGGCCTGCGGGGGCTTCCTGGAAACCGTCGGGCATGGTGGTGGGAGGCATGGGGGATCGCGGAATGAGGATTGGAGAACGCGGATTGGGCGGAGGTCGGAGGCGGATTTTCGATCGCCGATTCGTGATTCGGCAGGACGGCGGACTCAGAACTCTGCACTCCGTCGCTCTCCGCAAACGCTCAGTCGGAGCCGTAGAGGAGGTTGTGGCTGATCGCCTGCACGCCGACGATGGCGGCGGCGCCGAAGACATCGTGCGCGCTGGAGCCGCGGCTGATCTCGGCGGCCGGGCGGGAGAGGCCGGTGATGATCTGCCCGAACGTGTTCGCGCCGGCGAGGACCTGCACGAGCTTGAAAGCGATGTTGCCGGAGTTCAGGTCGGGGAAAATGAGCACGTTGGCGCGACCGCCGACGCCGGCCGCGACGCCCTTCGCGGCGGCGGTGCGCGGATCGAGCGCGGCATCGACCTGCATCTCACCGTCGATCTCGATCGCGAATTTCTGCTCGGGGATCTTGGCGCGCGCGATCTCGGTGGCGGCGCGCATTTTGACCACCGAGGGGTGGGAGGAGGTGCCGCGACTCGAATAGCTCAGGAACGCGACCCGCGGCGTGTCGTTGGTGAGATGGTGGGCGATGCGCGCGGCCGTGATGCCGATGTCGGCGAGCTGCTCGGCGGTGGGATCGGGGATGACGCCGCAATCGCCGAGGAAGAGCGAGCCGTCGAGGCCGACTTTGTTCTCGTCGAAATCGAGCACCATCACGGAGGAGGCGGTGTTCACGCCTTCCTGCTTCGGGATGATCTGGAACAACGGTCGCAGCGCGCTCGAGGCCGAGACGGTCGCGCCGCCGATGAGCGCATCCGCCTGGGCGGTCGCGAGCATCATCGTGGCAAAATAGCCGGGATCGATCATTGCGGCGCGGGCCTCGGCAGGCTGGAGGCCGCGGCCCCGCCGGAGTTCGAGGTAGCGGGCGGCGAAATCGTCGAGATCGGCCGCGCGGGCCGGTTCGATCAGGCGGATGCCTTGGAGCGAAATGTCGAGCCGCAGGGCGGCGTCTTTGATCACCGAGCGTTCGCCGAGGAGAATGGGCGCGCCCATCCGGCGCGTGACGATCTGCCGGGCCGCTTGGAGCACGCGCGGGTCGGCGCCCTCCGGAAACACGAAACGTTTCGGGTGGCGCTGGAGTTTTTCGACGAGCCGTGGAATCAGCGGCATGGGCGGTGGATGGGCCGGAGAATGGCGGCGGAGGGGGGACGGTCAACGCCGGCGGCAGGGCAGCGGGCCAACCGCGCGGCGCGGCGGCGCGCAAAAAAGCCCGCCTCTGCGCGGAGGCGGGCGGAGCGGGGAAGGAGAGCCGGAGACTATTTCAGGACGACGGCGTCGCCGCGCTGCGGCATGTCGCCGGACACGAGTTTGCAGCTCGAAGTTTTCTCCTTCGTGCTGACGACCTCGATCACGCCGAGCGTCTCGCCGTCGCTGGTGCCCAGGATCTCGCCGGTGTCGGGATCGACGAGCGTCTCGCCCTTGCGGCGGATGACGAAGCTCTGGCCGGAGTGGATGCCGTAGTTTTCGCCGAGGTTGATGACGATGGCCTGCTCGGAGGCGAGGACGACGTTACCCTCGACGGGGAAAGCCTCCATCTTGGCGGCGATGAATTTCACGGCCTGGTTGATGCAGTCCTGTGCGGCTTCGCCGATCGGGGTCTTGGCGAAGGTGCCGAGCTCGCCGCCCCAGCCGTGGCCGTCGTAGCCGAGATTCAGACCGGATTTGCCCGCCACGCCGCGGATCCGCTCGCTGGCGACGACTTCGCTGGTCGTGCTGTCGACCAGTTTCACGACGAGCACGATGCTCGATTTCGTGGCCGAGCCGCCGACGGAAAAGCCCTTGATGCGCACGCCGCCGGAATCACCGGAGGTGTTGCTCGAGACTTCGGTGACGAGGGCGGTGGCGAGATAGCGGGCGCTGCGGATCTTGCCGGTCTGCGCGACGCCGGAACCTTTGGCGGCGCGCTTGCTCGACTGAAGGTCCTGCTCGTTCATGACGGCGTCGAGATTGCCGCGCTCGACGATGACGAAGCGGTTCGTGGCGAAGAGCGCGGATTCGAGCATCGCGCGCATGTTGGTCTTCGCGCCGTCGTCGAAGCTGCAGCCGTTGTCGACCTCGAAGTCGACGATGCCGATGGCGCGTTTGATACCGTTGTAGGAGCCCATCTGGCTGCCTGTGGTGTCGTCTTTCGGGCGGGTCGCGGTGCTCGGTTTGAGGAGGGCAGTTCCGACATCGGCCTGGGCGGCGACGGCGAAGGCGGCGAGGGAAACGAGAGCGGCGAGGGTGTGGCGTTTCATAGCGTGGAGAGTTCGGGGATAAGCTTGCGGGTGGATACGTTCATCGGGGGCGGGAGGCAAGTTGTTTGGCTCGACGCGGGCGCGTGCGGCGGCGGGCGGGACGTGGGACGGTCGGACGGTCTCGCCGCGCGGGTAATGGTCTTGCTCCCCGGGGGCGGCGGCGGGGAGAACGTGCTCCGCACATGTCGAAACAACTCGCACGCATCGGACTGGTGGCCGGCATGACCATGGTCTCACGCGTGCTCGGCCTGATCCGCGATATGCTGACGGCGGCGGTCTTCGGCACGACGGCGCTGGCGAGCGCGTTCTTCACGGCGTTCACCCTGCCGAATCTGTTTCGCCGGCTGCTTGGCGAGGGGGCGTTGACCGCGGCGTTCGTGCCGACGCTCAACGAGGAGCTCGCCCGCCGGCAGCGCGAGGGCGCGTTCGAACTCGTCAGCCAGGTGGCGAGCTGGTTGCTCGTGGTGACAGTCGGCGTGGTGGCTGTGTCGATGGTGGTGCTCGGCGGCGGCTGGTGGGCGGACGCGGCCTCGGCGATGGGGGCCGCGCCGGAGACGATCGCGCGCTGGCGCCTCGGCGCGGAGCTGGCGGTGTGGCTTTTCCCCTACATGGTGTTCGTCTGTCTGGCGGCGGCGTTCAGCGCGGCGCTGCAGACGCTGGAACGTTTTCTCGAACCGGCGTTGTCGCCGATCTGGCTGAATCTCGCGATGATCGCGGCGCTGGTGGGCGGCGCGTGGGGCGGCTGGGCGGCGGATGGCGATACGCGAATCCGTTTTCTCTGTGCCGGTGTGCTCGTGGGCGGCTTTTTCCAGATGGTCGTGCCGGCGGCAGCGTTGATGCGCGAGGGCTGGCGGCCGCGGCTCGATCTACGGCGCAGCGCGCAGGTGCGCGCGATCGTGAGCCTCATGGCGCCGACGGTGGTCGGCTCGGCGGTGTACCTGATCAACCTGTCGCTGGTGCGTTTCGTCGGACTGTCGCTCAACGACGCGGCCGTGACGCTCCTGAACATGGCGACGCGCCTGATGGAGCTGCCGATCGGCGTGTTCGCCGTGGCGGTGTCGACCGTAGTGTTTCCGCTGATCTCGCGTCACGCGGCGCAGGGCGACTGGCCGGCATTCGCCGCTTCGTACCGGCGCGGCATGCGGTTGATCCTTGTCGTGAACGTGCCGGCGGCGGCGGGGCTGGTGTTGCTGGCCGAGCCAACGATCCGGTTGTTGTTCCAGCGAGGCGCGTTTCACGCGCAGGACACGGGCGCGATGGTGCCGGTGCTGGCGGTGTTCGCGGCGGGGCTGCCGTTTTTCTCCTTCGTGAATCTCGTGCTGCGCGCGTTCTACGCCCGTAAGGACACGAGGACACCGGTGCGGGCGGCGGTGCTGAGCTTCCTCGTGAACATCGGCCTCGGGGTGGCGCTGATGGGACCGCTATCGACCGTGGGCCTGGCGCTGGCGAGCAATCTCGCGGTCGTGGTGCAGGCGTGGTACCTGCAGGTACGGTTGGCGCGGCGCGACGGTGGGCTAGCGTTTCACCACCTCTGGCGCGACCTGCTGAAGATCGTGGCTGGTGTGGGCGTTATGGCGCTGGTGGTGGAGGCCGGCGTGCTGGCGGCGCGTTGGTGGATGCCGGCGACGCGCCTGCGGGACATCGTGGTCCTCGCGACGGCGATCCCGCTTGGGGTGGCCGCGTACGGTGCCTCGCTCTGGCTGTTGCGGATCGAGGGCAGGGAGGAACTGCCGGCGCTGGGCGCGCGATTCCTGTCGCGTCTCGGGCTGCGCCGACGCGGCTGAGGCGTGCGGTTCCCCGCGTTTCCACCCCCGGAAAAAGAAGTGCCCCCGAGGGCGCTAAGCGCTCGCTCGGGGGCAGGCGGGTGGATGGGAGAGCTACAATGTGGTCAGGCCTTCTGGATTTTTCCAGCTTTAATTGCCTTAACCGACACCAAAATTCGTTTCGTGGCACCGTTGGGGAGGCGAACCTTCACCTTCTGGAGGTTCGGCTTGAACCAGCGCTTGGTGATCGCCGTGACGTGCGTGCCGATGCCGCCGCTCTTCTTCGACTGACCCTTACGGTGAATGATGCTCCCTCGGGAGGGACGCTTGCCTGTGATCGAGCAGATTCGAGCCATGGTGAAAGTGATTAAGGGGCCGAGAGCATTCGGTGGGGGAGGGGCATGGCAAGAGCTTTTTTGGAAGGAATGAGGGGATTGACCGGAACGGCGCCTGCGTGGGCCGGTCGCAGGAAATTAGCATTTGCGCGGGCGCATGCCCGCTATGTTTCATGCGCCACATGTCCGAACAGGAAAACTCCCGTCCCTCGACGGCCGCGCTTGGATTGAGCCCTGCCGACGAAGGCGCGCTGCGCGAAGCGCTGAAACGTTGCTCTTCGGCGACACTGGAAGCCGCGCTGAACTATCGCCGCACCGGCGATGTCGCTGCGATCCCTGCGGTGGTTCTAGGAATCATCGAGCGCTTCGTCGATCCGGAGCACCGCCCGAGGCTGCGCGGTGGTGAGACCGATCTGCGCGTGATGGAAGATCTCGGCGTCGATTCGCTGACGATGCTCGAGGTGGTGATGCTTGTCGAAGAGAGCATCAAGGTGCCGATCAAGAACGAGGAGTTGCGCGATCTGCGCACGATCGCGGACATCAACGCCTTCATCGAGGCCAAGGTGAGTGGCAAAGTCTCCGCGGCGCCCGCGAAACATTTCCCGACCGAAGCCGTGCTCGAGGCGATGCCGATGCAGCCGCCGTTCCTGTTCGTGCAGGAAGCCACAGTCGGGGCCACCGTCGCCAACGGCCGTTACCAGGTCGCGGGCACGGAGTTCTTTCTCCAAGGACATTTTCGCAACAACCCGGTGCTGCCGGCCTCGATCATGCTCGAGGCGCTGGGGCAGTTGGGCGTGCTGTTTTTGCTGCGCAGTGGGGCGCCCGAGCTCGAACATGCGGTTGACCCCACCACGGTGTTTTTCACGAGCTGCGAGGGCGTGCGTTGCCAGCGCATCGTGAAACCCGGTGAGACGCTGTCCCTTTCGGTCCGGCCGAAACGCATCAAGGCGCCGCTAGCCACCTTCGAGGGCACTGTGAAAGTCGGCGGCGAGAAGGCAGCCTTCGCCGAGGAGATTACGCTGACGTTTGGTTACGTGACGCAGCCGAGCGCGGCCTCTCCGGCTCCGGCAACGGCAGCGGCCAACGCCTGAGCGCGCGCTGCGGCTTCCTGGATTAATCCGATTGCCAGCGGACGGAAGGTCCCGAGCCTCGCACCTTCCGTTCGCCGGGGATGGCACTGCTCGAGCCGGCGACGGTCTCCCCTATCATGCGGAAAGTTTTCGTCACCGGAGTCGGTTTCATCAGCAGCATCGGCAACGACAAGGCGTCGGTCGAGGCGAGCCTGCGCGAGCTGCGCCACGGCTTTGAACTCTATCCGCCGTTCCAACGGCCGGAAGTGCCGGTGAAAGTGATGGGCACGATCAAGGAGTTCGACGTCTCTTCCGTCGAGCCCGAGGACTGGACGTACCCCTCGCGTTATTCGATCCGGCGCGAACTGCTCCGCAGCATGGCACCGCACGGCCTCTACGCGCACTGCGCGATGCAGCAGGCGATCGCCGACGCGAGCCTTGCCGATACCGAGCTGCAGAACGAGAACACCGGCCTGTACTGCGCCTCCGCCGGCTCGCCGATGGTGCTCACCCATTACGTGAGCCGCATGCACCAGCTCGGGGTGATGCGCTGCTCGCCGGTCGCCGTGGTGTCGTCGATCTCCGGCACGTTGAACTTCAATCTCGTGGCGGCGTTCAAGATCCGTGGCCACTCGTGCGGGTTTTCCTCGGCCTGTGCCTCGACCGGACACGCGCTCGGCTTCGCTTTCGACGACATCGCCACCGGCAAGCAGGACCGGATGATCGTCGTCGGCGCAGAGGATGGAAACATGGACGCGATTCTGCCGTTTGCGACGATGCGGGCGCTCTCCACCTCGGCGGATCCCGCCACTGCTTCGCGCCCCTTCGATGCCGCACGTGATGGCTTTGTTGGCACGGGTGGCGCGGCGGTGGTCGTGCTCGAAAGTGAGGAGGAAGTCGTCCGCCGCGGCGTGACGCCGTACGCCGAACTCGCCGGCTGGGGCCAAGCTTCGGACGGGCACAATGTCGCGATCTCCCATCCCGAGGGCCTCGGTCTGGCGGGCGCGATGCGGCGTGCGTTCAAGGCGTCCGGCGTGGGCCCCGCGCAGATCGACTACGTCAACGCGCACGCCACCTCCACGCCGATTGGCGACGCATCCGAGGTGAAGGCGATTCGAAGTGTCTTCGGCGCGGATGTTTCCCGCGTGCCGATCAGCAGCACGAAGGCGCTCACGGGTCACGGCCTCTCGATGGCGACGGTGCTCGAGACCGGTTTCTGTGCGCTCGCGATCCGCGGCGGTTTCATCCCGGGGTGCGGCGGGTTGCGCGATGTTGATCCCAAGTTCGCCGATCTCAATTTGCCGCGCCAGACGATAGCCACTGCTCCCCGCGTGATCCTGAACAACGCCAGCGGTTTCGGCGGCGCGAACGTCTCGCTTGTGCTGCGCGCGCCCGGCGCCTGATAGTCCGGCGGTCTCGCGCCACATGCCTTCCCCCTCGCTTGCCACCCGCTTCCGCACGGCCTTGGTGACCGGCGCGGGTACGGGCCTCGGCCGCGCCTTCGCCGACATGCTGCTCGCGGAGGGTGTCGAGGTCTGGGGCACATCTCGCCGGCCGGAACGTCTGCCGGCGCGCGAGTGGTTTCACCCGCTGCGCCTCGATCTCGCCGACGGCGAGACGGCGGCCGATTCGCTACTCGCGCAAGTGGAGCGCGACAGCGGTGGTCTTGACCTGCTCGTGCACAACGCCGGCTACGGCATCTTCGGCGGTGTGCTCGACCAACCGCTCGCTGTCTGGCGCGCGCAGCTCGATCAGATGCTCGGCGTCTCGCTCGCGTTGAATCGCGCAGCGTTTGCGGCGATGGGCGCGCGGAAAAAGGGCACGATCGTGAACGTCACCTCGATGGCGGTGGAGTTTCCGATACCGCTCCTCTCCGGGTACAACGTCGCGAAAGCCGGCCTCGCCGCGCTGTCGGAAAGTTTGATGTTGGAAGCGCAGAGCATGGGAATCACGGTGATCGAATTCCGTCCCGGCGACTACCGGACGGAGTTCAACAACGCGATGTTCGCCGTCCCCCACACCGACTTGCCGGAGCGAACGCAGCGGGTGGCACGCCGTCTCGAGGCGACGTTTGCCGCCGCGCCGCTGCCGTTGCGCGCCGCTGCCGATCTACGCCGTGCTTTGCAGCGCGGCCGCTCGGGCATCGTGCGCTCAGGTTCCTTTTTCCAAACCGTCCTCGCGCCGCTCGGCGCCCGGCTCGCCCCGCTCTCGCTCCGGCGCGCGGTGCTCGCCCGCTATTTCGGAATTCGCTGAAACGTGAGCCAAGTTCGCATCCTCGTCCTTACCTCCAGCACCGGCGGCGGCCACGACGCCCGCGCGCAGGCCTTCGCCGAATGGGCCTTCGAGCTCTACAAGCACCGGGCCGACGTGCGCATCGAGCAGTTGCTCGAGAAGTCCTCCGTGATCGGCCGCTGGGGCGTTGATTTCTACAACTGGATCCAGAAGAAGGCGCCGTGGTTGCACCATCCCTACTACATGTTCGTGGAGGGATTGAGCATCATCAACCGCGACAGCATCAGCTTCGGCAAAAAGTACTATCGCGCGCTCCTGCGCGAGTACCGCCCGCACCTGATCTTCAGCGTGCACGACTGCCTCAACCGCGGCTACTTCGAGGTCGCGCGGCAGGAGCTCGGCGCCGCCAACGTGCGCTGCGCCACGTACTGCGGCGAGTTTTCCGGCGGCTACGGCTACAGCCGCAACTGGATCGACAAGAGCGTCGACCTCTACTTCTCGCGTACGCCGACCGCGCGCGATTACGCCGTGAAACTCGGTCTTCGCCCGGAGCAGACGCGCGTGCGCGGCCACCTCATGCGACCGCGTTCGCACCACGATGTCTTCGGCGCCGAGAAACGCCGGCGCTACCTCGTCGATGTGCTCGGCCTGCGGCCGGACCGTTTCACGGTGCTGCTCGGCACGGGTGGCAACGGCGCGAACCAGCACATGGAGCTGCTGCCGGTTTTGGCGGAGTTCGCCGATCGCGTGCAGGCCATCGTGGTCTGCGGACGCAACGCCCGCACCTATGCCGAGGCGATCCACTGGCGCGCGCAGCATCCGGAGTTTTCCTGCTTCATCGACGGCTACACCGACGAGATGCACCGCCTGCTTCAGGTCAGCGACACCATCGTGACCCGCGGCGGCACCACGACGTGCGCGAAGGCGCTGAACTTCCGCTGCCCGATCATCTTCAACGCCTACGGCAGCATCATGCCGCAGGAGAGCCTGACGGTGAAATTCTTCGAGCGCGGCGCGGCGTGCCCGATCATCGATTCTGCCGCCGGTCTGCGCACAGTGATGCAAAACTGGATCCGCGTGCCCGGCTGCTACGACGAGGCTCGCCGGCAGTTCGAGGCGCTGCGGTACGAGGAGGATCCCACCGTCCTCATCCACGAGCTGATCGGGCTCGGCTTCGACGCGGCTCAGCTCCCGCGGCCGTTTCCCGTCTGAGCGACGATGGCAGCGCCGGCGTCAGACCGATCACTTGCGGAGAGCGGCGGCCCGGAAATCGTCCTGCTGTTCACGCGTTTTCCGTACCCGACCGAGACGTTCCTCCAACGCGAAGTCGCAGCGCTGCGCGTGCTCGGCGTGCGGCTCCGGCTCGTCTCGCTCTGGGGCGGTGAGTCGGAGTTCGAGGGACTGCCGGTGGATCAGTTCAACCGCTGGCGCCTGTTCACGGTGATCTGGCGGCTGCCGCTCGAAACGTGGCGCACGCGCGGCGGCTTCTTCGCCGACATGATGCGCGCGATGGTGCTCCGAGCGCCGCCGGGCTGGTGGAACTTCTGGGAGAACCTCCTCGGTGCCGGCTACGGCGTGGTAGAGGCGCCGCGTTATCGGAGGGAGAAACCGCGGCACGTGCACGCCGTGTGGGCTTCGGCGCCGGCGGGCGCGGCGTGGGCGGTATGGCGGCTGACCGGCATCCCGTTCAGCATGGCGGCTCACGCCTACGACTTGTACGAGCATGGCGGTGACTGGCTCCTGCGGGAGAAGATCGCGCTGGCGCGCTTCGTCCGAACGTCGACCGAGATGGCCGCGGCGACGTTGCGCGAGCGCGGCACACCGCCGGAGAAGATCCTCGTCGTCCGCCGCGGGCTCGAGGTGCTGCCGCCGTTCAAGGCGCTGCGCGCCTCGCGCACGACGCTGCGGATCGTGTGCGTGGCCCGTCTGGTGGAGAAGAAGGGACTCGAGCGGCAACTCGAACTCTACGCTGCCGCGCGCGACGCAGGGGTGCCGCTGCAGGTGCGCCTCTATGGCAACGGCCCGCTGCATCCGCGTCTCGCGGCGCAGATCCGCGCGTTGCAGCTCGGCGGCGTCGTGGAACTCATGGGGCACCGCCCGCTGAAGGAGATCTTCGCTGCGCTCGCGTGGGCGGACGCGCTCGTGCACACCGGCGTGATTGCGCGCAGCGGCGATCGTGACGGACTGCCAAACGTGATCCCGGAGGCGATGGCCGCCGGCGCGGTCGCGGTCACCTCGCCGATCGCCGCCACGACCGAGGCGGTGCAACACGAGCGCACCGGGTTGGTGGCGCCGATCGAAGACGCCGCGGCTTGGATCGACGCCTGGCGGCGACTCGCGACCGACGACGCGCTCTGCGAACGCCTCCGCGGCGCGGCGCGGGAGTGGGTGCGCGAGAACTTCGATGTGCACCGCAACGCTGCGCGGTTGCTCGCGCGCATCCGGGAGGAAGCATGATCTACTTCGACACGACGAAGGCCGCTCGCTCGGGGCATCATTCTGGAATTCAGCGCGTGAGCGGGCAATTGCGCGCGAAGATGAACGAGTGCGCGCCGCAGTCGCTCGTGTCGGTTCGTTGGGAGGCGCAGGCGCGGAGGTGGATGCTCGCCGACGGTTCGCCGGTCACGCCGATGAAGGATGATTGGGTCTTCACGCCCGAGCTGTTCAGCGAGGAAGAACGGCCGGGTTTTTCCGCGTGGCTCGCGCAGCCCGGCTGCCGCACTGCGGCGGTCTACTACGACGCGATCCCGCTGCGTTTCCCGCAGACGACCTGGCCACACAGTGTCGCGCGCCATCCTGGGTACATGAAGCTGCTCGCGAGCTTCGAACGAGTCCTCGCGATTTCGGAGACCAGCCGCGTGGAGCTGGAGCAGTACTGGGCGTGGGGTGGCATGCCCGCGCGTGCGCAGGTGACCGCGTTTCCGCTCGGCGCCGACGGCTCGGGGCGGCCGCGCGCGCGCAATCGCGAGCGTCCCGGCGGTACGCCGGCGCTGCTGATGGTCGGCATCCTGGAGCCGCGGAAGAATCAGACGTTGCTGCTCGACGCCGCGGAAGCGCTCTGGGCGGAGGGCTTGGATTTTTCTGTGCATCTGGTCGGGCGGGTGAATCCGCACTTCGGCAAACCCGTGGAGCGGCGCGCGCGCACATTGTCGCTCCGGCGCCGGCAACTGCACTACCACGGACCGCTGGCCGACGACGCGGTGAATGCTCTCGCGGAGCGCTGCCTCGCCGGCGTGTTTCCGTCGCGCGCCGAGGGGAATGGGTTGCCCGTCATCGAAGCGCTGTGGTCGGGTCTGCCGTGCGTGTGCAGCGACATTCCGGCCTTGCGCGAGCACGCGACCGGCGGCGGTTGTCTGACGTTGCCGGGCGAAGACATTGCCGCGTGGACGTCCGGCCTGCGACGCGTGCTCATCGACGAGCGTCTGGTGGAGGAACTGGGCCGCGGCGCGTTGAACCGCGCGTTGCCGACGTGGAGCGATTCCGCCGCGGCGGTGCTGGCGGCGCTGAAGTGACCGAGATTTCCACCCCAGAACTCTGCGTGACGCCGGCCAGCGTCACGTCAACCAATAGTTGACATGACGCGTGAGGCGCGCGTTTAGCCTGTGGATGCTCTGTGCAGGTGACACGGCGGGGTGTTTGCGTGGTGCTGGACCTCACATTCAGCGTCTGGGCGATTCGCGCTCCAGGAGGAGAGCTCGTGTCACGATTCCCCGGAGCGGTCGCGGGCGAGCCGCGACTCTACCGCAGGCGTGTTTGCGAACCAAAGGAAGGGTGCAGTTTTCGCGGCGCTTGCGGGGCCGGACTTCACGTCCGGCCGGCGCGCACCCAGCGACACGATTGGCGCTTCAGAGCGCCATTCGTGCAACGCACAGCGTCAGAGCCGTTTTGCGGCGTAGGTGAAGGCCTCTTCGATCCGAGCCAGATCCTCGTCGGAGTGGAGGGCGGAAACGGCGGTGCGGATGAGATCCTTGCCGGGCGGAACGGCGGGCACGATCGACATGACCGTGAACACTCCCTTTTCGAGCAACAGTTGCCAGAAACGGTACGCGCGCTCCTTCGAGCCGACGACGATCGGCACGGCGGGCGTCTCGCTGCCCCAGGTGTCGAGGCCGAGCGATTTGAGGAAGGCGACGTAACGGCGTGTGTTGGCCCAGAGGCGTTCGCGGTGTTGCGGCTCGGTCTGCATCACCTCCAGCGCGGCCTCGGCGGCGGCGGCTTGGGCGGGGCTGAGGGCGGCGCTGAAGATCGTGTGCTTCGAGTGCGTGCGCAGGTACTCGATGTATTCGCGTTTACCGGCCACGAAGCCGCCGGTGCTGCCGAGCGATTTCGAGAGGCTGCCGACGATCACGTCGATCTTGTCGGAGAGGCCGAAGTGGTCGGCGGTGCCGCGCCCGTCGCGGCCGAGCACGCCGAAGCCGTGGGCATCGTCGAGCACGTTGAAGCACTTGAACTCCTCGGCGACGGCGACGAGTTCGGGCAGCTTCGCGATGTGGCCTTCCATCGAGTAGACGCCCTCGACGATCATGAGGCGCGCGGCGTCGGCGGGGATGGTTTTGGCGACATCGCGCAGGTCGTCGGGGTTGTTGTGCGCGAAACGTTCGACGGTTGCGTTGGAAAGGCGGATGCCGTCCCAGAGGCAGGAGTGGATGTTTTTGTCGGCGAGCACGACATCGTCTTTCGCGGCGAACGCGGCGATGCCGGACATGCAGGAGAGGTAGCCGGCGGCGTGGACGTGGCAGGCTTCCTTGCCGAGAAACGCGGCGAGTTTCTCCTCAAGCGCGTGGTGGTAGGCGCGCGAGCCATTCGAGACGCGGGCGCCGGTGGTGCTGGCGCCCCAGCGGTTCATGGCGCGCTGGCCGGCCTCGATCACCTTCGGGTGGAAGGAGAGCCCGAGGTAGTCGTTGCTGGAGAGCATGACCATGTCGCGGCCGTCGAGCCGGATGCGCGTGCCCTGCTGCGCCTCCATGGCGTGGTAGTAGGGCGCGAAACGCAGTCGCGCCTTGGTCGCTTGATCGTCGGCGCAACGCGCGGCGATGGCGTTGCGTGGGCGGGAGAAGAAGGGAATCGCCATGGAGAGCGGTCAGAGAAAATCGCGCGGCTGCCGCTGGCAACGGGAAAGGCCGGACCACAACCAAAGCGGTAGGCCGGTGTGCTCAGGCCGTGGAGGCACGCGGGAACGGCGCGCAAAAAAGCCGAGTCGCGGGACTCGGCTGGTGTGTGTGTGACGGCGCACCGGTGTGCGGCTTTACGGCAGTTCGACGTGTGGATCGGTCTCGGCGTCGTAGTCGATGCCGGCGAGGCCGAAGCCGAAGAGTTTTAGGAAATCGGCGCGGTAGCCGGCGATGTCGGTGAGCGCGGCGAGGTTGTCCGTGTTCACCTGCGGCCAGAGGCGGGCGATCTCGGCCTGCACGTCGGCGCGCATCTCCCAGTCGTCGATGCGGACGCGGCCGGCGTCGTCAAAATTGAGGGCGTTGCCGCCGTACATCTGCGTGCGGTAGAGGCGGTCGATCTGCTCGATGCAGCCCTCGTGGAGGCCGCGGTCCTTCATGATCCGGTAGAGGATCGAGATGTAGAGCGGCACGACGGGGATCGCGGAGCTGGCCTGG
>DATGXO010000237.1:0-24617 GCA_035298965.1 Opitutaceae bacterium | reverse complement strand
GGGCTTATTTTTAATGAAGCCATGAGCTATGTGATTGCAATTCCGGGCATTGCCCTTCCAGCGCCTCTGCGAGACGGCCGCGAACAATCGCGCAGAGCTCGCCGAGATGTTTCGCCGGCAACAGCCCCGGCGTGCCGCCGCCCCAGAACACGGTCGCCGCGCGCAACGGCGTCTCGACCAGTGCCAGCTCGCGCTCGATGTCGCGCAGGAACCGCGCGAGGTCGTCGCCTTCCGGACGCACTTGGTAGAACGCGCAGTACTCGCAGGTCGTGGAACAGAACGGGATGTGCAGGTACATACCGAGCGCCACCGACTCGGCTTTTTCTTGCTCTGGCTGCGCCGCGACCGTTAGAGAATTCGCCATCTGCGCCGGCCACGACGCTACGAAACGCCGGCACCCGCAAACATTTATGCAACACTCGCAGGCTACTTTCTGGAAACGCGGACTCCTCGGCGCCGCCTCCGCCCTCGCGCTGCTCCTCACGGGCTGCGGCACGACCATCGTCAACATGACCTCCGACACGGTCGCCGAAAACCCCTCGTCGATCTACACGATCACCGCGCGCGTGAAACCCGCCGAGGCCGACCTCGTGAAGAACACGCTCAAGGTCCAGATCGTCATCGACGGCCAGATCCATCCGATGACCGCCAGCCCGCTCGGCGACGGCCTCTACGAGTTCGACTACCGCATGCCCGCCGGCCGCACCGAGGCGACCTACTACCTCCTGGTCAACTACGCCCAGCAGCGCAGCAACATGGTCTACCCCGTCGAGGAGTACACCGAGCTCCGCACCATCAAGCTGACAAACCGCTACGTCTACACCCTCGAAGCCGTGCGCGGCCCCATCGGCGCCCGCATCGCCATCGTCGGCCGCGGCTTCACCCCGCAGGATGTCGTCTACCTCGACAGCGTTCCGGCCCGCACCGTGTTCGAGTCGCCCAACGCGATCTCGTTCTCCGTGCCCGCCGTGCCCGCCGGCCGCTCCTACAAGGTCTCGCTCAACAACGGCACGACCAGCCAAGACGTCGGTTCCTTCCGCGTCGACGGCCTCTCGCTCGATGTCGCGCCGACCGAGCTCACGCTCCAGACCGGCGGCCGCGCCACCCTCACCTTCTCGCTCGGCAACCCCGCCCCCGAAGGCGGCCTGCTCGTCGATGTGAGCACCGATGTTCCGCAGTCCGTCATCATGCCCGAGGTGATCATCCCCGCCGGCGCGACGACCGCCACGATCACTGTCCAAGGCGGCCAGCCCGGTCAGGGCAACCTCTTCGTGACCGGCGTCGGCTCCGGCGAGATCACGATCCCGGTCACCGTCGCCGCTCGCTGAACACAGCGACGACTACTCGGCTCTTTCCACAGCCGGTCCCGCTCGGGGCCGGCTGTTTTGTTTCCTGAACCCCGCCCGCGCGCACACCGCCGCCGCGTAGCGGAACGCGTGAGCGTTTCGCCCTCCACAGCCTCACACACCGCCACTTCCCGCCGAAGCCTCGACCTCGAAGGTATTCTGCGTCCGATTTTTCCGGACATGGAACGGATCGAACACCGTGCCGTTCATCGCGAGATACACGCCCGCCGGCAACGTCTGCACGCACGCCAGCGCGAAGCCGACATTGAACACCGCATCGCTGTCCTTGAACCGCGCCGGGGCCAGCGCGCCCGTCAGCACGACCGTCTTGCCGGGGATGCCCGCGAGAGCGCGCGCGGTCTCACGCATCGTATCGGTGCCGTGGGTCACGAGCACGCGCTCCGCCGGGTCGGCCGCGATTCGCTCGCGCAACAGCGCACGGTCCTCCGTGGTCAGGTCGAGGCTGTCCTTGCGCAGCACCGGCTCGACCGCCCACTCGAAACCGGGATTCACCGGCGCGAGGATTTCGGCGATCTGCGGATCGCCGATCTGAAACTCGCTGAGCTTGTCGAAGTACACCTTGTCGATCGTGCCGCCGGTGGTGAACACCTTGATGAACATGCCCGCACGCTAGCACCC
Organism: Opitutaceae bacterium; assembly: GCA_035298965.1. Classification (GTDB taxonomy): domain Bacteria; phylum Verrucomicrobiota; class Verrucomicrobiia; order Opitutales; family Opitutaceae; genus CAJCBL01. Next base: position 22,632 of record DATGXO010000237.1, on the reverse strand, counting down.
GCCCTGCCACGCACAAGCGCAGCGCCGCACGCACTTCGTGCGAAGTGACAAGTTCCCAAGTTGGCAAGTACCAGGTCCGATCAGCTCGTCCGCTGTGGCACTGCTCGCGAGAGCAGCGATCCGTCCTCCGCCCTCTCGCCTCTTGCCTCCCGCCTCCCCCTCCGGCATCCGTTGCGCCAACGTGTCCGGTCCGGCGAACCCTCCCAGCTCCCTGCGCGGCGTGCTCGAGCGCTTCATCTTCCTCAACGAGGAAAACAGCTACACCATCGCCGAGCTCCGCCCCGATTCCCTCGACGAGCCGCCGCCGCCGCGCACGAAATCCCAAAACGCCCCCCCGCGCGCCAAGGCCCCCGATCCCGCCCTCGTCACCGTCGTGGGCATCCTGCCCGGCGTACAATGCGGCGAGACACTCTCGCTCGACGGCGAGTGGATCCGCCACCCGCAGCACGGCGCGCAGTTCAAAATCGCCGCCTGGCGCTCCGAGCTTCCCGCCAGCGTTTACGGCATCCGCAAATACCTCGGCAGCGGCCTCGTTCCCGGCATCGGCAAGACCTACGCCAACAAGATCGTCGACCGCTTCGGCGCAGACACCCTCCGCGTCATCAGCGACGAATCCGCCCGCCTGCGCGAGGTCGAGGGCATCGGCCCCACCCGCGCCACCGCGATCAAGAAATCATGGGAGGACCAGCGCGCCCTCCGCGAGATCCTCATCTTCCTCCAGACCTACGGCGTCACGCCCTCACAGTGCGTGAAGCTGGTCGGCAAATATGGCCCCCAGGCCAAGCAGATCCTGCTCGCCGAGCCTTACCGCGTCGCCCGCGAGATCGACGGCATCGGCTTCAAGACCGCCGACAAAATCGCGATCAACCTCGGCTTCGCCAACGACTCCCCGCCCCGCCTCGACGCCGGTCTGCTCTACGCCCTCGCCGAACTCGCCGAGGAAGGCCACACCGCCTATGGCGAAAACGATCTCCGCGCCTACGCCGCCGAGTTGCTTCAGACCGACCCCGCGCTGCTCGCCAAACGCATCGACGCCCTCGTCGCCGCCCACGACCTCGTCCGCCACGGCGACGCCGGCCAGCCGGCCACCGCCGTCCAGCTCCCGCTCTACCACCGCGCCGAGGAGAAGATCGCCACCGCCTTCACGCGCGTTCTCCGCTGCACCTCCGGCCTCCCGCCGATCAAGGTCAATGCCGCCATCACCTGGGCGCAGGAGAAATCCCAGATCCAGTTCGCCGAACAACAGGCCGCCGCCCTCCGCGCCGCCCTCACCTCGAAGATCTCCATCCTCACCGGCGGTCCCGGTACTGGCAAAACCGCCACACTGCGCGCCCTCGTCGGCATCCTGAAGGCGAAGAAAGTCCGTGTGCACCTCGCCGCGCCCACCGGCCGCGCCGCCAAACGCATCGCCGAGACCACCGGGGGCTTCGCGCAGACCATCCACCGTCTCCTCAAATACGATGCCGCGAAGGGCGGCTTCGCCCACGACTCCGCCTCGCCCCTGCCCACAGATTTCCTCGTCGTCGACGAGGCCTCGATGCTCGACGCCCGACTCGCCGCCGCGCTGCTCCAGGCTGTGCCGTCCTCCGCGCACATCCTCCTTGTGGGCGACGTCGACCAGCTCCCCTCCGTCGGCGCCGGCAACGTCCTCAAAGACCTGATCGCCTCCGGCCTCGCGCCGGTCACGCGCCTCGCCGTCATTTTCCGCCAGCAGCACCAGAGCCAGATCGTCGTCACCGCCCACGCCGTGAACAACGGCGACTCCGCCCTCCCGCCCACCATCGCCGAGCTCGCCACGCACCCGCTCCATCACGACCTGCTCTTCCTCCCCGTCGGCTCCGCCGAGGAGTGCGTCGCGCGCGTCGTTGAACTCTGTACGAAGATCATCCCGCAAAAACTCCGGCACTTCGATTCCGTCGCCGAAGTTCAGGTACTCGCGCCCATGCACAAGGGCGTGGCCGGCGTGGGCAACCTCAACCGCGAGCTCCAGGCCGCGTTGAACCCCCGCGGCGCCGCGCTGCGCTCGCCCGCCGGCGAACTCCGCGCCGGCGACAAGCTCATCCAGCTCCGCAACAACTACGACAAGGGCATCTTCAACGGCGACATCGCCGTCGTCACCGCCGTCGACCCCGAGGCCGGCACGCTCGAGGCGGACTTCGACGGCACGACGCAAACACTCGACCGCGGCGACCTGGGCGACGTCGCCCTCGCCTACGCCTGCTCGATCCACAAATCCCAAGGCAGCGAATACCCGGTGGTGATCGTGCCGCTGTTGAAGGCGCACTTCATGATGCTCCAGCGCAACCTGCTCTACACCGCGATCACGCGCGGCAAGAAGCGCGTCTTCATCGTCGGTGAGCCCGCCGCGTGGGGCATGGCCGTGCGCAACAACGAGTCCCGCGACCGCCGCACCCACCTCCGCGAGAAGCTCGCGCTGCTGGCGGAGAAGTAGCGCCGAAAGCCGAATCCGCACCGGCACCCGCCTTCTCGACTTCGGACCAACCCCGGTATTCGGGAACCGAGAGGAATTCGGGCGTCGTAGTGAACTTTCGCTCCTTCTGGTAAGGCTGTTGCGCTAAGCACTCACAGTCGCCTTGGCCCACGCCCCATCCTGACCCCTGCCATGAACTCCCTGCGTTCGATCATGCGTCTCTTCGCCGGCCTCGCCTCCGCGGCCGCGCTCGCCCTGCTCGGCGGTTGCCTTAAGGAACGCCTAGTCTGGTCGCCCGACGGCCACGAGGCCGCCGTGCTCACCGCCGACGGTCTGCGTTTTTGCACGCCCGACGGCACGCTCACCGCGCTCGCCGTACCGGATGCACGGCTCGCCGTATGGCTCCCCGACTCGCAGCATCTTCTGGTAGTGCGCGAGCGCTCGCTCGCGACCTGGACTGAGGTGTCCGCGTTGCTCGCTCCCGCCGGACGTTCCGAGGCAATGGCTGCGGGCAACAGCCTCCTAGCGCGACTTCACGAGGGCGCCCGGTGGAGCGAGCTTCGGCCGCAGCACGCGAAGCAAGTCGAGTTGGCGTTGCTGTACTTGCGAGACACGTGCGGCGAGGAACTGCGCAGTCGGCTCTCTCCCGACGAAGCACAGGCGCTCGCGCCGCTCACCGCAAAACTGCAGGAGCTTTTCCTCGCCCGACGCCAGGCAACGGGCGTCGAACTCGGCGCACCTCTCTTCGCGGATGTGCAGAACTCCATCGCAACAATCCGCCTCGCCCCCGGCGGGAAAGCCGCAGCGGTCACGCTCGAGCTGCCCGAGGGCGATCGCTTCGCGCTTGCAGCGATCCCGCTCGAGGCGAGCGCCGCCCCGCTCTCGATCGGCACCGATGTCGCGGCGCATCCCGATTGGACGCCGGACGGCCGCGCTCTGATCTACGCGCAGGCGATCGCCAACCAGGTGAAAGGGCTCCCGCAATTCGCCGTGCTCATGCAACGCGAAGTGTTCGACGCCGCCGGCAAACCGGCGCTCGCGGAGAAGCCCACGGAACTCGGCGGGTTGCTTTTCCAATCGCTCGGGCGCATCCGCTGCCTCGCGGACGGACGCATCATCTTCAATGCGGCCGAGCTCGCGCTTCCGCTGTCGGCCAGCGACTTCGAGCCCGAACGCGAGCAACTCTTCGTGTTCGATCCGGCACACCAAGCAACGCTCGCCCGCCTCACGACTCGGGGCAACAGTAAGGGATTGCCGCAGCTGTTGGCGTTCTTCGAGCCGAGCGCCGACGGACGCAAGCTGCTCATCGGCGGCAGGCACGGCGAGGTGTGCGTGTTCACGCTGGCAACAGGCGAAGTGCAGCAGATACAGGAAGGCGACAAAGACCAACGCTGCCTGCCCGCCTGGCGCGGCACGGACGAGATCGCCTATCTCCGGCGCAACGCAACCGCAGCGGGAGAAACACCGGCGCGCCGCGTCGAGGTCGTGCTTCGTCGCGGAGATCAGGAGACCGTCCTGAGCACCAATTGGCCCGATGCGATCGTGAAGAGTCTCAGCGAGGATTGAGTGCGCCGCGCGTTCGTACCGCCGGCCGATCAAATCCTTCCGCGCACCCGCCGGGAGCCACCTCGCCATCGCAACGCCCCGCGGGTTTTCTCCGTGCTGTTCGTTGCGCGCCACCCGATGCCACGCGGCGATCCGCTGGGCCAAAATGGCCGGCATGAGCACAACCCGTTTCCGCATCCCCAAACTCGAAACCAGCGATGTGGCGCACCTCGAGAAGGCGCTCGAGGACGTGCCACACGTCAACACCGTCACGGTGAATGCCAACGAAGTCACCATACAGCACGAGCGTGCCGACATCGGCGCCCTGAAGAGCGCCGTCCAAAGGGTTGGTTACGTGGCTGTCGCCGAGGAATAGGCGCCGCGCCAGCCGGAGCTCACAGCGCGTCCGGCACGCGCCGACAGCCGTTCACGCCTCCTCGGCCTGGTGGAGATCGAACCAAGTCTGGATGTCAGGTCGGTCGCCGAAGCCCCGATCGCGCTTGGCCTGCTCGAGTTCGGCGCTGCCGGTGTCGCGCCAGCCGCGCTTCGTCATGAAACCGTTCCAGATCTCGATTTCGGCCGCGCTGGGCCGGTAGAAGTTCGCATAACACCACTCGAGGATCTGCTCGTCTGTGCCGCCCTGGAGCACGCGCGCGACCACGCGGTCGTAGTCGACGCGCAGGAAAGTGCAGCAACGCGCGTCGAAGTGCGTGCGGTTGGCAGTGCCGGTGTAGTAGTCAGGCGGGAGCTGGCCCGCGGCCTTGAGGCGGATCTTGTCAAGCATGCGACCGAAGAAGACGAGGCCGCCGACCTGTTCGTAATCGCTGCGCAGTCCGGGAACTTTCATGGGCGAATGATGCGTTTGGGTTTGGAGCAAGCCGGCGCGACATGCGCGGCCGTCGACCCCGTTAACGGAACATCCGTGCCGCGCAGAGACTAAAAAAAAGCGCGCCCCGGAGAGCGCGCTTTGAAAAACATCGGTGATCGCGATGGCGGCACTCAGCGGTGCAGCGCGATCTCGAGGAGTTCGTCGATGCTGGTGTCGGCGACGCACTGGTAGCGGTCGCTCGCGCCGTAGTAGAGCTTGATGGACCCGTCCGGCTCGACGACATGCGAGGAGGCGAAGACGCAGTTCGGCGTGTGCCCGGCATTTTCGTACGGCTCCTCGGGCGTGAGGATGCACTCGTCGCCCACGCGGATGAGCTTCGAGGGATCCTCGAGATCGGCAAGCGCCACGCCGGCGTGGTAGAGGAACTCGTACTCGCACACGACGGAGACCGCGTGGAAGATGATCAGCCAACCGGCCTTGGTGCGGATCGGCGTGCCGCACGGGCCGATCTTGCCCCAGCCGAACGAGCAACGGCCCTTGTCCATGAGCAGGCTCGACTGGCCCCAAAACTTCAGGTCGGGCGAACGCGTGACCCAGATCTCGCCGAGGGCGTTCGGGCGCTCGAGCGCCGTGTAGAGGCCGTTGATCTTCTCGGGGAACAGCACGGTGTTGCGGAAGCCGGTGCCGGTGATGAAGCCCTCCCATTTGAAGGTCTTCATGTCCTTCGAGGTCATGTGTCCCATCCGCGCATCCGAACCGTGACAGCAAAACGTCATGTGGTATGTGTCGCCGATTTTCGTGATCCGCGGATCGTACTGCACGCGGGCATATTTCCGGTACTCCGGGTCGTCGGGCATAGGGATGATCTCGCCGATCTTCCAGCCGTCGTAGCCGTTCTTCGATTCGGCCAGACAGAAGAAGTTGTAGAAGTTGTAGCCCTCGCAACGCAGGACCATCACGTAGCGGCCGTCGTGTTTCACGACGGAGCTGTTGAAGATGCCGCGGCAGGAGAACGGCACCATGTCGGCGGTGACGATCGGGTTCTTCTTGTAGCGGCGGACCGGACGGCCCTTCGCGTAGACACGTTTCTCCGGGAACTGGAGCGTTTTGGTTTTCTTCATGGGAACGGTGACGACGGGAATGTCATCGCACGCCCAAGTAGGCGGGACGCGCGACGCCCCGTTTCTGCCCGCGCCCCGGCGCGGTGGCGAGCAAATCGCTACGCGTTCGCCGGCCCCGCCTCTGCCGCGCCGGTCTCAGCGCGCAGCATCGAGCGCGCGCACCGTGGCCACACCTGCCGCGTGCGCCCCGCCCGAGCGCGAGGGTGGCGCTGTCGTCGCATGCGCCTCCGCCACGACCATGCCGCACAACGCCGCGAGCCGCTCGGTGGTCTGCAACATCTCGATCGAGCGCTGTTGGAGTTCCTCCGCCGTGCTCGCCGATTGTTCGGCGCCGGCGGCGTTCGATTGCGTAACTTCGTCGATGCGCGCGATGGCCTGGGTGATTTGCTCGATGTGCTGGCTTTGCCGTGTCGAATCGTTGGCGACCTCGGCGAGCACGGTTTGGAACTGGCCGGTGTTCTCGCGGATCGCCTGCAGCTTCTGATTGACGTCCTGGCTGAGCGCATGGCCGGTCGCGATCTGACCGATCGCGCGCTCGATCATGGAGCGCGTCGAATTGGCGGAGTCGGCGCTCTTCTTCGCGAGGTTGCGCACCTCCTCGGCCACGACCGCGAAGCCCACACCGGCCTCGCCGGCCCGCGCCGCCTCGATCGCGGCATTCAGCGCGAGGATGTTGGTCTGGAACGCGATCTCCTCGATGGCCTTCGCGATCTTCCCGATCTCCTCACTCGACGCCTTCATGCCGTCCATGGCCGCGGTCAGCCGCTGCATTCCCTCGGTGCCGGCGGTCGCGGAGGCGTTCGCCTCGCGTCCGAGCTGGAGCGTCGTCTCCACACCCCGGAGATTCGCCTTGGCCGAGCCCTGCATCTCGTTCATCGCCGCGCCGATCTCCTCGACGGCGGCGGCCTGTTGACTGCCGCCGTCGGCCAGATCGTGGCTCGCGCGCGAGAAACCGTTCGCGTACTCGAGCGTGCGCCGCGCGGTGTCGGTGAGAGTGACGCTCACGCCTTCGACCGTGCGGGTGATGCGGCGCGCGAACCAGAACGCCAACGCCGCGCACGCGCCGATGCTGAGCACGCCCGTCGCGAGCGCGCGCAGGCGCACCCATTCGGCGGCGTGAATCTCCGCCGCGGTGAACGCCGTGATCTCCTCACCGGCGAACGCGATCGCAGCGTCCACTCCGGTGTCGAGGGCGGCCATGTCGGCCTTGAGCTTGCGTAGGTACTCGGCGTCGGCGGGGACGAGCGGCGAGGTGTTGCCATCGCCGGCCACGCCAGCAGCGGCGAACTCCTGCCCGACCTCGAGGAAGTGCGCGAGGTGCTCGTTGTCGACATGCTTGCGGAAGGCCTCGCGCATCGTCGGCGTGCCGAAGGTGCGGACGTTCAAGACGAGGGTCTTCGCCTGCGTCTGGAACACCGTGCAGTTGACGCGCCCGGCCTCGGCCGTGCCGTGGCTTTCGAGGAAATAGTAGAGCGCGCCGGCCTGCAGCGTGTATGCGAGTTTCAGACGCACGAGCGACTCGGCCACCACCATGCGCCGCAGCAGTTCGCCATTGGTGGTCTCGCTGCTGAGGGCGGGAATCAGGTCTACGAGCCGGTCGACCTCGCCTTGGAATCGACGTGTCGTCGGCCAGTTTTCCTTCGCCTGATCCGGACCGACCACCAAGGCGCGCAACGGATCAAGCCGGCGCCGGAAGTCGAGCGTCGCGCTGATCATCCGTTGAAAATCCGTGCTGTAGTCCGCCAACTTCATGGTGCCGACGATCGTGTCGATCTCCGTGATGAGGGTGTCGGTGCGCGCGACCGCCTGCGCAAACGCTTCGCGGCCCGGCCCGGACCGATTCGTCTTCACCTCGTTCCACGCGTCCCAGGTCCGGTTCGTCTCGTTTGTGATCGAGTCCGAAAGATGCGAGAAGAGCACGAGCAGGCGCGCGATCTTGTCGAAATTGCGCAGTTTCCGCACCTCGGCGTGTCCGCGCAGAAACAGGTCGCCGGAGAAAAGCGCGGTAAACGCGACCGCGATGAAGGACAGAGCGAGAATTTGTCGCCGAATCGTCATAGGGGAGCCGGGGAGTGTGGCCTTTTCATCGGACACCACCGCGAAATCCTGACGCCTTTCCGGCGAAAAATCGCGGCGTCGAGCCCGATGCGATGCCGCGGATAATGCGGTCCGGCGGGCGCTGTCGGTGGCGCCACGACAACGCCGCCACCGCGGTGCCGACCTCAACCTCCGGCGGGAACGAGAATCGCCGGGTGCGCGGTGTACGACCAATGCGTCTGCACGATCTCCCAACCCGCGGCTTTCCGGCGGAAAACCTCGGTACAGTTCCACCGGTTGGATTCCCCGCCGGCGTGCGAGACGTAATTGAAAGTCAACACCGCCGCCTCGCCGAGCAGCTGCACCCGCGGGTCGACCAGCTCGAAAGCGTCGACATGGATCTTGCCGCGCAGCCCCTCGTACAAGGCGCGCAATGCCGCAAGCCCGTCGATCCGTTTCGCCGCGTACGGATCGAAGTAGACGACGTCCTCCGCGGAGATTTCGAGAAACCCGTCGGGGTCACCCGAGCCCCAGCGTTTCAAAGCAGCGTGCTCCATCGCGAGGATCATCTCGGCATCACTTGGCGAGGTCATGTGCGCAAAAAAACGGATCAAGCTCGAGGGGTGAACCACGAAGTCGGCGGGCGCGTTTTCCCCGGGCCCATGCGGCCGCACGGCTGTGCCCCACGCTACTCTCGCCGCTCGTCCCGTCCGTGGGACGGCCGAATCTCGGACCGGCTACACGCGGGCGCGGGCACCACGAACCGATTCCGGCGCTACCGCTTGGAAGATCGCCGGTTACGGCGCCGCGTGTCGCTTGGCACGGACGATGCGAAAAGGAGAACAACAACCAACCGCCATGAAGCACATCCTTTCGTCCACGCCTCTCCTCGTCACCGCCGCCGCGATCCTCACCGCCGCCGTCATCGTCGCCCTCAACCTTCGCATCGTCACGCCGGAGACTCTCGGCGCTGGCGCGGGCCTCTTCACCGCCGTCGGCCTGCTCGCAATGCTCGGGCTCGAGACTCCCACTCGCGACTACAGCTGAGCCGGCGGCCCTGCGCCGCACCGCCGCCGCCTCGGCGCGGTGTCCGCAATCGGTCGGCACGGCCGCCGTCCCACACCCCTACGCGCCCTCTGCGCCCCGCGACCGACTTTCGGCTCGCGGGGCGTTTTTCCGGGCCGCAGTGTTCGCGGCGTGAATTTGCAGCTACCACCCGGCGGCATCCTCATTGGTTTGGGAACCGACGTCATCGAGATCGCCCGCGTGGCCGGAGTCTACGAACGCCAGGGCGAGCGTTTCCTGCAACGGGTTTTCACCGAGGAGGAGCGCACGTACTGCCTCGGCATGAAACATCCGGCGAAACATCTCGCCGCGCGTTTCGCCGCGAAGGAGGCGATCGCCAAGGCGTTCTCCACCGGCATCGGCGCCGAGTTCGGCTGGACCTCCGCCTCTGTCTATCACGGCACGCGCCACGAGCCCCTCGTGCGCCTCGACGAACAAGGCCGCGCCCTGCTCCGCCATGTCGGCGGCACCCAGGTGCTGCTCAGCCTCGCGCACTCCGACACCGTCGCGATCGCGTTCGCCGCCATCGTGCGCTGCGACGAACCCGATCCGTAACGCAGCCCGCTCGTCCGCCGCTTCCGCCCTCTCGCCTCGTCCCGTTCACGTCTCGCCTCGCGCCATGCACCGCTACGCCCATCCCGTTTTCTCCTGCAAGGAAGCGCTCGCCTGGGAACGCCGCCAGCTCGTCGGTGGCGAGGCGGCCGAGTGGGCCGCGATGCAGCGCGCCGGCCGCGCCGTCGCACGGGGCATCCAGCGCGACGCCGCCGAGATCGGCGGCCTGCGCCCCGCCGCCCGGCTGCTCGTGCTCGTCGGCAAAGGCCACAACGGCGGCGACGCCCTCCTCGCCGCCCGCGCGATCCTTGCCGCCCTGCCCGCCGCCATCGCCACGATCGTCCCGGTCTTCGGCGAACGCACGCTCCGCCCGCTCGCCACCCGCGCCTGGCACGAACTGCTCGCCGCCGCCCCCGACCGTGTCCAGCTCGCCAACACCCGCGGTCTGCGCGAGCGTCTCGCCGCCGAAGAGGAATGGGATCTCTGCCTCGACGGCATACTCGGCCTCCAGTTTCACCTGCCGCTCCCGGCCGAGCTCGCCAACCTCCTCGCCGCGCTCAACGAGCACCGCTCCTTCGGCCTGCGCGTCGCGATCGATCTCCCGACCGGCGTGGGCGAGGAGAACGCACCCGTCGCCTTTCGCGCCGATTTCACCTATGCGACCGGCATCGTGAAGGAGCCGGTCCTGCGCGCCGATTCCGCCGCCGCCGTCGGCCGGCTGCGCTACTGCGACCTCGGCTTCTTCGATGCCGCCGAGCCCGCCCTCGTCCACCAACACGTGCTCACCGCCGATGTGCTGGACCCGCTCCGCGAGTTGCGCCCCGCGACCTGCGACAAACGCACCTACGGACACCTGCTCGTCGTCGCCGGCTCACGCACGATGCCCGGGGCCGCGCTCATGGCGGTGTCGAGCGCGTTGCGCAGCGGCGTCGGCCTGGTCACCGCCGTCGTGCCCGAGAGGGTCGCGGCCGCCTTCGCCGCCCGCGCGCCCGAGGCGATGTGGGTGCCCGCCACGGAGACGCCCGACGGCGGCCTCGCCCTCGAAGACCTCACCGAGATCCGCCCGCACCTCGCACGCGCCACCGGCCTGCTGCTCGGCCCCGGGCTCGGCCGCGAACGCGAGACGGCCACGCTCGTCCAGGGTCTGCTCTCCCTCGCCGACTGTCCCACCGTATTGGATGCTGACGCGCTGCACCCGCCGATTGTCGAAACCCTCGGCGCGAAACGAAGCCGCCCCCTCGTGATCACGCCACACCTCGGTGAATTCGCGCGCCTGCGCGGCAGCGAACCGCGCGGCCCGGTGGAGAACGCCGAGCTCATGGACTTCGCGATGGAGCGAAATCTCACTGCGATCCTGAAGGGCCCCGTTTCCCGACTCACCGATGGCCATGGCGTGTGGCACAGTATCTTCGGCGGCCCGGTCCTCGCGCGCGGCGGCAGCGGCGACATCCTCGCCGGACTCGTCGCCGGCCGCGTGGCCAGCGGCGGACTCGACGAGTTGCTCGTCCGCGTCGCCCAAGGCCTCGTCTGGCACGGGCTCGCCGCCGATCGTCTCGCGCGAGCGCAAGGCGCGGCATCGGCCGTCGCGACCGATCTCCTCACCCATCTCGCCCCAGCCCTCCGCGACTCCGCCCCATGAGCCGTGAACTCACCGAGCTTCAGGCGCTGCTCGTCCTCAACGCGCTGCCCAACATCGGCCCGATCACCACCAACCGGTTGGTCGAAACGCTCGCGGGCGATCCGCGTCGCGTGTTCACCGCCAACGCGAAGACGCTACAGGCGGTGCGCGGCGTCGGCCCGGTTATCGCCGACACGATCCTCGGCTGGGGGAACCATTTCGATCTCGCCCGCGAGGAGGAACGCCTCACCAAAACCGGCGCCGAGTTCATCACCGCGCGCGACCCGCGCTACCCCGCCGCATTGCGCGAGATCCACGACCCGCCGATCGGCCTCTATCAAAAAGGTGGTTACCGCTGGGACCGCCCCGGCGTCGCCATCATCGGCAGCCGCCGCACGACGCTCTACGGACAGACGGTCGCGAAACGTTTCGCTGGCGAGCTCGCCCGCGCCGGATTTTGCGTCATCAGCGGGCTGGCGCGCGGCATCGACACCGCCGCGCACGAGGGCGCGCTCGAGGCGGGCGGCGCGACCGCCGCCGTGCTCGGCACCGGCATCGATCTCATCTATCCGCCCGAAAACCTGGATCTGTACCGCCGCGTCGAAGCCGGCGGCGCGCTCGTGAGCGAGTTCCCGTTCGGCCGGCGCGCCGATCGCCAGAGCTTCGCCATGCGCAACCGCATCGTCTCCGGCCTCTGCGCGGCGGTGGTCGTCGTCGAGAGCGATGTCGACGGCGGCTCGATGATCACGGCGAAGTTCGCCGGCGAGCAGGGCCGGCATGTATTCGCCGTTCCCGGCCGCATCGACCAGCCGACCAGCGCCGGTTGTCACCAGCTCATCCGCGACGGCGCGGTGCTCTGCACCAGCGTCGACGACATCCTCGCCGAGCTCCAGTCGTTGCCCGGCCTGCATCCCGCCGCACGCACTGGACTCGTCAAAGGCGCCGCAGCTGCGGCGAATCCCTCGCTCACCGACGCGGAGGCGAAGATCCACGCGGCGTTCGCCGGCGGCGAGATCCTCACGCTCGACGCGCTCCTCGAAAACACCGGCCTGCCGTACGCCGAACTCGCCCCGGCGCTGATGATGCTCGAGTTGAAGAAACTCGTCGCGAAACGGCTCGACGGCACCTACGAGGCACGCGGTTGACTGCTATCCGGACGAGCGCTGCGGCGGCTTGGGTTGAAGTACTCGCGCCTTCCGCGGGATTGTTTCCGTTTTCACCCCACCCCCTGATGAACCGCTCCGAATTCCTCCGCCGCACCGCCTGTGCGGCCTGTGCCACCGCCGTGATCGGCTCCAATCGACTCGGCGCTGCTGAAAGCGACGATGTCGCCGCCGTCCAGAAACAGCTTGAGCAAACCGCCGGCGAAAACACGTTCACCAACAACTGGCTCTCCGATCTGTTCGACGCGATCGATGCCGAAGTCGATCGCCCCACGCAGGAGCGCCTGCTCGAGGCCTGCGGGCGCGGCTGTTACCGGCGGCACAAGTTCAAGCAGGACATCGCCGCCGAGGGCAGCGGCGATCTCGACCGACTGCTCGCCGCCTACCGGAAGAACTTCAACATCGAGCGCGTGGGCGACGACGTGCACATCCGCTACGGCGGCGGCAAATGCTTCTGCCCCGCCGCCAAGCACCGCGCGCCGCGCGCCAACGACGTGCAATGCGAGTGCACGAAGGCCACGCACCAGATGATCTTCGAGACCGCGCTGGGCCGGAAATTCCGCGGCGAGATCGTCGAGTCGGTACGTCGCGGCGGCAGTAACTGCCACATCGTGATCCACCTCGCCTGAATCGAGGATTCGATCGAGAGCCGAGCGTCGGGGGACGAATGCCAGATTTCGGCACGCTGCCGCTCGACTACTCGCGTGGTTGAGCGGCGCTTCGGGTCTCCGGCGCTCGACTCTCGTATTCCCGACACTCGACTGCCGGCCCTCGTCCGTGCCGCACGCGCGGCGCCGCGGCGGACCCCGCATTGCGTTCCGCGGGCGTTCCCGCATACCTCCGCGGCGCATGTCGCAGCCGATCCCGCCGCCCGAACTCACGCCCGCCGAACTCGCCCGCTACAGCCGCCACATCCTGCTGCCCGGCATCGGCGTCGACGGTCAACGCAAGCTCGCCGCCGCCAAGGTCCTCGTGATCGGCGCCGGCGGGCTCGGCAGTCCCGCCGCGCTCTACCTCGCGGCCGCCGGCGTGGGCACGATCGGCATCGCCGACTTCGACAAGGTCGAGGCGCACAACCTTCAGCGCCAGATACTCCACGACACGCCCTCGATCGGCCGGCCAAAAGTCGAGTCCGCCGCCGCGCGTCTCGGCGCGCTCAACCCGCACAGCCGCGTCGTGACGCACGAGACTGGAGTCACCCCCGACAACGCCCTCGCGCTCTTCCGCGGTTACGACGTGATCGTCGACGGTTCCGACAACTTCCCCACGCGCTATCTCAACAACGACGCCGCCGTGCTCGCGGGCCGGCCGCTCGTCTACGGCAGCATCTTCCAGTTCGAAGGACAGGTTTCAGTCTTCGATCCGAGCCGCGGCGCGCCGTGTTATCGTTGCCTCTTTCCGGAACCGCCACCGCCGGGCTCCGTGCCGAATTGCGGCGAAGCCGGCGTGCTCGGCGCGCTCTGCGGCACGATCGGCAGTCTCCAGGCGCTTGAGACATTGAAACTACTGCTCGGCCTCGGCGAACCGCTCCTCGGGCGACTGGTGGTGTTCGATGCGCTCGAACACCGGTTCCGCACCGTGGGCGTGCGCCGCGATCCCGGTTGCCCGCTGTGTGGCGCCGCGCCACGGATCCGGGAGTTGCAGGCCGCGACGTACGCGTTTGGTTGCCACACTCCGGAACCCGTCGCCGCTTCCGGTGAGCCGACCGGTGGCGAGGAGCCGTTCGAGATCGATGTCGCCACGGCGCGTGACCTGCTCGCCTGCGGCGGCGCCGAACTGCTCGATGTGCGCGAGCCACACGAGCACGCAATCTGCCGGATTGCCGGCAGTCGCCTGCTGCCAATGCGCACTGTGCCCGGCTCACTGGGCACGTTGCCGCGCGACCGGCAACTGCTGGTGCTCTGCCACCACGGCGGCCGCAGCGCGCGGGTGACGGAGTTTCTCCGCGCCAATGGGTTCGCCCGCGCGATCAATATCGGCGGCGGCATCGATGCCTGGGCCGCGGAAATCGATCCTAGGCTCCAACGTTACTGAGCCGCCGCGACCGCCGGCTCGCGCGCCGCGAAGCGCAGCTCCGGGTGTGCGAGAGCGTACTCCGACGCGAAGTTCTGGAACGCGGCCTTGAGCTTCCAGACCAGCGACAGGTCGCCGGTGGCGAAACGCTGGTCGTCGACCGCGGCGACCGGAACGAGATCTTTCGTCGTCGAGGTGAGGAAACACCCGTCGAAGAATCCGAGATCCGCGGGGGTGACCGACTCCTCGAGCGCCACCGCGCCGAGTCGCTCCGCGATGCGGTCGAGCAGCAGCGCGCGGGTGACGCCGGCGAGCAGTCCGTCGCCAAGCGGCGGCGTCACGATGGTGTGTTTACGGACGAAAAAGACGTTCGAAGTCGATGCCTCGGCGATCCGCCCCGCGTGGTTGGTCAACAAAACGTCGTCCGCGCCGCGCTGGTGCGCCTCGCGCAGGCCAAGCAGGTTGTTGAGGCTGTTGCCGGTCTTCCACGACGGATCCAGCGAATCCCGCGGCGTGCGGCGCACCTCTCGCGCGACCGTCAACCTGAGGCCGCCCCGTAGCTTCTCCATCGCGACGGGCCGAAGTCGCTGGACGAGGATCAGGTAGTGCGGGTCGCCGGCGAGCGCCGGATCCAGACCGAGCACACCGCCGCCACGCGAGAACTGCGCGCGCACGTGCACCGGTCCGACATGCCCCGTGCGCTCCACAAAAGCCGCCGCGGTCCGCCGCAGTTGCTCCGCCAGTTCCGCGCGCCCCAGCAGCAACGGGATCGCGAGCGCGCGAGCGGAACGCTCGAGCCGCAACCAATGTTCATCGAAGGCGAAGATCGCGCCGTCGTAGGTGCGCCAGACCTCGTACACGCTGTCTCCATGGAGAAACCCGCGGTCGAGCGCCGGCAGGCCTGGTTCGCGGGCATCGTGCAATCGCCCGTTCGAATTGGCCTGGATATAGGGGCACTCCATGGTGGGGGTGCGCGGAGTGTTCCAGTTCGCCATGTTGGAACAACAAAAAACCCCCGCGGTATCGCGGGGGTGTTCCATTCGTCGGCTACAGTTTGGCTCAGCGTTTTCCGACCAACCCGAGCTTCTTCTTGAGGTTCTGCACGGTCGGCAGCGAGATGCCGGCGGCTTTCGCCACCTCGGCGCCCGTCTTGCCTTCGCCCACGAGCTTCTTCACCTGGTCGACGATCTCGGGCGTGATTTTGGCGCGCGGCTTGCGGCCGGATTTGGTCTTCACCTCGACCGGCTTCGCAGCCTTCCGCGGGGCTTTGCCGGCGGCGGCCTGCTGGAAGGCGGCGATGAAATCGTCGGCCGAACTGAACCCGAATTGGGCCGGCAGCTTCACGAGCTGGGCAGAACGCTCGCGCTCCAACTCGGCGAGCTTCGATTTATATTCCGCGATCTTCTTCAGTGTATTTTGAGCCATGGTGGTTCCGGCAAGATGGGGAAGGTTTTCTGAAATATCAACTCTATAGCGAATTTGCCCGGCGGACACGCCAGCCCTATACCTCCACGAGGGAGTCCACGAGCGCAGCGGACCGGGCGCCGGCAGGCGGCGGCCAGTACGCCAGGAGGCCGGATCCGGCCGGCCGACACCATCCGCTCCGGGCGCCGTCTACCGCCGGAATCCCTTCTTGACTCACCCCCCGCCGGCCGGAAGCTCGGCCCCTTCTTTTCTCAACCATCATGAGCCAACAACATCGTCCCGTCGTCAAACGTGCCCGCCGCAAGGCCTATCTGAAGCGCAAGAAGGAAGCCGCCAAGAAGCAGCAGCGCTCCTCGAAGAAGTGACGTGACCGCGCCCCAGGGCGCGGTTTCTCGCTTCTGCACCAGGCTTCCGTCCTCGTCCGCGCTACCCATCGCGGCGACTCCGAGCCTCGGTGACAGCCCACCATCCACCGTTTTCCCCGACTGGCGATGATCACCGTCAGCCTCATCTCACTCGGCTGCGCCAAGAATCTCGTCGATTCCGAGATCATGGTCGGTCACCTGCTCGCCGCCGGCATGCGCGTCATTCCGGAAGCCGACAAGGCCGACGCGGTGATCGTGAACACCTGCTCGTTCATCGAGGCCGCCAAGGAGGAGAGCATCCAGGCCATCCTCGAGGCCAACGAGCAACGCGGCCTCCGCAAACGCCGCCGCGACCAGAAGCTCATCGTCGCCGGCTGCATGGCACAGCGTTTCGCCAAGGAGCTACCCGGCGAGATGCCCGAGGTCGACGCATTCATCGGCCTCGACCAGGTCACGAAGGTCGCGCCCCTCATCGAAAAACTCTGCGCGCACAAACGTGCCGCCGGTGAAGCGCCGTTGGCCGACGTCAACCGCCGCTCGACGTTCATCCCCGATTTCGACACCCCGCGTTTCCGCCTCACGCCGCGCCATACCGCGTACGTGAAGATCGCCGAGGGCTGCAATCACCCCTGCACGTTCTGCATCATCCCGCAGATCCGCGGCCGCCATCGCAGCCGCACGATCGAGTCCGTGGTGCGCGAGGCGCGCCAGCTCGTCGCCGAGGGGGTGAAAGAGCTGAACCTGATTTCCCAGGACACGACCTTTTTCGGCATGGACCGCTGGGCCGAACGCGCCGGCCCGCGTGCGAAGGTCGACTCCTCCCGCGGCGACTCGCTCGCCCAGCTGCTGCGCGAGCTCAACGCCATCGAGGGCGATTTCTGGATCCGGCTGCTCTACACCCATCCCGCGCATTGGAGCGACGAGCTCATCCGCACCATCGCCGAGTGCCCGAAGGTCGCCCGCTATATCGACATCCCGCTCCAGCATATCTCCGATCACATGCTCGGCGAGATGCAGCGGGAAACGTCCTCGCGCCACATCCGCGATCTCGTTGCCGCGATCCGCGCCGGCATTCCCGGCGTGACGCTGCGCACCACGTTCATCGTCGGCTTCCCGGGCGAGACCGATGCCGACTTCGCCGAGTTGCTCGGCTTCATCCGCGAGACCCGTTTCGAGCGCCTCGGCATCTTCCGCTATTCGCAGGAGGAGGGAACGCGCGCAGCAGGCCGCACCGACCAGCTGCCCGACCGCGTGAAGGAACGCCGCTGGCACGAGGCCATGACGCTGCAACAACACATCGCCCGTGATGTCGGCGCCGCCACGGTCGGCTGCACGCAGCGCGTGCTCGTCGAGGCGCCGGGCGTCGCGCGCGCGATGGGCGACGCTCCCGACATCGACGGCCGCGTATACGTTTCACGGACACTCCCGGTCGGCGAGTTCGCCGAGGTCGCGATCACCGGCGTGCGCGACTACGATCTGCTCGCGCTTCCGCCCGGTGAACACCCCGCCCGCGCCGTCGCGCCGAAGGAAGCCCGCTGATTATTTTGCGCCGGCCGGTTTTACTTTCGCGCTCCGCGGCCGATAGTTTCCACCGGGAGCAGACTCCCGGACAGCAGTTCAACCTCGGCGACCAACACTGGAAAGGAACCAAAGCGGCTCCATTACCCACCCCAACGAGAGAGCCACAGCTACGGCTCCCGGAGACCACCGCTCGATCAAACTTCCAGACTGCTCGCCACCGAGATTAGTTACCCCGAGAGACTCTCACCAGCAGGCCGTTCCAAGAGGAACGGCCTGCTTTTTTTCGCCCGTCCGACAGGGCGAAACGCAGGCAAAAATCGGCCGGGGAGTTTTCCCTAATTCGCGCACGCGCCCCTAAATCCTCCGGGGGGCGCGCCGATACGAAAAGGCAAGCAACCATTTCCCCTTCCATGCAAAGCATCGACATCGAACTCGACATGGCCCGGACCTGTTTCGGCGAGCTCACGCTCGAGCAACGCAACCGGCTCCTCGCCTACTATGAATATCCGAGCGATGAGACGTGGGACGATGTCTACAATCTCACGATCATGCCCTACGGCCACATCAACACCGTCTGGCAGGCCGTCTGTGCGATCGACCCCACGTTCCCGACCCGCGGTCCGTGCGTCGACGCCTTCGGTCAACGCCTCGAGCCCTGGCCGCGCATCCCGTCGCCCGAGCTCTTCCGCCAGGCGCTGATCTTCGCGACCCACTGATTTCCGTCCGCAACGCCAATCCGCCAAAGGCCGGAGCCTCGTGCTCCGGCCTTTCTCGTTTCGCGAGCCGGCGCGTTCGCCGAAATCCGCAGCACCGCCGCGCCGTACAGCCTGTCTCAAAACAACTCCGGCTGCTCGTAACGTTTCTTCGCCTCGACCATCGCGGTCCGCATCTCGAACTCCTCGAGCAACCGCAACACCTCCGCGACCGCGAGCGCACCCGGCGCCGCCACCGGGCGCGGCAACCCGACGTTCAGCTTGGTCAATCGAAGGTTGCGCCGCAGGTTGTCTCCATTCGTCCCAACCGCGACGCGAAAACGCTCCGGCTTCAGCTCCCCCGCGTGCGCGATCACGCCTTCGAGCGAGCCGAACTCCTCGAGCCACTTCGCCGCGGTCTTCGGCCCCACGCCATCGACTCCCGGAATGTTGTCCGAGGTGTCGCCGACCAACGCGAGATAGTCGGCGATCTGCCCCGGCGGCACACCGAACTTCTCCCGCACCCCCGCGGCGTCCATCGTACGCCAGCCGGCTTTGGGATTTCCCGGCGGCGGCGGGTTCAGGATCTTGATCCGATCGCCCACAATCTGCGCGAAATCCTTGTCCGAACTCACGATCAACACCTCGTGCCCCTCCGCCGCCAGCGCCACCGCCTGCGCGGCGAGCAGGTCGTCGCTCTCGACACCGTTCTGCTCGTGGCCGACGAAGCCCAGCGCCCGCGTCAACGCCTTCAGCGGCTCGATCTGTTTGCGCAACGCCTCCGGCATTTCCGCGCGGTTCGCTTTGTATTCTGGCAATAATGCCAATCGCTCCTGCGCGCCGCCCAGATCGAAAAACACCACGCAGGCCTCCGGCCGCTCCTGGTCCACCAGACGCCACAGCGTCTTCACCCACCCGTGCAAAGCGTTGGTCGGGAATCCGTCCGCCCGGGTCAGGTCGGGGATCGCGTGGAAGGCGCGGTAAGCGAGGTTGTAACCGTCGACGAGCAACCATTTAGCCATGGCCGCGACTGTGCGGCCCGCCGCGGAAAAGAGAAGCTCGGCTTTCGGATCCGCGCGGAGCGCGCTCGCCTCGCGCGCCGCGCCGAAACTGCGCTCACTTCTTCCGCTTCGTTTTCGCCGCCGGCACCGGGCTCGCCTCCGGCTCTGCGCCCTCCACCGCCGCCTCCGGCCCAAGCACCGTGACCGCCTTTTGTGGCGGCGTCGCCTTTCGCGAACCACCGCCCGGGCTGACCAGACTCGCTGTCACGAAGATCAGGAGATTGCGCTTCGTCGCGCCCTCGCCGGTCGACCGGAACAATCGCCCCACCGCCGGCAGGTCGCCGAGCAACGGCACCTTGTCGGAAACCTTGCGCGTCTCCTCTCGCGTGAGCCCGCCCATCACGAGCGTCGCACCGTCCCAAAGCGTCACCCGCGTGCTCACCGAGCGTTTCGAAAAGATCGGTTGGTAGAAACCCGACGGGATCGTCACCGTCTTGCCGCCCGAAACCGCGAGGCTCGGCCCGCCGTACTCCACGAAGCCCTCGAACTCCGTCACGACCGGGTGCAGGTCGAGCGTGATGCTGCGCGCGTCCTCCTCGACCACCGGCGTGACCTGCAAATCCACGCCAACGTTCTCCGTCGTGAAATCCTGCGGCGTACCCGCCGTGATGGTCACACCAGCCGAGCCCGAGCTCTCGCCGCCCGTCTGCCCAACCTGACTTTGAATCTGCCCGTACTGCCGCGGGTACCGGAGCTGCCGCGCCACCGTGATGCTCGCGGCGTGCCCAGAAAGCACCGTCACCTTCGGCGCACTGAGCAGATCGCTTCCTTTCTTCTGCGCGAGCGCCCGCACCGTCGCGCTCACATCGAATTCGCCGATGAACCCGCTGATCTGCGCCAGCGGATCAGCTCCGGCGGCAAGCGGCACTTCGCCCGGCAATGCAGGCGCCGCCACGCTTGCCACCGACTCGCCGTCGATCTGGATCGCGCCGCCGCTCGCGCTGCCGCCAAACGCCTCCGCCACGCTGCGGTTGCCCGTGAGGTAGCGTTCCCGCGGCACGCCGGTCGCCGGGTCCTTCCGCCGCGACACCGCCCAGTTCACGCCGAGTTCCTCCAATGCGCCGTCTTCGACCTCGAGAAACTTCGCCTCGATCTCCACTTGGCGCACCGCCGCGTACCGCGCGAGGATCGTCCGGATGCGCACGAGGTTCTGCGGAGTCTGCGTCACGAGAATGGCGGAGCCGTCGAACACGAGCGCGCTGCCGTCCACGCCGTCGAACCGCACGCCGGCCTGTTGCAGAAACGTCCGCAATGCCACCGACTCGCCCCCTCGCCGCTCGCCTTCGCGCTTCGGCGCGGGATCGCCCGCCGCCAGCGCCGAGCCCGCCGCCACCATGCGCGCCACGATCGCGCCGGAAAGCGGCAGCACCGCCGTCTCGAGAAGCCCGCCGGAGTTCGCCGGGCGGATCACGACCGCGTCAGCCTGCACCTCGAAGGTGTACCCGATGCCTGAAGTCATGAAATCCAGCACCCGTCGCAAAGTCAGCCCGCGCACCTCGAGCTGCACCGGCGGATTCGCGTTCGCCGGATCGAGCAGCACGAGATTCACGCCGCCGCGTCCGCCCGCCTTCTCCTGCTCGGCGGCTAGCGCACCGATCGTCGCCAGCGCGCTCGACAGACTAGCTCCGGCGAAACTTACCTCGGGCAGCACGATCTCATCGAGGCGCTTCTCGAGCGCACTCTGCGGTCGCGCAGTTTCGATGCCCTCGCCCGTCGCGTTTGCGACAACCGGCGCCTGTGCCCACGCCTTCGCCACGTCGCGCAGCAACTCCTCCCGCGTCGCCCACCGTTCGCCCCTTGCACGACGGTCAAGGCGGTCGAGAAACGTCGTCGCCTCCGCGTTGTTCGGCTCGCGTACCAATAGTTCGCGGTACGCCGCCGCCGCCGGTTCGTCGTCGCCCGCGAGCGCCAGCATCCGCGCGCGCCGCGCCAACGCGTCGGTCGCTTCGCCTTCCGCCGCAAACACCCGCACCACCACCACCGACGCGGCCAACACCGCGCTCGCCCACCGCATTCGTCGTTTCGCATGCATAAAGGTTCTCATCGCGCCGCATCGCGGAGCCGGACCGCAGCCGCTCCGTCGCGCGTCAGTTCCACTTCCGCAGGATCCGCCCGGATTGCCGCGACCGTGAGTTCCCCGTCGGCCGCTCGCACCCTCGTGCCTTCCGCGATCTCCAAAGGCTCTCCGCGACCGCGCACGCGCAGCGTCGCCGTTATTCGCGCCGCGCCGTGGTCGCCGCTCGTGGTCAACACCACCGGCTTGCTCTCGTGTGGATCCGCCAACTCCGCACGCACCACGCGCCCACCGTGCCGTGCTCGCGATACTTCCAGCGCCGTCAGCGTCACACCGCTTCTCGGTTCTCGCTCGCCCAGCGCCAGCACCACGCTCCGGCGCGCGCCCGTTTCTTCCAGCACCGCAGCGTTGCCGCTCGCTCCGCTCACGTGGCCCACCAATCGCCACCGGTACGGAATCACTCGCACGGCGAGCAACTCGAGCCCGCATTCCGCGCCCGGTCCGTTCAAAATCCCCGCATGCGCGTCGATCTCCGATGGCGAAAACAACTCCGGCCGCGGCGCGTCCGAACGTTCGGCCCCCGGAGCGCACCACGGGTCATCCGTCTCGGGCGACGATGCAATCGCCGACGTAGCGCCGCCCTTCGCGATCTCCACCGCTTCGAGTGTCACCGTGAAACGTCGCGCCGCGGTTTCCGAAGCCGATCGTGTCGCACCGGATCGTTTCTCCTCCCGTGGCGCCGCGCCGACCTCGCGCACCACGAATCCGGGTTCGCACGCGAGGCGGTTCAGAAACCGCCGCAGGCAGGCCGTATCCGCGTCGAACGTCACACGCACCGCTCGCGTCGTCACCAGTTGCACCACGCCGACAGATCGCGTCGTCTCCAGCCGGCACCACTCCGCGCCGGCTCGCTCCACCGCGCCACCGCCGGTCGCCTCGCGCGACACTCCGCGCAACCGTTCCGGCCCGACGGCAAACAGCATGCCGAGCACGCGTTCCAAGACCTGCTTCTGCGCGAGCACCTCCACGGCGTGGGAGCTGCCGGAGTTTCCGGACGCGTGGCTCGAGTACGCGCAGTACTACGACGAAATCTGGTGCCCGAGCGACTTCGTGCGTGAGGCGATCGCCGCGAAACTCCCGCACGCCGTGCACACGATGCCGCATGCGATCGGTTTCGCCC
>DATGXO010000236.1:0-1696 GCA_035298965.1 Opitutaceae bacterium | reverse complement strand
GCGCATGGTCGAATTGATGGAAGAAAACGCACTCCTTCGCGAGCAGAATCGCCTGCTCGCGGAGCGCAATGTGGAGCTGGAGATCCAGATCGCAGGATTGCGCGAGCAGATCAATCTGCTCATCGCCAAGCGCTTCGGTGCGAGCAGCGAAAAGCACTCACCGGATCAGCTCAGGCTGTTCGACGAGGCGGAGAAGGAAGCGGTCGAAGCAGTTGTCGAAGAGGATGAGGAGACGGTTGAAGTCTCCGTCCACGCACGTCAGAAGCCGCGACGCAAGCCGCTGCCGCCGGAGCTGCCGCGGATCGAGGTGGTTCATGATCTGCCGGAAGCCGAGAAGGTTTGCCCGCACGACGGCGCGACGCTCACGCGCATCGGCGAAGAAGTCTCCGAGCAGCTCGACATCGTTCCGGCCAAGATCCAGGTCATCCGCCACGTGCGGGTCAAGTACGCCTGCCCGTGCTGCGAAGGCCACGTGCAGCGCGCGCCGCTGCCGCCGCAACCCATCCCCAAGAGCAACGCCTCCCCCGGCCTGCTGGCCTTCATCATCACCTCGAAATTCGTCGACGCCATGCCGCTGGCCCGGCAGGAGAAGGCGCTGGCGCGCATCGGCGTCGAGTTGCCGCGGGCCACGCTGGCCAGCTGGGTGATCCGCTGCGGCGAGCTGGTACTGCCGCTCATCAACCTGTTGCGCGATGACCTGCTCGGGTACGACCTCGCGCAGATGGATGAAACCATCGTGCAGGTCCTGAATGAACCCGGGCGGGCCGCCACGACGCAATCCTATATGTGGGTCCAGCGCGGCGGGCCACCGGGGCAGAGCGTCATCCTGTTCGACTACGAACCCTCGCGCGGCGGGGCCGTGCCGTTGCGCCTGCTCGACGGCTTCGAAGGCCATCTGCAGTGCGACGGCTGGGATGCCTACGATGCCGTCGGCGCGCGACCGGGTGTGAGCCTGGTTGGGTGTTGGGCACACGCGCGGCGCAAGTTCGATGAGGCCGTCAAGGCCCAGGGACCCAAGCCCAAGGCCGGCAAGGCGACCCGTGGGCTCGTCTTCATCCAGCGCCTCTATCGCGTCGAAACGCTCGCCAAGGCGCTTGAGCCCGCGCAGCGTTTTGAACTGCGCCAGCAGCAGGCCAAGCCCATCCTGGACGAGATGCGCGTCTGGCTCGACGACTCCCTCGGTCAGGTCCCGCCTCAATCCCTCACCGGCAAGGCGCTGACCTACCTGAACAACCAGTGGCCGAAGCTGGTGCGCTATCTCGACGATGGCCGCATCGCCATCGACAACAACGCCGCCGAGCGCGCCATTCGTCCTTTCGTCATCGGCCGCCGCAACTGGCTGTTCTCCGACACCCCCGACGGGGCCACTGCCTCCGCCCGGCTCTACAGTCTCATCGAGACCGCCAAAGCCAACGGGCTCGAGCCTTACGCCTATCTCCTCCGCGTTTTCAAAGAGCTGCCGGCTGCAAAGTCACTCGCTGATTTCGAGGCACTTCTGCCCTGGAATTGCACCGGGGCGGAAATTACCCCGGCCTGAGCTGGGGCGGTAGGGGGCGGTTGCCCAAGCGCTTACGCAGCAACCATGGGGTCGCAGACCGCTGTCAACCTTAGATTGCCGCCCCAGAGCCAAGAAAACGGCCCACCACAGAGACACAGAGAACACAGAGGACCACAGAGAAGAGTGACCCAATTGATG
>DATGXO010000235.1:0-2160 GCA_035298965.1 Opitutaceae bacterium | reverse complement strand
GGTGCCGCCGCCGATCATGCCGATGTTGACCTGTTTCATAGAGGTAAGGGCGGGCAGCAAAGACGCGCGCCCGAGCGGCGACAACGTTTGTTTGGCAAAATTGCCGCGGCTGTTGAATCGGTGCGCCAGTGGGCCGTTTGGCGGCCGCAAGAGCGGCGACTTCGAGAAGGGGAGAATCTGGAACTCAGGAAATCAGGAACGGAGTGCGGAGTATTTGACCGGGGAGACAGCAGCGCGGCAGAGCCACAACCAACAAGCCGGAGCGCGCGGGCGAGATTGACGCTGCGGGGGATTCTATTACGACGGCCGTAAAGCAATGAACCCGGACCGCAAGACGATCGATCGTGAGATTCTCCAGCCGCTCTGGAAGGTGCATGTCCTGCACCACGCCGGGCAGGGGGAAGTGGTGGGCAACTGGCTCCTCGAGGAGTTGCGCGAGCACGGCTACGAAGTGAGCCCGGGAACGCTGTATCCGCTGCTCGCGCGTTTGGTGCGGCTCGGTTGGCTCGCGCCTGTGTCGGGCGCGAAGAGACGCGGTCGGCAGGCCTACCCGCTGCGGCTCACCGCGCAGGGGCGGCGGGTGCTCGACGAGGTGCGCGCGCGTCTCGCGGAATTGAACGAGGAGGTGTTCGGAGACGGCTGCGCGGGCGCTGCGGATGCACGAGGAAAGCGCGATGACGTCTGATCCCAAGACGAGGCTACTGGCTCGGCTGGCGGATTTCCTGGCATTGCGCGCGTCGCTCGCGGGGTTGCTCGCGACCGTTGTTTTGATCGGCATGGGGGAGCGGCTCTGCGATCGTTTCCAGTCGGTTTACCTGCTGGCGCTCGGGGCGGCGGTGGTGGTGCCGGGTTACCTCAATGGCGCGACGAACATCCTCGGCGCGCTCTACGCGTTTCCCGGCGGCTGGGTCGCGACGCGATTCGGCTACCGGCGTGCGTTGCTCGGTTTCAACCTGGTCGCGCTCGCCGGATATCTGATCGCTGCGATCGCCCCGCACTGGGCGTTGGTGATCGTCGGCGTGCTGCTCTTTCAGGCGTGGAGCGCAATCTCGATGCCGGCGACGATGGACCTGATCGCGACGGCGCTCCCCTCGAAGAAGCGCACGATGGGCGTGACGATGCACTCGCTGGTGCGGCGGATCCCGATGGCGCTCGGTCCGCTCGCGGGCGGCGTGCTCATCGATCGGTACGGGCTGGTCGAAGGTGCGCGGATCGCGTTCGCCGGAGCGTGCGTGTTGGCGTTGTTGGCGATCGTGGTGCAGCGCAGATTCATCCGGGAGGACGAGCGGGCGCGTTCGGCGCCGTTGCGCCTGCGTGAGGTGCCGGAGTTGATCCCGCCGGCGCTGAGAACCTTGCTGGCCGCGGACATCCTCGTGCGGTTTTGCGAACAACTGCCGTTCGCCTACGTGGTTGTTTGGCTGATGCAGCACCCGGACGGCGCGCGGGTGAGCGCCACGCAGGTCGGTGTGCTTACGACGATCGAAATGGCGACGGCGCTGCTGGTCTACGTGCCGGTCGCCTGGTGGGCGGACAAGAGCGGGAAGAAACCGCTGGTCGTGATCACGTACGGCTTCTTCACGGCGTTTCCGCTGCTGCTGCTCGGCGCCCGCAGCCTGCCTTGGCTCGTGGTTGCCTTTGCGGTGCGCGGTTTGAAGGAATTCGGCGAGCCGACCCGCAAGGCGCTCATCCTGGACCTCGCACCGGAGGGCCGGAAGGCGGCCGCGTTTGGCGCCTACTATCTCTTGCGGGATTGCGTGGTCGGAGTGGTGGCGCTCGCCGCCGGTTGGTTGTGGCGCTGCGGTCCGGCGGCGAATTTCGTCGTGGCCGCCGTCTGTGGGCTGGCCGGAACACTCGTACTGGTTGTTTGGGGGCGAGACCCGGAGCGCTAGGTCGAGGCCCACGGAAAGACCCCCGCGACGCATTGAACGTCGGTCGGCGCGGCCGCGGGCGGCGGAAAACGTGTCGCGCGTGCGGCGGTGGTTGCGACAGGCTGCGCGCCATGGAAACCCCTCCGCCGGACGCGAGCGCACCGAGGTACAAAGTGGCGTTGATCGGCTGCGGCCGGCCGTGGCGCGCGGAGGGCGCGACCGGTTTCGGCATGGCGCATCGGCATATGGCGGGCTACGCGGCGACCGTGCGTTGCGAACTTGTGGCGGTTTA
>DATGXO010000234.1:0-8802 GCA_035298965.1 Opitutaceae bacterium | reverse complement strand
GTTGAAAACGCCTTCGATCCAGCCCGCGCGCCACGTCCAGAACGCAAACGTGCCCGCACTCACGACCAACACCAGCGGCAGGAAACGCGTCGCCAGCCGGTCCGCCTGCAACTGCAACTCCGAGGGCGCGAGTCGCGCGGCGTGCACCTCCGCGAGCACCGCATCGAGCCGGCGGGCGCCTGCCGCGGCGGTGGCCTCGATCTCGAGTTCGCCGTCGATCGCGTGCGTGCCGGCGAGCACCGGATCGCCCGGGCCGCGCGCGATCGGCCGCCATTCGCCGGTCATCGCGGTCTCCTGCACGAAACTCCGGCCGGCGCGCACCACGCCGTCCACGCAGATCGCGCCGCCCGGCCGCACGCGCACGCGTTCGCCCAGTGCGAGCGCCTGCACCGGCACGCGCGTGCCGTCGAGTCGTTCGGCGAACTCGTAGCGTTCGCGCGTCTCGTCCACGGCGCGCAACGCCTTCGCCCGCGAGCGGGCGCCGAGCGTTTTCCCCGCCGCGTAGATCGCGAGCAGGATCGAGATCACCTCGTAGTACACCGCGCCGGTGCGGGTGAACGTCGCCGCGAGCGAAGCCGCGAACGCACCGAGCAGCGTGACGAGAAAAAGTTGTTCGACCGTGATGCGCCCCACGCGCAGCGCGCTCCACGCCTCGCGCACGAGCGTCGGCAGCAGCAGCACGCACACGCCCAGCGCCGCCGCGATCAACACCCCGTGCAGCACCCAGTACGCGGCGCCCTCCGGCGGGGTGAGGTTGATCGCGAGGCCCGCGACCATGCTCTGGCCCGCGACCACGGCCGCCACGCCGATGCGCCACCACGTGCGCAGCAACGCCGCGGAGTCGAGCTCGATGCCCGGCGCCGCCTCGGGCGCAGTCTCCCCGCGCTCCGCGCGAGCGGCTTCGGTGTCGTGCATCGTCGACATGCGCGTCCCACGCTCGCGACCGCCGGCCACGCGGCAAGCTCGCGGCGCGCGCCCCGGCGCGTTTGTTCACAAAACTTTCGGGAAACAACCCCGCGCTCGCTCTGTCCCAGCCGCCAAACCCGAGATGCAAGCCGAGGACGAACTGCAGTTGCGCCGCGAGGTGCGCGCCGCCGTGTTCCGCGCGGAGCGCCTGCGCCGCGCGGGCCGAGCCGTCGAGGCGGACGAGCAACTCGCGGCCGAACTCGCCGGCGCGCAAGGCCGGCTCGCCGCCGCCGGAGCGCCCGATCCCGCCGCCACGCTGCGCCAGTGGCGGCTCGAGGACGACGCCGCTTGGTCCATCGCCCATCTCATCGGCGAAGTCGTGCTCGATGGCCTCGCCGATTCCGGCGCGCACGCCGAGCGCCGCGACCGCACCGCGCCGGCCGACACCGCCGCACCCGCCGAGCCGCCTGCTACGGGCGCGCCCGTGATCGCGTTTCCCGAACCGCCGAGCGGCGTGCCGGGCCTCGCCGATTTGCTCGACGAAATGCTCACGCAGGAACGCCGCGCGCGCCCTCGCCCCTCTTGAACCGAGACTCACCGCCGGTCGCGTCTTCGCCGCCCCACTCGAGAGTGCCCGCGCAAACCACAACACCAAGACACTGCCAACATGACCGCTCCCGCTCCTACCTCTCCGCCTCCTGCGCCCGCCGCCTCGATCCCGCAAAACGCTCCGCCGGCCCGCCGCGTGCAGTCGAAAACCATCCTCGTCGGCCTCGATCTCGGCACCAACAAGTCGTGCATCATCGCCGGCGCGCCCGACTCCACCGACATCTCCGTGGGCAAGGTCCTGCCGAGCGTCGTCGGCTACGTGAAGCCCGGCATCATCAACGGCATCGTGCCGGGTAACGCCGACGTGCTCTTCGGCGAGGAGGCCGTGCGTTTCGCGCTGCACGTCGATCTCGTGTCGCCGTTGCAGCATGGCGTCATCCACGACGCCCGCGCCGCGCGCGATCTCCTCCGCCACCTCCGCAAACTCGTCGATCCGACCACGCAGTCGGAGGTGCGCGCCGTCGTCGGCATTCCCGCCAACGCGGAGCCCGAGGCGCGCGAGCAGATCCGCCGCGCGGTCGTCGGCGCGTTCGACCGTGTGCTGCTGATCCCCGAGCCGTTCCTCGCCGCGATCGGCGTGCGCGAGGACTCGCGTCTCGGCCAGACGCAATACTTCGATCCGGTGAGCAACTCGCTCATCGTCGATATCGGCGCCGGCACCACGGACCTCTGCCTCGTGCGCGGCTACTTCCCCACGGCCGAGGACCAGGTGAGTTTCAACTTCGCCGGCGACGCCGTCGACGGCCTGTTGCACGACGCGATCAGCCAGCTCTATCCCGACTGCAACCTCGACCCGATCTCGGTGCGCCAGATCAAGGAGGCGCACGCCTACTGCGGCGCGATCCGCAAGCCGATCGACGTGAAGGTCGTGCTCGGCGGCAAGGCCCGCACGCTCGAGCTCGGCGAGGTGATCGGCAACGCCTGCAATCAGCTCGTCGACCGGATCTTCGAATCCGCCAAACGCCTCATCGCCCGCGTGCCGAACCACTCCACCGTGCAGCTGCTCCAGAACATCATCGTCACGGGCGGCGGCAGCCAGATCCGCGGCATCGATACCGAGCTGCAGGCGCGTTTCGCCGCCGATGGCTACGAGAGCCCGAAGGTCCGCCTCGCCGGCCCCGACTACCAGCGCTACTGCGCGATCGGCGCGTTGAAAGCCGCCCGCGCCGCCCGCGAGAACCAGTGGCAGTACGTCGTGAGCTGACCACGCGGCCCCCAACTGTCCGCTACCCCGAGCCCCGGCCCTCACGCCGGGGCTTTTTCGTCGCGCGTGCGGTGGGAACGCTTCCGCGTTTGCCTCGGCCGGGCGCGGGTTTTCACGATGAGCGGATGCTTCCGCTCCGCTCGTTCACCCTGCTTTCCCTCGCCGCCGCTCTCGGTCTGCGCGCGTTCTGCGCGACCGGCGCGGCCCCCAGACCCGCCATGCAGCTCATCGCCGCCGACGATTCCCGTTTCCGCTACGAAGGTCGCTTCGACACCGCGAAGCCCGCCGCCCCCGCCGTCGTCTGGCAGGGCAGCCGCATCGCGATCGATTT
The DNA here is from genome assembly GCA_035298965.1 of Opitutaceae bacterium. Taxonomy (GTDB): domain Bacteria; phylum Verrucomicrobiota; class Verrucomicrobiia; order Opitutales; family Opitutaceae; genus CAJCBL01. Next base: position 5,752 of record DATGXO010000234.1, on the reverse strand, counting down.
CGAGGGCCCGGCGGCGACGCTGTGCTTCGAATGGGCGGAGGGGCAGAACTACTTCGACGTCACCGTCGATGGCGCCACGACCGTGCTCGCCGTGAACGACGCCAAGGCCACGCGCTTCGCGCTCCCCGCCACGCTCGGCCCCGGCCGCCACCGGCTCACGCTCTTCAAGCGCTCCGAGGCCTCCGCCGGCTACGCGCGCTTCCGCGGCATCGAGCTTCCGCTCGGCGCGCACGCCTGGCTGCCCGCCGCGCCCAACTACAAGGTGCGGATGCAGTTCTTCGGCGACTCGATCACCGCCGGCGCCTGCAACGAGGACCCCGGCGAGGACCAATGGGAAAACCGCGCCACGCACAACAACGCCAAGAGCTACGGCGCGATGACCGCCGCCGCGTTTCAGGCCGACTACCGCAACATCGCCGTGAGCGGCATCGGCATCATGATCGGCTACTATCCCGAGCTCATCGGCGACGTCTGGGACCGCGTCTACCCGACCGCGAAATCCCCCCGCGCCGATCTCACGACGTGGGCGCCCGATGTGATCTGCATCAACTACGGCGAGAACGACGGCTCGTTCACCAGCGTGAACAACCAGCCGTTCCACGAGGACAAGTTCACGCAGGGCTACGTGGCCCTCGTGCAGGCGATCCGCGCCGCGTATCCCGCCGCGCAGATCGTCCTCCTCCGCGGCGGCATGTACAACGGCGCGAAACACGAGCCCCTGCGCACCGCCTGGGAAACCGCCGTGCAACAACTCGAAGGCGCCGATACTAAGGTGCACCACTACGTCTTCCAACACTGGTCCGGCCCGCACCCCCGCGTCGCCGACGACCGCGCCATGGCCGACGAACTCATCGCCTGGCTGAAGTCGCAGGCGTTCATGGCCGCGTACCAATAAGCCGCGATCGACTCACCGCCTGCCCCGCGCCGCTCTACCCGGGCGGCGTTTTTGTTTGGCGACCGGGCCCTGTTGTCTCACGTCCGGGGGTCCGCCTCGGAGAGCAAAGACAGATCCGCCCCATTTCACCGCAAAGAACGCAGCGCGGCAGAGCCGGAAGCAAACGGAAGGGGGCCACGAAAAGGCATAAAAAGGCGCGAAGAGTTCGGACTGTTTTCGTGACTTTTCGTGCCTCTTTGTGGCCATCCGGTTCGGATTCTTCCCCGAGGAAAAACAAGAACGCTGATCGACGCTCATTCCCGCCAATTCCCAGGACCGTGGCGCAGGCCCCCGAGCCTGCGATCCGTTCCTCCGATTGTTGCGCTGCTCGCCAGAGCAGCGATCCGTCCTCCCGGTGGGTCGGGCCTTGGTCGCCTGCGGCGCCGCCAGAGACGGGTAAACTTAACGCCCGCCATTCAGCCGCGCCCGTTCCTCGCCACTGCCAACACCCGACTTGCCGGCAAACCCGCCCCCGCTACCGTCGCCGCCATGAGCACCGTGCAAGAGATCCAAGAGGCCATCCTGCAATTGCCTCCCCAGGACCGGGAATCACTGCGGCATTGGCTCGACGCCACCGAGGAAGAGACGCCCGAGATGCTGGCCGCCATCGATGAAGGGCTGCGTTCTTTGCGAGAGAAAGGCGTGATTCCCCTGGAAAAGGTCCGCCAGAACATCGCGCAATGGACTTCCAAGTCGGCCTGACCGAGCAGGCCCAGGCGGATCTGGGCGCTGTGGTGCGCTTTCTCGCCGAAAAGAACGCCGAAGCGGCGGCGCGCATCGGCAACGAGATCTTGGATGTCGCGCTCTCCCTCACGCTGTTCCCGCGCCGCGGTACGCCAGTGCGCCGACGCCCCGGTATGCGCAAGCTCACGTTCCGCCACTATCTGATCTTCTACCAGGTGAACGAGGCCGCCCAGTGGGTCGAGGTCGTGCGCATCTGGGATGGCCGCCAAGAGCCGAACCGTCTGCAGCTTCCCTGACGCTTCGGCCATCGTCGCGCCTTCGCCCGGACCTGTATCCCGATTTCTCCTCGCCGACCGCCACATCGTGAGGGAGCTCGATAAGAAGGCCCGCGAGTGGGTCGCCGAAAAAGGCGACCGCCGCGGACCGTTCCGTAGAGCGAAAGCCGCCCAGGCCTTCGTTCCCGTAGCTGGATGACGAAGTCATTCAGCCCCTCCGCCCGCAGCCGGAGACAAGACCGCCAATCGACGCTCATTCCCGCCAATTCCCAGAACCGTGGCGCAGGGCTCCGCGCCTGCGATCCGTTTCTCCGATTGTGGCGCTGCTCGCCAGAGCAGCACTCTCCGTCCCCTCACGAGCACTTCCGCCCACCGCCCTCCGCGCTGCAACGCTGGCGCGAGACCGGCCGCAGGGTTCCGGGGGATTGATGAGCGGCGCTTTTGTTTGGCGACCGTCCCCGCTGTCTCACGCCCGGGGGCCACCTCACGTAGAGGGGCGCCGTCACCGCTGGTTCGGCATAGGACTCTTTCCGCCTATTTCATCGGATCCGGTATATAATACTCATCAATCCATTGGTTCGGCAGGCCGGCCCTTACCGGACCCCTCGGAATGCTCTGCGTTCTGAGCACGATAATATACTCCGGACTGGCGTGCTCAATAGGAACGTAGTCGCCGACAGGCGTGGACTCCTGAATCCGGCAACCACGCGGAATCGTAAACGCAATCTTTCCATCGGGCAGTGTCCCGACCGGGATGTCTTCCTTGAGTGTGACAACACGTCCGCAAGGGCGGTCTACTGAGCGAGCGTTGAGTGCGCGGTGCTGAACCACAATCAGGCACAACTCGGCCGCGGCCACGACGACGAGGCTCCATAGTATTCTGGTGTTCTTCATCTGATGCCTTTGCTTCGGCCGACGTTTACGGATGAGCAACGCCGAGCCACGGACTGTGCTTGGGAGGCGGGCACGCAACCGCCGGCAGCTCCTGGCCGCTGTTTGGCCATCCGCTTTTTCATTTTGATCTCAGCTCCGCGATCCGTGTTCGGACCTTCTCCCAATGGTCGCCGTACATCCACCGGTGCCGGAGCCCGAAGTGAAACAGCGGGCGCTTGTCGTACCGTGGAGCCATCTTCTCTTGTATCCATTCGCGAGAAAAACCCGCCCATTCTCCGGCGGGACTCAGCATGTTCCACTTGCACGAGGGGTAGACCTCGTGGGCAAGGATGCCAGCCAACTCCTTCTCGGTGTACCCGCTGGCCGCGAGACAACGAGCAATCCGCTCGTGATCATCTGGCTGCAGCTCGGTATCGAGGAAGAACTCCGAGAGAGCCTCCCACACTGGCATTCGTTCCTCAATTTGTGGATCGGTCGGCATTGCCTTTTTTTGCGAACTTCTGAAATCAAACACCCCGCGCGGTGCAGCCCCGCTGAGTTGTCTGTGCCGGCTGCGCCTGCCTCTGTACTTTGGTTTTCATCAGACTCAGGAGTTCGCGATTGAAGATTTCGGCATAACGGAACCGGGCGCGGACTCGATATGCTTCCTTCGATCGGTTCCGGAGGAAGTCTAAATGGTCGTTGTAGAACTCCTCGACTTTGAGGCGCCCTGAGTCGACGTATTCCGACACCTCTTGCTGGCTGAAGCCAGGAATCCCGAGAGGCTGATCCCCACCATTGCTCCAACCGAACAATTTCGGCTCCGGCCTCTCCGACTCTTTGCGGGCGGCAGCAACAGGATCCGCCCAGCAAAACGCCCGCGTCTCGGCGTCGGTGAGCCCATACCAACTCTGGCAGCCGGCTAGGAACACGAGGGCTAGGACAAAAGCCACAAGACTTCCCCTACGCACAAGAGACGGATTCACCTGGCCTGCGTTCACGACCTCGGGGTGGCTGAATGGCTGGTTCATGGAGTCGAGAACTCGCGGTGACGTATTTATTCGGGGGCACCGTGCAGGCCGCGCGCGCCCGGCTCCGCATTTCGATCAAGGATCATCACACGGGCGCAGGGCTCCAAGTCGAGCGTGTTGATGCCCCGGGCCGGTGTGGCGGCGGCGCGCAATCGCCGCCGATGGCCGGACCGCCATGGCGAACCGGAGTCGGCGGACTTGCACCCTCTGATGGAGTCTCGCCCAGCAGTCGCCACCGCGCCTTCCGGCAGACCTGCCTCGGTGATCGTTTCGCAAATCTCTGTCCTGTCGCAGCTAACAACAAACCCCGTGAGCGTTTGCCGGGCGCTGTTGGGTGAAACTGTGACGGAGTGACGCATCACAGGAACGGTGTGATGTGCCGCGGAAAGGGTGTGATGCGTCACGGGAACGGTGTCGGGCGTCGCGGGAACGATGCGATGCGTCACAGGCTTCCTGTGTTGCCGCACAGGAACGGTGTTTTGAGCCGCAGGAACGGTGCGACGCATCGCAGGAAAGGTGTCGGGGCTCACGGAACGACTGTTTCGCCGCACAGAATGCCTGTTTCGGCATGCAGGACGCCCGTTTCGTCGCGCAGGCGGCCTGTTTCGCCTCGCACTCGTGCTGTTTCGCCCAGCACCGAACCGGTTCCCGTCGCCCGGCATGGCAGGAGTCGCCCGGGCGCGGCAACCGGGCGACATCCTTCGCCGGTGCGGCGGAACAGCCATCGAGCACCCGTTTACAGCAACCGGTTGCGTGCCGGATTTCTTGACGCGCGTATCCCTTCAATCAGGATCGAAACCGGATCCGCCGCCCCCCTCGGAGTTCCTGCCCCCCACGCAAACAAAACACAACGTACCATGCCAGATCCCAAATCCCGTCGTCTCCCCGTCGAGGATCGCGAGGCCGACCTCAAGGCCTTTACCTCGTTGAAGGCAATCGCCACCTACGCTCCGCCGAACGCGGCCTATAGCGTGGCCAACATCACCACCGCACAGACGGCGATGGCCACCGCACAGACGAGCGAGACCACCGCCGAGAACGCCTTGAACTCCGCCCGCGACAACGCCGTGGCGGCCGAGCACGCGTTCCACGAGAAGATCCTCGGCGCCAAGGCGCAGGTGGTCGCGCAGTTCGGCGAAAATTCCAACGAGATCCAAGCGCTCGGGCTCAAGAAGAAGAGCGAATACGCGAAGCCCAAGGCGAGGACCAAGGCGACCGCCACCGCGAAATAGTCGCCACTAAATACACCTTCCGTGCTCGCACGGAGCCAACGGCCGGTGCCCGAAAGGCGCCGGCCGTTTTGTTTGTCGCGCACGGAGTCCCCTCACCGCGAAGCAGAGACTGGTTCAATAGCGGTCGTGTTCACTGCGCCGCCGACCAACTCGCCGCTTGCCCCGCGCCGCTCTCCTCTTGAGCGGCGCTTTTGTTTGGCGACCGCGTTGGCGCGAATCTCGAGTCGCGTCGCTCAGTTCGGACGCTTCGCGCGCCCGGTCGTTTGCGGTTCAACGAGCGCACGCGGTCTTCTGCTCGCCGCACGCCATTGCCAGACCGACAGATAAACTCCCATCACAAGAAAGAGGATCGAGATCGCCATGCCTTGGTACCTATACGTCACGAAACCACGGAACACACGTCCTTGGAGACCAAGGAGGTTTGTGATGAACCCGATGCAGCCCGATAGCAGAATGAACAGCGCGAGCCAGGAATAGCGGCGCGGCCCACGCTTCGGGGCGTCGGAGGATCGCTTGTTTCGTCTTGCGCGGTGCGCCTGCATTCTTCGGCCAATGTTCACGAATGAGGCACGAGGGCCCCTGGGTTGAGATTGGAAACCGGGCGGTTACTCGCCGTAGGCGCCGGCGGCTGGGTCGGCCTTTTCATCCGAGCTTTTTTGAAAACATGACCATCTGTTCGCTGCACCGGTAGTCCTGCGCCGCATAGAACGTCGCCGCTGGAGA
>DATGXO010000233.1:0-3319 GCA_035298965.1 Opitutaceae bacterium | reverse complement strand
CGATCAACCCACGCGAGGCGGCTCGCGACGACCACGGAGGCCACGATCATCTTCTTCCGTCGCTCGGCGATCCGCCAGCGCAGGAGGCGTTCGCGGAGCGCCAACTCCGCTAGTTGTTCGCGCGGGTACATTCCCGGTCGGCTGTGAGTTCGTCGATCGTGCCGTCGAATGGCCGCGGCTGCCGCGCGATCAGCCGCCGCAGGTAGAGCAAGGCCGCCGCGAAGCCCACGCCGTACACGAGCGTGAGCGCCCCGAGCGCGATCAGCCGGCCGTTTTCCCAGAAGACGCAGACGATCGTGAAACTCGCGAAGAGCAGCGCGAGCAATCCCGCGACCGCCACGGTGAACACCCAGATCAGGAGCTCGATGAACCGAAACTTCTCCTGCTGCAGCTCGACCGAGACCAGTTCGATCCGGTCCCGCACACTGCCGAGCGCCTGCGAGAGAAGCTCGCGCAGCGCGCCCAGAATTCCCGTGGGCGTTTCCATCGCGCCGGTCAGTCGTGGCACCGCCGACCGAGCAGGATGCCGGCGACCAGCCCGAGGCCGAGCGCCACCGCCATCGACTGGTATGGATTCTCGCGGATCGCCGTATCGGTGTAGCGGGCACCGGCCACAACTTTCTCGCGCGCGTCGTCATAGATCGCGGAGAACCGCTCGCGCGCGGACTCGAGCCGCTGGCGCAGTGCGGCTGAGGCCTCGTCCACGCCCGCCGCCGCGGAGTCGGCGATCATCTTCTCGGCTTCGGCGATGATTGTGCGGAGGTCATCGATCATCTCGGCCGGGGTCTTCTCATTGGTGTTCGCGTTCATGTTTTGGAAATCCAGGTGTTGGTTGATGTGCTGCTCTTCGGGCGGTCGGAAGCGGGTCCGGGGTTATTCCCAGTGCCCTTCGTAGAAACGGATCGCGCCGCCCTCCGGCTCCCAGCGCGGCGGCACCCAGACTCCGCCCGCGGCCGGCGGCTCTTCCCAATGGCCCGCCATCCAGGCGTAGCGGCTGTTCTGCCACGTCCAGTGGCCGGGCACCCACACATGCGCCGAGGAGGGACGTTGCGGCACCGCTTCCGGCGGCGGAGCCGGTGGCGCTTGGGCGATCACGTAGCTCGGCACGACCGCACCGTTCACGACCTGCGGCGCCGTCGTGGTGATCACCTGGGGAGCCTGGGGCGAATCGGCGGCTGGAACCGCGGTCGGCGCGGCCGGCGGAGGAGTGGTTACGAGATGGGACTCGGGCTCGGAGGCGCAGCCACCGAGGAGGGCAAGGGCGCCGCTGACCGCCAGCGCCGCGGGGATGGTTCTCGTTTTCATGGGAGTAGTGGTTGGGGTTTGGGCGCCAGGCCGACGCGCGGCAGCCACGCTTCGCTCAAGGCGCGATCTTCTCGCTCGTCCATTGCCGCGCCTCGCGGAAGGACTTTTTCATCTCGGCATACGAGTTCCGCATGTCGGCCTTGAAATGATCCCAGGCGTCGGCGCCGGTATTCTCGGCGGAGTCGAGTTGCGCCTCCAGTTTCGCGATGCGCTCGCGCAATGCCGCGAGCCTCGGGCGCGAATCCGCCTTCACCGCTTCGGAGGAGCGTTCCACGGACGCGGAGAGCTTCTCGAGCCGGGTCTTGAGGTTCTCGATTTTCGCCCTGGCGGCGGCCACATAGTTCGCGCGCTGTTCGTAGGAGAAATCCTGGATCTCGTCGGCGGCGTCGCTCGCGTCTTCCTGGAGGGCCTGCGCGGTGTCATGCACGGTGTCGCTCACCGATTCGGCGGGCGCGGGACCGACCGGCCGGTCGCTCGCTTGCTCACTGGCGGGCTTGCAGCTCACGAACAACGTGGCGCAGAGCAGAACGGCCGGGACGGGAAGGATGTGTTTCATGGGCGTAAACGGATGGTGTTTCTGGTTGGTGGGCTCGGCGCGGTCTCGCCGGAAGCGTCGCTGCGCCGGCGCATGGTTTCGACCGCGGTGCCATTCTAGACACGCATCGCGACGCCTCCATCGGGCGCCCTCCCGCCCCGCCGCCCGGGCGTCGGTTGGTCCCCGACAGGGCACGTCGCCGGATGCCGCATCCGGCCCCGCCATGACTTTCGGTCCGCCCGGCGCGGTTACCAGGGCAGCACCGTGTGCCGGTGGAACCACTCGTGCACGACCGGCACGCCGCGCACGATCGTCACTGCGCCGAGCACCACGAGCGTCGCGCCCGCCAGCCGCAGCAGCCAGCGCCGACCGTCACCGGAGAACAACTTCGCGCCCAACAGCGCCGTGAGCACGAGGCCCGGCGCCGTGGCCGCGCCGAAGAGCGCCGCCCCGAGCGCGGCATCGCCCGCCGAGCCGAAGCCCGCCGCGTACACCAGCGCCATCAGCGAGAGCCCGCAGGGCAGAAAGCCGTTGAGCCAGCCGATCAGCAGCGCCCGCCACCACGTCTGCGCGCGCAGGATCGCCGCCGCGGCGCCGCACCAGCGGCTGCCGTCGATCCAGCGCGCCGCGCCGGGTGAGAGGCGAAGCTCCAGCGCGTACGCGAGCCCGAGCGCGATCATCGCCGCGCCAACCAACGCCGACATCGCGTTTTGCAGCCACGGCAACGTCCCGCCCCCCGCCACCCAGCCGCCGATCACGCTGAACAACACCGCGAGGAACACGTACGTGAGCGTCTTCCCCGCGTGATAGGCGAGGCTGCGCCCGAGCACCGCGCCGGCCGCGCCACCACCGCCGGCCGCGATTGCGAACGGCCCGCACATCCCGATGCAGTGTCCGGTGCCGAGCAGGCCCATCAGGAGCAGCGCGAGATAGTCGCCGGCGGTCATCGCGCCGATCCTCGCGCCAGCGCCAACCCGCGCAAATAGGAATTGCACGCGCGGGCGCGCAGCCATGATTCACCGCGCGATTTTCTCGCACGCGATGTCCACCACGCTCCCGCACTCCCCGCTCACCGTTGCCGGCCGCACGTTCTCGTCCCGCCTCTTCGTCGGCACCGGGAAATTCTCCCGCCCCGAGCTCATGCGCGACGCGCTCGCGGCGAGCGAATCGCAGCTCGTCACCGTCGCGCTGAAGCGCGCCGATCTCTCCGGCGCAGGCGACGCCTTCGCCAACATTCTCGAGTTTCTCGAGCCCGAGCGCTACCTCGTGCTGCCGAACACCGCCGGCGCGCTGAACGCCGAGGAGGCCGTGCGCATCGCTCGCCTCGCCCGCGCCGCGGGCCTGCCGGCCTGGGTGAAACTCGAGATCCATCCCGACCCGAACTATCTCCTCCCCGACCCGATCGAGACGCTCAAGGCCGCCGAGATCCTCGTGAAGGACGGCTTCACCGTGCTGCCCTACATCAACGCCGACCCGGTC
>DATGXO010000232.1:0-3656 GCA_035298965.1 Opitutaceae bacterium | reverse complement strand
CTACTGGACCGGCCTGCCGCTGGCGCTGCGGCCGCTCAGCGTGAGCGATGTGGCGATACAGCGGCTGAACTCGGTGCGACTCGTCGAGGTGAACCACGACGAGGTGGTGGGCCATCGGGCGATCAGGCTCGTGCAGGGTCGCGGCGCGGCACAGGCGCCGGCGAAGGATCTGTTCGAGGTGCTGGAGAAGCTTTTCGGACCGCTGAGGTGAGGCGAGAAGCGGAAGGCGAAAGGTGCGAGGTGATGGGTTATGGGTGCGCGGGGAGGGCGCGGGGAAATGCGCCGTTAGTGTTGTTGACGCTCGGGGCGCTTGCCGCCGCAGTGTCGCGCTCCGAAACGTTTTCCGCCTATGAAACCGAAAGTCTTTGTCGACGGCAGCGAGGGCACCACGGGCCTCGAGATCAACGAGCGGCTTGCCGGCCGCGCGGATGTCGAAGTGATCGCGATCGATCCCGAGAAACGCAAGGACCCGGCGGCGCGCAAGGCGATGATCGCCGCGGCCGACCTCGTTTTCCTCTGCCTGCCCGACGCGGCCTCGAAGGAGGCGGTGGCGCTCGCGGCGGATTGCCCGCACGTGCGGTTTCTCGACGCCAGCACCGCGCACCGCACGGCGGCGGACTGGGTTTACGGCCTGCCGGAACTCCACCGCGGCAAACAGCGCGCGGCGATCAAGGCGGCGAAGAAAGTCTCGGTGCCCGGCTGCCACGCGAGCGGTTTCAACCTGATCGTCTCGCCGCTCGTCGAGGCCGGCATCGTGCCGGCGGATTACCCGATCACGTGCACTTCGCTCACCGGATTCAGTGGCGGCGGGAAGAAGCTCATCGCGGCCTACGCGGAAAACGCGGCCGATGTCGCCGCTCGCCAGGCGAAGGAGTCGACGGCGGACCAGCGCGTCGCGCCGCGGCCGTACGGTCTCGCGCTCGCGCACAAGCATCTGCCGGAGATGAAGACGGTGTCGGGTCTGACGTTTACCCCGAACTTCCTGCCGATCGTGGCCGACTACTACCGCGGCATGGCGGTGTGCATACCGTTCGAGCGGCGGTTGCTGGAGAAACAGGTTGGCGCGAAGGGAATCGCGGCGGCGCTCGCCGAGGCGTACGCAGGCGAACGTTTCGTGCGCGTGGCCGAGGCGAATGCGGCGACGGAGGTCGACGACGGTTTCTTCCGCACGCTCGCCTGCAACGGCACGAACCGCTGCGACCTCACGGTGTTCGGCCACGAGGAGCAGGCGCTCGTGATCGCGCGTCTCGACAATCTCGGCAAAGGCGCGTCGGGCGCGGCGGTGCAGTGCATGAACCTCATGCTCGGCTTCGACGAGGCCGCGGGGTTGGTGAGCTGACGAGCGCCGCTGGGGAAACGAGACGGCGAAACGCTCACGCGTTCCGCTACGGACTTTGGGATCGCCGCTCGCGCGAGCGGCGCCACCCGGCCCGTGCGGCGCGTTATGACTCGTACGTGAGGAAACGCAGCACGCCGAAGGGTAGGCAGGCGTTGCTGGCGATGAACCACCACCAGCGGTGCGGAGTCGCCGGCTCGCGCACGAGTTGCAGGTTCACGGCGATTGTCAGCGGAAGCATGTAGCGGCACGCCGCCGAGGGGAGTTCCCACACCGGGCCGCCGAGGATCAGCAGCAGCAACGTGAACGCCGCGCCGATGCGCCAGAGCGGGTCGTCGAATCGGCGGTGCGTCCACAGAAACACCGCCTGCGTGAGCAGACCGGCGATGACGAGCAACGAGTTGATGGCGCCGGGGCTCAGCTCTGTCAGCACGCGCCAGAGATTGAGCGCGAGCGCATCGGCCATGTGCACGAGCGGCAGTCCGACCGGGCCGCGGGGGACGAACGCGGACTCCACGCGGAGGTTGAGATAGGCCATCCAGAGGACGAAGGGCGTAAGCGCGGCGGCGCCGAGCAGCGCGCGGCTAAAAAACGACCGCTCGACCGGCGTGCGGCGCACGAAGAACGCCGCGGCCGCGAGCACGCCGGTTTCACGCGTGAGACAGGTGCACGCGAACGCGGCGACGGCGCCCACGCCGGTGGCGCCGAGCAGGCACGGCAGCACGGCGAAGTAGGTCGCGGGCAGATCGATGACGGAAAGCCGGATACTCTCCAGTGCGCCGGTCGAGAACAGGATCGCGGTGATCGCGGTGCGGTCGAACGCGGCCGCGGTCGGCACGGTGCGGAGCAGCAGCGCGAAGAGCAGCGCCCAAAAGAGGACGTTGATCAGCGGGAAAACGTGGATGATCCAGAACGGTTGCCTGGCGCCGAGCAGGTGCGCGAGGGCTGGCACGAGAATCCGGCGGGCGCGGAATGGCGGAAAATCGACCGCTTTCGTGGTGTCGGGGTCGAGCAGCAGCGGATCGAGCGCGATCTGGGCGTAGAATTGACCGTCGAAACCGGTCGGCGTGCGCACGTGGTGCGGAATCGCCGCGAGTGTGGGCGTTTGCCGGAGCTGGTTCTCGACGTCGAATTGGATCAGCGCGGTGAAACCGTGGCCGGGTTCGTAGCGACGGCCGACGAGCAGCGCCAGCGCGGCGATCAAGCTGAGGATCCAGAAGGTGCGGGCGGAGGGCATCGGCGAGAGGCGCTCAGCCGCGGGTGAGCACGCTCACGAAAAACGCGTCGGTGTCGTGCACGTGCGGGAGGATGGCGGTGCCGAGTTCGCCGACGGCGCAGCCGAACGACTCGGCGGGCGGCGTGACACGGAAGTGCGGATGCGCGGCGAGGAAGGCGGCGACGGTGCCTTCGTTCTCGGCGCGCGCGAGCGAGCACGTGGCGTACACGAGGCGGCCACCGGGGCGGACGTGGGCGGCGTTCTGCGCGAGGATGGCGAGCTGGCGCTCGTGGTGCGCGCGGAGCTCGGCGGCGGTCGTCTGGCAGCGCAGGTGCGGGTGGCGTCGCCAGGTTCCGGAGCCGCTGCACGGGGCGTCGACGAGCACGCCGTCGTAGAAGCGGTCGGCGGCGGGCGCGGCGGCGAGAGTGGTGATGTTGCGCAGACCGGCGCGGGCGGCGCGGGCGCGGAGCTCGGCGAGGGCGGCGGCGCGGATATCGGTGGCGTCGACTTTGCCGGCGGCGCCGAGGAGGCGCGCGAGCTGGAGCGTCTTGCCGCCAGCGCCAGCGCAGGCGTCGAGCCAGCGGGTGCCGGGCGCGGGCGCAGCGAGGGCGAGGATGAGTTGCGAGCCGAGGTCCTGCACTTCGAACGCGCCGGCTTCGAAGGGCGCGCTGCGCGTCACGTCCGTCTCGATCAACAGCGCGCGGGCGTCGGGAAACGCGGGTTCGCGGCGGAAGGGGAGCCCTTCCTGCTCGAGCCAGGCGTCGACGGTGGCGGGCACGTCGGTCTGGAGACGCAGCCAGAGCGGCGGGCGGGTGAGGAGGCGGTCGCGCGCGGGGCCGGTGAGCGCGGGCGCTTCGGTGGCGAGCCAGTCGGGGAAAAGTTGGTCGACGGAAACAGGTTGGCCAAGACGAGCGGAGAGCAGCGTGGCCTCGTCCGCCGGCGTGGCGGGCAGCGGCGGCCAGTCGCCGAGCAGCTCGGCGCGAGCGGCGGCGAGCGGCGGTTCGTCGCCGGCGAGCCAGAGCGCGAGCGTGGGGCGCAGGGTTTCCGGTGCGGCTTCGATCCACGCCAGGTGGCGGACGGCGGCGTAGGCGAGCGCGCGATAGA